>JAITTX010000341.1 GCA_031286755.1 Paraburkholderia sp.
CTGAAATCCAGGCGCTTTATCTTTCTTTGCTCGCGCCGGAGCGCCCTTTGCCTGCCGTGACGGCTGCCTCGCCCGAAAGGCGGCGGCCACGCCGCAGCGCCGGTTTCGCATGCGCTGCCGCGCCACGTTCGCGCGCAGCCTCTCTCACCGCGTCGATCAACGCGCGTCCTGCGGCTGTGGGTTGCGTGTCGGTGCGCTGGATCAGGCCAACGGGCTCCTCGCCGCCCGCGCTCGGCAGCGGCAGACGCACCAGCGTCCCCGCGCGCAGATCGTATTCGACCGCCCCCGACGGCACGAACCAGACTGCGTCGTTTTCGAGTGCAAGGGCCCGCCCCACCGAAACCGACAGCAATTCGACGAACGAGGTGAGCGGAGGCGCGCCCCACGCCGCCAGCAGACTGTCCGCGGCCTGACGAATCAGCGTTCCAAATGGCGGCAGCACCAGCGGAAACTGCGTGGGGAACTGGGCGAGCGGCAACGCCGATACGGCCTCCTGCGCGAGCGGATGCCCCGAACGCACGACCACCGCCAGCGGTTCGTTGTAGAGCTGCTCAAAGCTCAGGCCCACCATGCGCTCCGGATCCGCAAGGCGTCCGAGCGCGAAACTGATCGCGCCCGCTTTCAGGCGCTCGAGCAATTCCGCGTTGGCTGCCGTCATGAGCCGCACGCTCACGCGCGGCCACTCGCCGGCGAAACGCCGCAATGCGGCCGGCACGAGCGCGGTCGCCACCGTCGGCAACACCCCAATGTCGAGCGTGGCCGCCACCGCGCCCTCTTCGCGCGCCAGCAGCGCAACGCCCTGGCGCAGCGCGCTCACGCACGCGCTCGCGTGCGGCATGAAAAGCTGCCCCTCCCGCGTCGGCACCGCCCCGTGCCGCCCGCGCTCGAACAGCTTCACGCCGAGCGCGGACTCCAGCTCGGCGATTGTCTTCGAAACCGCTGGCTGTGTAATCGACAGGCTCTCGGCCGCCTGCTGCACGCTGCCAAACTGGGCAACCGCGAGAAAGCACTGAAGATGGCGAAATTTGACGCGCGAGTCCGCAAGCCGGTTTTGCATAACGATTGGTTATACGAGATGCGAGAAAACGTCATTTTGCATAACTTTTCGCCTTGGATAAAGTGGCGGCATGCGTGCGCTGCGACCGTCCGCCGCGCAGCGCACCTTCCGCCCACAATCCTGCCAGGAGACACCCCCATGGACGAGTCCTTCCTGTCGCCGCGCGACTTCGACTCGCATCCGGCGTATGTCTATCCGCCGTATCGCTCATCGGTCAAACGCGGCCCGACCCTGCCGCTGATTCCACTAAAGGAAAAATTGCGCAATCTGCATGCGCCCGTGTACGGCGCGGAAGACCTCGGCGCGCTCGACCACGATCTCACGCGCAATGCAGCGCGCAACGGTGAGCCGCTCGGCGAGCGCATCATCGTCGCGGGCCGCGTGCTGGACGAAGGCGGCAAGCCGGTGCGCAACACGCTGGTCGAAATCTGGCAGGCCAACGCGGCGGGACGCTATGTCCACAAACAGGACCAGCACGATGCGCCGCTGGATCCGAATTTCCTGGGCGCTGGACGCTGCCTGACCGACAACGAAGGCCGCTATCGCTTCCTCACGATCAAGCCGGGCGCGTACCCATGGGGCAATCATCCCAATGCGTGGAGGCCGAATCACATTCACTTCTCGCTGTTCGGCGATTACTTCGGCTCGCGTCTCGTCACGCAAATGTATTTCCCCGGCGACCCGCTGCTCGCCTACGACCCGATCTTCCAGGGCACGCCCGAGCAGGCGCGCGATCGCATGGTTTCGCGCTTCTCGCTCGACACCACCGAAGAAGGCTATGCACTCGGCTACGAATTCGACATCGTGCTGCGCGGCCCGAACCAGACCCCCATGGAGCGTTGATCATGGCACTCAAAGAAACGCCTTCGCAAACGGTCGGCCCGTACTTCGCCTACGGGCTGTGCCCGCAGCAATACGACTTCGATTTCAAGAGCCTCTTCACGCCCGAGATGGCCGGACCGCAAACGCCCGGTGAGCACATCACGCTGATGGGCCGCGTAATCGACGGCGATGGCAACCCGGTATTCGACGCCATGCTGGAGTTCTCGCAGGTCGACGCCAATGGCCAGTACCCCGCGTCGCGCGCGCAGGTCGCGGAAACCGGCTTTCGCGGTTTCGCGCGCGTGGGCACCGGCACGGATCCCGAGCAGCGCTTCATCGTGCGCACCGTGAAGCCGGGCCGCGAGCAGGCGGGCGAAGCGCCGCACGTCAACGTGATCGTCATGATGCGCGGGATGCTCACGCACACGTTCACACGCATCTATTTCGACGACGAAGCCGCTGCGAATGCCGCCGACCCGGTGCTCGCCTCGGTACCCGAAGCACGCCGCAACACGCTGGTCGCGCGCCGCAGCGAGCAGGCCGGTCATATCGTTTACCACTTCGACATCCGCATGCAGGGCGAAAGCGAAACGGTGTTCTTCGATCTGTGATGTGAGGTTGCGCGGCGGCGCCTGTCGCGGGCCACGCCGCAGATCCGCCTTTGGCGCGCCTTCATGAGGCTTTCACGAACAGACCCCAAGATTACAAGGGCTGCGATTTGATCGCGGAACTCCGAGTCGTACTTTGACGAAGCCTGCCTCGAGCAGGCTTCTTTTTTGCGGCCCGCGTCAGCCGAGCGGACGCACGCCGATCAACACGCCGTGCAGCCAGAAGGCGAATATCGCCCACGCAACGAGCCCGATCACGATTACCAGCACGTCGCGCGCGAGCGTGCCCTGCGCATAAACGACACCGGCCTCGCGCTCGCGCCGCCGGTCCGCGCGCAGCTTGACCAATGACCAGGCCAGCAATGAGACGAACAGGACGATGGCGTGCAGCGTGCCGTTGGCGAGCAGGTGCGCAAACGCCCAGAGCGCCACGCCGCTCAAGAACGGCTGGCCGCCCAGCGCGCGCTTGATGTGATTGCCCGGCACGCAGGCGGCCATGACCATCACGAAGGCGATCGCAGTCAGCAGCGCGGTGACGTGCGCCATGCCGAACGGCGGCAGCCAGACCGGCACGGGATAGCGCCGCGCGAGTCCGTAGCCCGAGACGATCAGCACGATGCCAACAATCGAGAGCAGCCCGAAGACGCCGCGCCAGGCCGGCATGCCGAAACGCTCGATCTGCGCCTCGCGCCAGGGCGCGGCTACGACGCGAATCAAATGCAGGGCAATGAAGATTGCAAGACCCACCACCAATAACGCCATATTCGCCCCCCTGGATACGGCATAAGCGCAATGGCCGGTATTGTGGCGCAACTCCACGGCGCGGCCAATCGGCAAGATCAACGATCTTCCGACGAATATGCGCTTAAACGGCTTATGGTCAAACCGGAATGGGCGGATGCAAACAAAGCGCCATTGATTAAATGGGCAATATCCACCGAAAGGTATTTTTAAAACGACACTGAATTATTGCCGGAATGACTCAAACCGCCAGGCAGCCTGCAGAATCAGGAAGATCGCGGCGCGCATGGGTCCACCCGCGGCCGCCACGCGCCGCCTTGCCCGCTAGCAACGGAAATGCTCTATGTCCTGCCCTGCATGCTTGTAGCGCAACAGCCAGGTCGGCATGTCGCCTTCCCCATTCCAGGTATTGCCATATGCATCGCGGTACATCGGCTGCCGTTCACTTTCGGCAATGGATAATTCAAGATCTTCGAGCGTAATGTCGTACTCTTCCATGCGGCGTTTAATCCACAGGATGAGCCGTTCGCGCGCCTCACCGTCGAGGTCGAACATCGGATAATTCCTCTCGCATCGCAAGGACAAGGCGTCAATCGATATCGATTCGTTTGCCCTGAAAAGACAAAGGCTTCGCCAGATGCCGCGAAGCCCTGCTGCACTGATGAGGTGGCCAGGGTAGGAAACCCGCGGCCGGTTCGGAGGGGATCTGAGGTCCGCTGCTCCACTCGCCAGAATGTGTCGCCAAAAATGCGCGGCGACTTGCTGCAAGCGGAGCCCATCATACCTTGCGCGAGCCGCCCAGATCAAGCGGTTTGACGCCCGCGAGGCCCGCGCAGCGCGCTCGCCGGCGTCAAACCGGATCCGCTCACGCGGTGCTCATGGGGCACTCATGAGGCGCTCGCGCGCCGGTTCGCGGCACGCACGCCGTCCGTGGCGGCCTCGCCCGCCACGTCATCGCGCGGCGCGGCGGACAGTGACGGCTGCACGCCGTTCGCCGCCCGCGCGAGTACCGGCCCGAGCGCCGCGCCGGTGTGGCTCGCGGCCATCTTCACGAGCCCTTCCGGATTCGCCGCGCCGACGATCGTGCCGCCACCCACACCGCCCTCGGGACCGAGATCGATGATCCAGTCGGCTTCCGCGATCACGTCGAGGTCGTGCTCGATCACGACCACGCTATGCCCCCCGTCGGCGAGACGATGCAGCACGCGAATGAGGCGCGCCACGTCCGCCATGTGCAGGCCCACGGTGGGTTCGTCGAGCACGTAGAGCGTGTGCGGCGCCTTCTGGCCGCGCCGCGTGATGTCGTCGCGCACCTTGGACAGTTCCGTGACGAGCTTGATGCGCTGCGCCTCGCCGCCCGAGAGCGTGGGCGACGGCTGGCCGAGCGTGAGATAGCCGAGCCCGACGTCCTTCATGAGCTGCAACGGATGCGCAATGCTGGTCATCGCGCCGAAGAACTCCACGGCCTCGTCGATCTCCATCGTGAGCACTTCGCCGATATTCCGGCCACGCCATGTCACGGCCAGAGTTTCCGGATTGAAACGCTGGCCATGACAGACATCGCACGGCACTTTCACATCGGGAAGAAAGCTCATGCCGATCGTGCGCACGCCCTGGCCTTCGCACGCGGGACAGCGGCCATCGCCGGTATTGAACGAAAAACGCGACGCGCTGTAGCCACGCGCGCGCGCCTCGAGCGTATCGGCAAAGAGACGGCGAATCGCGTCCCACACGCCGATATAGGTGGCGGGACACGAGCGCGGCGTTTTTCCGATCGGCGTCTGGTCGACTTCGAGCACGCGGTCGATGGTTTCCCATCCGCTAATCGAGTCGCAGCCCTGCCACGTATGCGAAACATCGAGCTTCGGCCGCGCGCTCGTGCGCGCCAGCACGCTCGAACGGCGCTCCGCCGCGCCTGGGGCGCTTGCCTTCACCGCCTTGCGCGCGCGGCGCTCCGCCGGCGACGACAGCACCGAGCGCCCCACCGCATCGAGCAGATTCGAAAGCAGCACGTCGCGCGCGAGCGTCGACTTGCCCGAGCCGCTCACACCGGTGATCGCCACGAGGCGGCCGAGCGGAATGTTCGCCGTCACGTTGCGCAGGTTGTGCAGCTTGCCGCCGTGCACCGTGAGCCACTGCGCGGGCACGGCTTCGCGGCCCGCGCGCGCCGGCTTCACTTCGCGGCGCGGCTGCAACGGATGCACGATCGGATGCGCGAGATAGCGGCCCGTGATGGAGTCGGCCTGCGCCGCGAGATCGGCGACCTTGCCCTGCGCGACCACGCGTCCGCCGCGCTTGCCGGCGCTCGGCCCGATATCGATGATGTGATCCGCGCGGCGGATCGTGTCTTCGTCGTGCTCGACGACGACGAGCGTATTGCCCTTCTCGCCAAGGTTGCGCAGCGCGTCGAGCAGGATCTGGTTGTCGCGCGGATGCAGGCCAATGGTCGGCTCGTCGAGCACATAGCACACGCCCTGCAGATTACTGCCGAGCTGCGCCGCGAGACGAATGCGCTGCGCTTCGCCGCCCGAGAGACTCGGCGCGGCGCGATCGAGGCTCAGATAGCCGAGCCCGACTTCTTCGAGAAACTGCAGGCGGCTGCGGATTTCGCTCACCACGTCGCGCGCGATTTGCGCATCGCGTCCGTTCAGTTCGAGCGCTTCGACCCAGCGGCGCGTTTCGGCCACGGTCCACTGCGCCACATCGACGATCGCATGCTCGTCGAACGTCACCGCGCGCGCCTCGGGATTCAGGCGCGTGCCGTGGCAATCCGGGCATGGCTCGTCGACCATGCCATCCGGCTCCTGCTCTTCGGACGGCAAGGTCTGTTCGCGGCCGCGATCGTCGGCGGCCAGAACGGTATCGTCATAAGCCGCGCGCTGCTCGCGCGTGAGTGCCAGGCCGGTGCCCACACAGGTCGTGCACCAGCCGTGCTTGCTGTTGTACGAGAACATGCGCGGATCGAGCTCGGGATAGCTCGTGCCGCACACGGGGCACGCGCGCCGCGTCGAGAGCACCTTCACCGCGCCGATGTGCGCAGTCGAACCGCCGTTGCCGAGCGCATGATCGAGCCCATCGAGCGGCGCCAGCAGATGCACGATGCCCTTGCCCGCTTCGAGCGTGACATCGAGCATCTGACGCAATTGCGCCTCGTTTTCGGGCTCGATCACGAGATCGCCAACCGGCAACTCGATCGTGTGCTCACGGAAACGGTCGAGCTTCGGCCACGGCGCGACCGGCACGAATTCGCCGTCCACGCGCAGATGCGTATTGCCGCGCGCCTTCGCCCATTTCGCGAGATCGGTGTACACGCCCTTGCGGTTCACGACGAGCGGCGCGAGCAGCCCCACGTGCTCGCCGCGATGCTCGCGCAGCAGTTGCGCGACGATCGCGTCCACGCTCTGCGACGTGACCGGCGTGCCGTCGTGCACGCAATGCTGCACGCCGAGCTTCACATACAGGAGCCGCAAGAAGTGCCACACTTCGGAGGTGGTCGCCACCGTGCTCTTGCGGCCGCCGCGCGAAAGGCGCTGCTCGATGGCCACAGTGGGTGGAATGCCGTAGACGGCATCGACTTCCGGCCGCCCCGCGGGCTGCACGATGGAACGCGCGTAGGCATTCAGCGACTCGAGGTAACGACGCTGGCCCTCATGGAACAGAATGTCGAACGCGAGCGTGGACTTACCCGAGCCCGAGACGCCGGTGATCACATTGAAGCGGCCATGCGGGATGTCGACGTCGAGCGCCTTGAGGTTGTGTTCGCGCGCGTTCACGATGCGCACCACGTCCTCGCCCTGAATCTCGCGGCGCGCCTGCGCCGCGCGCAACGCCGTTTGCAGCGCCACGCCCTCTTCTTCCGCAACGAGCGTGCCGGCGCCATGGCCGAGCGCGGCTTCGTAACGCTCGAGCGCCGCGCCCGTGTGCGAGCGCGGGCATGCGATCACGTCGTCCGGGGTGCCCACGCACACCACCTCGCCGCCCGCGTCGCCGCCTTCGGGACCGAGGTCGATCAGCCAGTCCGCGGCACGGATCACGTCGAGGTTATGCTCGATCACGAGCAGCGAATGGCCGCCCGCGAGCAGCTTGCCGAACGCGCGCATCAGCTTGGCGATGTCGTCGAAATGCAGACCCGTCGTGGGCTCGTCGAACATGAAAAGGCGCCCACCCGCCGCTTGCTCCGTGCTCTCCTTACCCTTGGCCTGCGCCGTTTCCGCGAGATAGCCGGCGAGCTTCAGGCGCTGCGCCTCGCCGCCCGAAAGCGTGGGCACAGGCTGGCCGAGCTTCACGTATTCGAGGCCCACGTCGACGATCGGCTGGATCACGCGCAATACTTCGGTATCCTCACGGAAGCACTGCGCCGCCTCGCTCACGGTGAGATCCAGAACGTCCGCCACGGAAAGCGTGCGGCCGCCGCGCCCGATTTTCACTTCGAGCACTTCGGGGCGATAGCGGCTGCCATCGCAGTCCGGGCAAC
The DNA here is from genome assembly GCA_031286755.1 of Paraburkholderia sp. Classification (GTDB taxonomy): domain Bacteria; phylum Pseudomonadota; class Gammaproteobacteria; order Burkholderiales; family Burkholderiaceae; genus Paraburkholderia. The sequence continues at coordinate 7,703 of JAITTX010000341.1, forward strand.
GCAGATAGACGTCGCTCAGGAACTGCATTTCGATGTGCTCGAAGCCCGAGCCGCCGCAGGTCGGGCAACGCCCCTCGCCCGAGTTGAAGCTGAACATGCCCGCCGTATAGCCGCGCTGCTTCGCGAGCGGCGCCCTGGCGAACAGCTTGCGGATCTCGTCGAACGCGCCCACGTAGCTGGCGGGATTCGAACGCGCGGTCTTGCCGATCGGCGACTGGTCGACGAACACCGCGTCGCTGATCTGCTCCGCGCCGCCCAGATGGTGGTAGACGCCCGGCGCTTCGGTCGCCTTGCCCAGATGGCGCGCGAGCGCCGGATACAGCACGTCCTGCACGAGCGTCGATTTGCCCGAGCCCGAGACGCCTGTCACGCACACGAGCCGCCGCAGCGGAATCTCCACCGTCACATCGCGCAAGTTATGCTCGCTCGCGCCTTCGAGCACGAGGCGCGGCGTGCCCGCATCGACAGCGCGGCGCGCCCAGTGCGAGGCGTCGGCAACGGCGCGTTGGCCGCCCAGGTACTCGCCCGTCAAGGTGCCGGACGAGCGGATCTCGTCGGGCGTGCCGTCGTAGACGATCGTGCCGCCCCGCTCGCCGGGGCCGGGCCCCATGTCGATCAGACGGTCGGCGGCCAGCATCACCGAGGGATCGTGCTCCACGACCACGAGCGTGTTGCCCGCATCGCGCAAGCGCTGCATCGCCTCGACGATGCGGTTCAGATCGCGCGGATGCAGGCCGATGCTCGGCTCGTCGAGCACGAACAGCGTTTTCGTAAGCGACGTGCCAAGCGCCGTGGTCAGGTTGATGCGCTGCACCTCGCCACCCGAGAGCGTGCGACTCTGGCGGTCGAGCGTGAGATAGCCGAGCCCGACGTCGCACAGATACTTCAAGCGCGTGCGCACTTCGGCGAGCAGCAGCTTGAGTGCGTCGTCAAGCAGTGCCGAGGACAACGAAAGATCGTCGAAGAACCGGCGGATGCGCTCGATCGGCAGCAACATGATGTCGTGCAGCGTGAGACCAGGCAGCGCTTCGAGCTGCGCACGCGACCACGCCACGCCGTGCGGCATGAAGCGCGCCTCGGGCGCGAGCACTTCGGCGGCATTGTCCGCAGTGCCCAGACGCCATTGCAGCGCCTCCGTTTTCAGGCGCGCACCGCCGCAGGTTTCGCACGGCGTGTAGCTGCGGTACTTCGAAAGCAGCACGCGAATGTGCATCTTGTACGCCTTCGACTCCAGGTACTGGAAGAAGCGCTTGACGCCATACCACTGCGATTGCCAACTGCCCTTCCAGTCGGGCGTGCCGTTGAGCACCCAGTCGCGCTGCTCCTGGGTCAGGTCGGACCACGCGGTGTCGCGTGGAATGCCGGCCTTGGTCGCATAGCGCAGCAGGTCGTCCTGGCATTCCTTCCACGCGGGCGTCTGCAGCGGCTTGATGGCGCCGCCGCGCAGCGTCTTGCGCGCGTCGGGAATCACGAGCCCCCAGTCCACGCCGATCACGCGGCCGAAGCCGCGGCACACATCGCACGCGCCGTAGGCCGAATTGAACGAGAACAGCGCCGGCTGCGGGTCCGCATAGCGCAGGTCGCTGTCCGGGCAATGCAGGCCGGTGGAAAAGCGCCAGATTTGCGGCTCGGGTTGCGCATCGGAAACATCGGCCGCAGCGTCGGTTTCCGATACGACATAAATGTTCACGCGCCCGGCGCCGCGCCTGAGCGACGCCTCGATCGCCTCGATGACGCGGCTCTTTTCCACGTTCTGCAGGCGGAAACGGTCGGCCACCACATCGAGCATCTTGCGCGTGCCATCGGCGGTTTTCACTTCGCGCTGCGCCTGCACGCGCGTATAGCCGCTGGCAGAAAGCCATTGGGCGACTTCCTCTTCAGTCGTCGTCTCGGGCAGCTCGACCGGAAACGTCACGACAAGGCGCGGGTCGCCCGCGGCCGTGCGCGAGCGCAGTTCCGCGTAGATCGTCTCGGGCGTGTCGTGACGCACTGGCTGCGCGGTCACTCGGTCGAAGAGATTCGCGGCACGTGCATAGAGCAGCTTCAGGTGGTCGTTCAGCTCCGTCATCGTGCCTACCGTGGAGCGCGAACTGCGCACGGGGGTGGGCTGGTCGATGGCGATGGCGGGCGGCACGCCGTCGACGCGATCGACCTGCGGCCGGTCCATGCGGTCGAGAAACTGACGCGCATAGGCACTGAAGGTTTCGACGTAACGGCGCTGCCCTTCCGCATAAAGGGTGTCGAACACGAGGCTGGACTTGCCCGAGCCGGACGGCCCGGTCACAACCGTCATTTGGCCGGTGTGCAGGTCGAGGTCGAGATTTTTGAGGTTGTGCTGGCGGGCACCGCGGATTCGGATGGATCGGTTATCGCTCACTTGCGCTGGCATTCCGGGTGGATGAAACGCGTGGGGAGCCGGGCGGCGCGGCCCGGCAGATCGCAGCCCGGCACGGGCTGTCTGGGTTGGCATTCTACTGTATATTTATACAGCACGCTGGGTGCGTGTGCCGTGTGCCACGCGCGCCGGCCAGCATGCAACCCGGCCGCACGGCCAGTCCTTCCGGGCGGAAAAACAAGGTTGTGCGCGCATCGGCGCGATGCGCGCACAAGAGCGGTTTCAGGCTGCGATGTCCACGCCCGTCAGGGTCTTGACGTCGACCGGCTCGGCCAGCCAGGCGCCGATCTTTGCGCGAAACGCCACGTAATGCGCGCTCTCGCGATGTGCCTGCACGGCGGCTTCGTCCACATAGGTTTCGTAAATGTAGAACCCCGCCGCGCCATCCGCGCGGCGCAGCAAGTCGTAGCGGCGGTTGCCCGCTTCCTTGCGCGTTTGCGCCACCATGTGACGCAGTTCCGCCTCGATATCGGCAACGTGTTCGGGCTTCGGCGTGATGCTCGCAAAGAGATAAATGCTCATCAATATTTCCTTATCGTCAACAAAATTGCCGATGGGCAATATTGCCCATCGCCCTGCTTAACTTACCTTGTAACGCTCGAGCCAATGCGCGTAGGGCGCGGGCAGCGTCCATGCGGCACGCTCGACCTTAAGCTCCTGCGCGGCAAAGTACGGCCAGTGCGGATTCGCGAGATGCGCGCGGCCCACCATCACCAGATCGAGCTGCTCCGAGGCGACGCATCGCTCCGCCAGTTCCGGCACGCCGATGCCCCATGCGGACGACACCGGCAGGCCCGCCGCGCGGCGCACCTTCTGCGCGATCGGCGCGAGGAAAGCCGGCGCCCAGGGAACCCGCGCCGCCGGGGTGGAAAAGCCCACGCTCACGCTCAGCATGTCGAGCCCTTCGCGCTTGAAACCCTTGGCCAGCTCGATCGACTCGGCTAGCGTCTGCTCGTCGCGGCCATCGTATTCGATTACGCCGAAGCGTGCCGTCAGCGGCAGATGTTCCGGCCACACCTTGCGCACCGCGGCCAGCGTTTCCAGAAGGAAACGGCTGCGGTTTTCGAGGCTGCCGCCATAGGCGTCGTTGCGCTGGTTCGAATGCTCCGAAAAGAAACTCTGGCCGAGATAGCCATGCGCGAAGTGCAGTTCGAGCCATTCGAAGCCGGCGTCGAGCGCACGCTTCGCCGCCGCGACAAAGTCCTCGCGCACACGTGCGATGTCGTCGAGCGTCATTGCGCGCGGGACTTTCGGCAGGTGCGCGCCGAACTCGATCGGGGACGGCGCGATCGTCTGCCAGCCACCCGCATCGCCTTCGGCGATATGGTCGTCGCCTTCCCACGGACGGTTCGCGCTCGCCTTGCGGCCCGCGTGCGCGATCTGAATGCCCGGCACCGCGCCGGCCGCCTTGATTGCCGCGACCGTCGGTGCAAAGGCCTTGGCCTGCCCGTCGTTCCAGATGCCCGTGCAGCCCGGCGTGATGCGGCCTTCCGGCGAAACCGCCGTGGCTTCGACAATCACGAGGCCCGCGCCGCCGCGCGCGATTTGCGCGTAGTGAGCGTGATGCCAGTCGTTCGGCATGCCGTCGACGGCCATGTACTGGCACATCGGCGGAACGGCGATACGGTTGCGCAGCGACGCGCCCTTGAGCTTGAACGGTTCAAACAATGCAGACATCTAATGCTCTCCTGTATCAACCAGAGCTGCCACTTCAGGGACTGGCTCCGGTCTCGTAACGGTTACTGATTGACGCAAGCCGCATCACGCGCGACGCCTGCGCCGGGTTGAAAAATCGGGATTTCCTGTCGGCAACCGGCAGCCCTGCCACTGGCCAAACCGCTGGCCAAACCGGTTGCCTGGCAGGCGGCATATGCACAGCCACACCGCAGCCGGACACAACATGCCTGGCGTTGCCGAAAGGAAATGGAGATCAGAAACGGACGGCGGCCGTCACGCAACGGCCTTGATCCGTTGAGCGCGGCCCGCGACCGGCAGACCCGCGCGCTCGCCGGATGCAGTTCGCGGGCGAGGCATCCGGTCGAGAGGCTCGAAGCCAGGCTGGCCGCGCCTGCAATTTTTTGCGGACGGCCAGTCCATGCTCACTTGCCGCGCAGCGCCGCAAGCAGCGCATGCGCAACGGGTTCCGACGAAGCCGGGTTCTGCCCCGTGATCAGCAGCCCGTCGGTCTCGACATGCGCTGCCCAGTCCGCGGCCTTTGTGTACTTCCCGCCGCTTTCCTTGAGCATGTCCTCGACGAGGAACGGCACCACCTCGGTCAACTGCACCGCGGCTTCTTCGCTATTCGAAAAGCCGGTGACCGCCTTGCCCGCCACCAGCGGCCGGCCATCCGCGCCCTTCACGTGGCGCAGCACGCCCGGCGCGTGGCACACGGCTGCAACCGGCTTGCCCGCCGCTATCGTCTTCTCGACCAGTGCGATGGAGACCGGATCTTCCGCAAGATCCCACAGCGGGCCATGACCGCCCGGATAGAACACGGCGTCGAACGCGCTCGCGTCGACATCGGCGAGACGTTTCGTATTGGAAAGCTCCGCGCGCGCCGCGACGTCGGCATCGAAGCGGCGCGTGGCATCGGTCTGGGCCGAAGGGTCGCTGCTCTTCGGATCGAGCGGGGGCTGGCCGCCCCTGGGTGAAGCCAGCGTGATCTGCGCGCCCGCGTCGCGCAACGCGTAGTACGGCGCGGCGAATTCCTCCAGCCAGAAACCGGTCTTCTTGCCCGTGTTGCCGAGGTCTTCGTGCGAAGTCAAAACGATCAATACCTTCATCGGCGTTCCTCTTTTCGGTGATGTCCAGACGCTTGCGCGCCCCCGCGAAACCAGTCGACACGGCATTCGATGCACGCGCTATTAGACCGGTCGTCTATTCACTTGCCGCACCAGGAGGTCTCTGCATGGCGCCCGCTCAAGGGCTCCGGCTCGCTGGAATCCTGCTGCTTGCGTGGCGTCGATGCGCGCCCGATCAAACGCCGGGCGGCAGGCTCAACAACTGCCGCGTGGTCGCCATTGCAGCGTCGAGCGGGCTGCGGTCACGATGGATCTTCTCCATCAGCGTCGCGCCAAGCCACAGTTGATACAGGGCCGCCGCCGTTACGGCCGCATCGCTCACACCCGCGAGCGACCCGTCGGCGCAGCCTTCCTTGATGCACGCCGCAATGCGCCCGACGATCTCGTCCGTGCCGCGGCGCAGGACCGCGCGCATCGGCTCGGAAAGATCGCTCACCTCCGCGCCCAGCTTCACCGCGAGGCACTTGCCGTCGGGACCGTCCGCACATTGCATCACACGCCACGCGTCGAAATAACCGATGAGCCGCGCGGCCGGCGTGCCCGCCGCGCTCACGAGTTGCGCCTCGAGGCGTTCCACGTACTCGGTGAAATACGACGTCAGCAACGCTTCGCCGAACGCCTCCTTCGAGCCGAAATAGTGATAGAACGACCCCTTGGGGACGCCGGCGGCCGCGAGAATCTCGTTGAGACCCACGGCCGAAAAACCCTTGCCCAGCAGAATGGGCATGGCGGTATCGAGAATGTGTTGCCGCGTTTCGACGGCTGGCGCTGCGTTCATGGGCTGCCATGTTACAGGCCGAATAGACCAGTCGTCTAGTAATCTCACATTTGATGTAGTGTCATTGCCCAGCGGCCCGCACGCGTCTTGCGCAGCGAATGCCGATCGAACCGCGATGGCCGGCGCGCTACGCCCGACGCACGGCGTGCGACGCGTGGCCATTTCGCATCGGAAACTCACCACCCGGAGAGACAGTCATGTCGTCACGCACCCTGCTCTGTTACGGCGATTCCAATACTCATGGCACCAAGCCGCTCAACCTGCCCGGCGTGCTCGAGCGCTTCGGCCCTGCCGAGCGCTGGCCCGGCGTGCTGGCCGCGACGCTCGGCGGCGGATGGCGAGTGATCGAAGAAGGCCTGCCCGCGCGCACCACGGTTCACGACGATCCGATCGAAGGTCATCACAAGAACGGTCTCGCGTATCTGCGGCCGTGCCTGGAGAGTCAGTTGCCGGTCGACGTGGTCGCGCTCATGCTCGGCACCAACGATCTCAAGACGCGCTTTTCCGTCACGCCCGCCGACATCGCCAATTCGGTCGACGTGCTGCTCGAAACGCTCGTGGCATGCCGCGCGGGCCCTGGCGGCTCGACGCCGCATGTGTTGCTGATGTCCCCGGTGCCGATCGACGAAGTGGGCTTCCTTGGCGAAATCTTCACGGGCGGCGCGGTCAAATCGCGCCTGCTGGCGCCGCTCTACGAACGCGTGGCGGTGAAATACGGTTCGGCATTTCTCGACGCCGGGGAAATCGCAAGAGTCAGCCCCACCGACGGCGTGCACTACGAAGCCGACCAGCACCACAAGCTCGGCAAGGCCGTTGCGGAAGTCGTGCGGCAGCGCTTCAACGACTGAGCGGCAAGCCGCTGGAACGCGGCGTTTCCGAAACGAAATCCCGGATACAAAATGAAAAACGCCGCCGGGCCGAAGCCCAGGCGGCGTTTGCCTGGCCGTCACGCCCGGCGCGAACGCCGGACGCAAACAAACAGGAGATCAACGCGACATCATGTTCATGCCGACGTTGTGCATGACCCACACCGTGCCGCCAACGACGATCAACACCGTCAACACGGTATAGGCGAACGCGGTCACGTTCCAGCGCTGGCTGGACGACGAGTTCATGTGCAGGAAGAACACGAGGTGCACGAGGATCTGCACGACCGCCAGCGCGGCAAGGCCGAGCAGCGCGGTTTCGCGCGAGAAGCCGCCATGCAGCACGAGCCAGAACGAAGCGGCCGTGAGCACCACCGCCAGGACGAAACCCGCCAGATAGCCGCCGAAGCTGCCGTGGCTTTCTTCTTCGTGGATGGAATGAGCACTCATTTAGATCACGCTCGCAAGATAAACAAAGGAGAACACGCAGATCCAGACGATGTCCAGAAAGTGCCAGAAAAGGCTCAGGCACGACAGGCGGCGAATTTCGCGCTCGCCGATGGCCGGCGCCTTCAGCGTCTGCACCATCAGCACGATCATCCAGATCATGCCGAACGTCACGTGGATACCGTGGGTGGCCACCAGCGTGAAGAACGACGAGAGGAACGCGCTGCGCTGCGGGCCCGCGCCTTCCGCGATCAGGTGCGCGAACTCGTTCAGTTCGAAGTACAGGAACGTCGCGCCCAGCAGGAACGTGACGGCCAGCCAGAACAGCACCTGGCCGGTGCGCTTCTTGTGCGCGCCGATCATCGCGAAGCCGTACGTGATGGACGACAGCAGCAGCACTGCCGTTTCCATCGCGACACCCGGAATGTCGAACAGGTCCTTGCCGGTCGGGCCGCCCGCGAACTGGTTCTGCATCACGGCGAACACTGCGAACAGCGAGCCGAACAGAATGCAGTCCGTCATCAGGTACAGCCAGAAGCCGAACACCGAGTGTGACGGCGGGTGATCGTGGTGATCGTGCTCCGCGAGTGCGGCCGCACTTGTATGCGTCGACATCAGTTGGCCTCCAGTGCTTCTTCAACCTTGCCACGACGCTGCTTGTCAGCGAACGCCTTGACCAGTGCGCGGTTGCGCAGTTCTTCGTCTGCCCGGACCTTGGCGGCCGGGATGTAGTAGCCCTCGTTCTTCTGGAAGCTGTAGCCGATTGCCGTCGCGAGAATGCCGACGAAAGCCGCAATCATGAGCCACCAGATGTGCCAGATGCCAGCGAAGCCGAGCACCAGGCTGAAGAAGCCGATAAAGACGCCTGCGCTCGTGTTCGAGGGCATGTGGATGTCGCTGGACTTCGTGTTCGCGACGTCCGGCGTTTCGCGGCCCATTTCCTTCATGTGGGCGAATTCGTCGAGCTCACTCACGTGCGGGATGACCGGGAAGTTATACGACGGCGGCGGCGACGAGATCGACCATTCCAGCGTGCGGCCACCCCACGGATCGCCCGTCAGGTCGCGGTTTTCCGGCAGGTTGCGATCGCGGATCGAAACGTACAGCTGTGCGAACTGGTGCACGATGCCGATCAGCACGAGCACGGCGCCGAACCAGGCGATCAGCATCCACGGATGCCATGCCGGATTGTCGTAGTGGTTCAGACGGCGGGTTGCGCCCATGAAGCCGAGCACGTACAGCGGCGTGAACGCGACATAGAAGCCCGTGAGCCAGAACCAGAACGCGCGCCGGCCGAGCTTCTCGTTGAGCTTGAAGCCGAACACCTTCGGGAACCAGAAGTTCATGCCGGCGAGATAGCCGAACAGCACGCCGCCGATGATCACGTTGTGGAAGTGAGCAATCAGGAACAGCGAGTTGTGCAGCACGAAGTCCGCGCCCGGGATCGCCATCATCACGCCGGTCATGCCGCCGATGGTGAAGGTGACCATGAAGCCGAGCGTCCACAGCACCGACGAATTGAACTCGAGACGGCCACGGTAGATCGTGAACAGCCAGTTAAAGATCTTCACGCCGGTCGGGATCGAGATGATCATCGTCGCGATGCCGAAGAACGCGTTCACGTCGGCGCCCGAGCCCATCGTGAAGAAGTGGTGCAGCCACACGAGGAATGCCAGCACCATGATCGCGCAGGTCGCGTAGACCATCGCCTTGTAGCCAAACAGCGGCTTCTTGGCGAAGGTCGAGACGACTTCCGAGAAGATGCCGAACGCCGGCAGGATCAGGATGTACACCTCGGGGTGGCCCCAGGCCCAGATCAGGTTCAGGTACAGCATGGCGTTGCCGCCGCCATCGTTCGTGAAGAAGTGCATGCCCATGTAGCGGTCGAGGCCGAGCAGCGCGAGCGCGATGGTCAGGACCGGGAACGAAGCCATGATCAGCACGTTCGTGCACAGCGCCGTCCACGTGAACACCGGCATCTTCATCATCGTCATGCCGGGGGCACGCATCTTGATGATGGTGACGAAGAAGTTCACGCCGGTCAGCAGCGTGCCGACACCGGAGAGCTGCAGCGCCCACAGATAGTAGTCGACGCCTACCCCTGGACTGTATGCGAGCTCCGAAAGCGGCGGATACGCGAGCCAGCCGGTTTGCGCGAATTCACCGACGACCAGCGAGATCATCAGCAGGGCCGCGCCAACAGCGGTCATCCAGAACGACAGCGAATTCAGGAACGGGAACGCCACGTCGCGTGCGCCGATCTGCAGCGGCACGATGATGTTCATCAGGCCGACCATGAAGGCCATGGCCATGAAGAAAATCATGATCACGCCGTGCGCCGTGAAGATCTGGTCGTAGTGATGCGGCGGGAGGTAACCCGGCGCGTTGTACGCAAGCGCGAGCTGGGTACGCATCATGATGGCGTCGGCGAAGCCGCGCACGAGCATGACGAGGGCGACGACGATGTACATCACGCCCAGACGCTTGTGGTCGACGCTCGTCAGCCACTCCGTCCAGAGATATTTCCACTTACCGAGGTAAGTGACGCCACCGAGCACGAGTGCTCCGATGAGCGCCATGCCGATCATCGTGCCGACGATAATCGGCTCGTGATACGGAATGGCATCCAGTGTAAGTTTTCCGAACATGCCTGGTTACCCCTTGGTCACGCACGACGGGTCACTGAAATTCGTGACGTGGCCGTTGTTGTACTTCGCGATGATGTTGTTGAAGAGCTTCGGGTCGACCGTCGAGAAGTACTCAACCGGAGCCTTCTCGCTCGGCTGCGCGACCGTCGCGTATTGATCCATCGAAAGCGACGTCGTGGACGCCTTGACCTTCTGGACCCATGCGTCGAAGTCTTGCTGGTTCGTTGCGAGCGTGCGGAACTTCATGTCCGAGAAGCCCTTGCCGCTGAAATTCGCCGAGATGCCCGCGTAGTCGCCGGCGTGGTCGGCGATCAGGTGCAGGCGCGTCTGCATGCCCGCCATCGCGTAGACCTGGGTGCCAAGCTGCGGGATGAAGAACGAGTTCATCACCGAGTCGGACGTGATGCTGAAATTGACCGGCGTGCCCACCGGCACAGCCAGCTGGTTCACCGTTGCAATGCCGAGGTCCGGATAGATGAAGAGCCACTTCCAGTCCAGCGCGACCACTTCGACGCGGATCGGCTTGACGTTCGATTCGAGCGGCTTGTAGGGGTCGAGCTCGTGCGTGGTTTTCCACGTGAGCACGCCGAGGAACAGAATGATCAGCGTCGGGACGGTCCAGACGACGACTTCAATGGCCGTCGAGTGCGACCATTTCGGCGCATAGGTGGCGTTGCGGTTCGACGCGCGATAGCGGTACGCGAACCACAGCGTCAGGATGATCACGGGAATCACCACGATCAGCATGGCCCAGGTGGAAGTCGCGATCAGCGACTTTTCCGCCATGCCCACGCTACCTTTGGGGTCGAGGACCTCCATGTTGCATCCGGAAAGACACATGGCCAATCCGGCACTGACGGGAAGCAGTAACCTTTGCAAGGTCGTTCTTTTCATCACGTTTGCCTGAAATTCATTCATTGAATAGTTCCGGACACATCCCCTGACATTCGACAAAGGAAGCGCGCCCGAATCATACAGCCGCTCTGATCGAAGACAATCAATGAATGCAGAAAATGACCTTTGCCAAAACAGAATTGAGACACTATGTCGCATGTGTTCACGAGGTTTGTCGCGCCTCGGGAACACACGCACATCGCGCTCCGTTTCCGCCTTGACATCGATCCGCAGCGGCTCTTTTCGAATCTTAAAATTCGAAACCTTCCAGACGCACTCGCGCGCCGCGCCGCCTCATGGCGGGGCGGCGCGCAGGTGCGCCGTCATTCCTTACTGATCACTTGCTTGCGCTTGCATCACGTCGGCGAGTGTTGCGCGGCACGAACATCGGTGCCCGCGCGCACGGCTTCCGCAGGCGCGCCATCGTCGACGGGTTGCTTCGAGCGGCCGGCCTGGGTGACGAGGTTCGCCGCCGAGAGCTCGATCGCATCGGTCATGGGCTTCGGATAGAGGCCCACTGCCAGCACCAGCGCTGCGAGCGAAGCAAAGATCAGCGTTTCGCGGCGGCCGATGTCGGCCAGCTTCGCCACGCTCTTGTTCGCCACAGCGCCGAAGATCACGCGCTTGTACATCCACAGGGTGTACGCAGCGCTCAGAATGACGGTCGTCGCGGCAATCGCGCCGACCCAGAAGTTCACGCGGATCGCGCCCATGATGACCATGAACTCGCCCACGAAGCCCGAGGTGCCCGGCAGGCCCAGGTTGGCCATGCAGAACAGCATCATGAAAGCGGCGTAGCGCGGCATCACGTTGGCGACGCCGCCATAGGCCGAGATCGTGCGCGTCTTCGTGCGATCGAACAGCACGCCGACCGAGAGCAGCAACGCGCCCGAGACGAAACCGTACGAGATCATCTGCACGATCGCGCCTTCGGTGCCGATCTGGTTGAAGAGGAACAGGCCCAGCGTGACGAGGCCCATGTGGGCAACCGTCGAGTACGCGAGCATCTTGGTCATGTCGGTCTGCGCGAGCGCGAGCAGGCTCGAATACACCACGGCCACGAGCGAGAGCGTGATGATCGCCGGCGCGAAGAAGTGCGCGGCGTCGGGCGTGATCGGCAGCGTGAAGCGCAGGAAGCCGTAGCCGCCGAGCTTGAGCATCGCCATCAGCACGGTTGCGCCGGTGGGTGCTTCGAGGTGGACGTCGGGCAGCCAGGTGTGGAACGGCCACATCGGCACCTTGACCGCGAAGGCCGCGAAGAAGCCGATGAAGATGAGAATCTGCGGAACGAAGCCGAGCGTCAAGTCATGCCACGCCGACATGTCGAAGGTGTGCGACTGGCTGTAGAGGTACAGCATCGACAGCAGCATCAGCAGCGAGCCGGCGAGCGAGAAGAAGAAGAACTTCACCGCGGCGTAGGTGCGGCGTGCGTGGCCCCACGTGCCGATCAGCAGGTACAGCGGAATCAGCGTCGCTTCGAAGAACACGAAGAAGAGCATGCCGTCGGTGGCCGCGAAGGTGCCGACCATCAGACCCGAGAGAATCAGGAACGCGCCGAAGTACTGGGCGACGCGCACCGTGATCGAGGCCCACGAGGCAATCACGATCACGAGCGTGGTGAACGCGGTCAACACGACGAGCCACATCGAAATGCCATCGATCCCGAGACGCCAGGCCACGCCGAACTCGGGCAGCCAGTTGCGGAATTCGACGAACTGCATGCCGGCAACGTGGTTGTCAAACCCCGTGATCAGCGGCAAGGTCAGCAGCAGGCCAACAACGGCGCCGATCAACGACAGCCAGCGGGCGCGCTGCGGATGACGGTCCGACCCGACGCGCAGCACGGCTACGCCGAACAGGATGGGAATCCAGATCGCCAGACTCAGGAATGGAACGGAATGCATTTCAACGGGACCTTAAAAATGCGGAGCGAATAGCTTCCTCGGCGCACGGACTCGGGCGCAGGCAAATTGAAAGATTGACGTGGGGTGAAAATCGGACCAGACAGGCTGTAACGGATTTGTCAGCTACGAGGCGAAATGCAACACACGTTCAAGGGTTAACGAGGGTAATCGGAATACGGAAGTTTTGCAGCGCAACAACTCGAACCAGATCAACGATTGATGCAAGTCATTGTTTTTAATCAGATTCATACTAAGACGAAATACAACAAATTGCTCTGCGCACATGCTTTTTGATCTGGAAAGTGCCCCTTGCGACTTCCATGACCAGCCCGGGAGCGACATGTCGTCGCTTCGTGCGGCCCGAATAATACCTTACTTGTTTCTTTCGGTTCAATGACTTATGCATCGCCGCAGGGTGCCTGGAACCGTGCCAGCCCCGCCCCGCGCGCGTTTGCGCGGTGCAAAAAAAACCCCGGCCGCTTGCCGGCCGGGGTCAACTCTCACGGTGCGCCAGCGGCGCTGGTACACGCATGGCCGGCACTTTAGCCCCTTCCGGCCCCTGAATTAAGCCGTTTGCCTGGAAGAGTCTTTTCTGGCTTGCTGCCGGATCCGGGCCTCTTTGTCGATGTATCGAACGATCTTGAATTGGCGCTGATTTATTTTGCAAATGAGAATCATTTGCATTTGATGATGACTTACGGCACCATGAAGCCGGAGTTCGTGCTGAAGCACGCATTCCAGCCGACAGGAGGCTTCATGAACCACACCGCCCCATTCGAGCGAAACGACACGCTCATCGACGAGACCTTCGTCCAGCACCCGGACAGCGCCGAACAAACCGTGCTGCGCGCGGTGCGCACCTGGCTGCGCCCCCACTGCGATGCGTATGGCAAGGCCGAAAACTGGCGGGGCGTGCTCGCCGAGGCCGGGCTCGCCGTGGAAGGCATCGACCAGTTCGAGCTGCTGATGGCCGCGCTGTGCCGCACCTCGTGCCGCCCGCTCGATACGCGCTGCCGTTGCGCATCCGAACTCGCGAAAGACGAAGGCTCGCTACTGCAGGTCATCGCCCTGCTGCAATCGACGCGCAGCGAGGCCGCCGTGCAGTTGCTCAACGACTGGCTGCCGGCGCCGTGCGTGAGCGGCATGCTCAAGACGGCGCGCTGGTTCGCCATCGCGCTGCTCGACGCGGGCCTGCGGCTGAGCCACCGCGCGCGCCGCGTCACGTACATGCACTGAAGGTTTCCGAGGCCGCGCGGCGATTGATGGCGCAGAGATTGCGCGGCCCCGGTGTGCGCCGAAAATTAATCAGGATCACCAATTACATCGTCGCGATGCCTGGTGCCGCCAGCACTGTCCGCGCCGCGGCCCTGCCCCGCGCGCGTGCCGAAGCGCGTTCTCGCATGACGCCGCACGGCGCGCGCCATGTGCGGATACAGCTCGCCCGGAACGGCGAACAGCACGAGCGCGCAAAGCGCGAGCACACCGCAGAACAGGAACGTGCCGCGATACCCGAACGCCTGCACGAGCAGGCCCGACAGCACACCGGAAAGAATCGAGCCCAGCCGCGCGGCGTTGAAGAACAGCGCCGTGGCGCGACCGGGCGAGTCGGGCATCAGGTCCTGCACATAAGTCATGCCGAGACACGACGTGACGGCCACCACGAACGCGTTGAGGATCTGCATGGGAATGAGCGCGTGCACGCCGGGCGCCGCCGACATCGACACGAAGTACACGGCATGCACGACGGCGCAGGCGGCGAGCCAGCGCAGCTTGTTCAGGCGCGAGGCCTTCGCGCCGAGCGCGAGCATCATGGGAATTTCCATGAACGCGCCGAGCCCGAGCATGATCGAAACGTCGATGCGCGTGCCCTGGAGCCCATGCACGATATAGAGCGGCAGCACGATCATCGTCGCGTTGGCGGCAAGGCCGATGAGCGTGAGCGCAACCACCGCGCGCATGATGTCGCTCTGCGAGACGTCGGGCGCGCTCACGCGCACGCGCTGCTTCACCGGCGGCTGCACCTCGGCTTGAACGAGCGGCTGCCCTTCGTAAGGCGCCGCGGCCTCTTCGGCTTGCTCCGCTGCAACTTCCCCTGCCGTGGGCCGCGTCATCAGATGCTGCGTGGCGTGCTCGTCCTGGCGCGGCTCGCGCATGCGCCAGACGATCGTGCCGCATGCCGCGAAGCTCGCCGCCGCGAACAGGAAAAGTCCGTAGAAGCTGGTGGCCGCGAGCACCAGCGCGCCCACCGCCGGCCCGAACACCCAGGCCGCCGAAAGAATCGTGCGCAGCGTGGCGCTCGCGAAGGTGCGCTCGGCATCGTCGGCGGCCGGCAATGCCGCACGGCTGAACGAGAACACGAGCGAGAGCGCGCAACCGCCCGCGCCGATGAACGCAATGCCCACCGCGAGCAGCAGACGGTAGTCGCGCACGATGCACAAGCACAAATAGCCGAGCGTGGCCGCGCACAGCGAAGCGAGCAGCAGCGGCCGATGCTTGCCCGTGGCGTCGCTCCAGCGCCCGGCCACCGTGCTGGCGATGACGCCGCTCGCCGCGATCGCGGTCATGAACACGCCGAGCCGGAACGGCGTCATGCCGGCGCGTTCGACGCCGAACAAGGACAGATACGGTGCGGTGAACGACATCGCCACGCCCAGCATCAGGGTGGCGCCAGCGAGCGGCAGAAAACCTGGAATACGCAGAAGACCGGCAAAGCGCGAGTTCTTGAGCACGGCGCGACGCAGAGTGGGAAGAGAAGCCGCGACGCGCGGGGCGCCGCGATCAGGCGTGATGAGCGCGATTATCGGCGCGAAGCCGAACCTCGCGCAAGGCGGTTGCAAGGCGTGTCAGCATGTGAGCGCACTATCCACAGATTTTGTTGAGAGCCCTGTGCGTAACCCGGGGACGAATGCGGCAAGTCCCTGATGTGTATCGGATTGTGCACGCCGTTTCCAGACACAGCAGATTTGCCGCCGATACGAAAATCCGTGCCGCGCTTGTCCACAGTTTTTGTTCACAGCCTTGTGGGCAACCTTGGGACATATGCGCCAAACTCATGATTTAAAACAGCAAGTGTCCGAAAGCCACGGCGGATGCACAAATTTTGCGCGAAAAAGTTGTCCACAGTTTTTGGTGACAACTCTGTTGATAACCGCCTGGGGATCTCGCCAACTCATTGATCGGACGACAAGTTCATCGCTTCAGTCACGGAAGCGGCAATTGCGTTTCCAATGAGCAACCCGTCCGACCATCGCCACAGCATCACGCCAGTTCGAGCGCCGCCGTGAGATCGCCCGGTGGCGTCTGCTCGCGCGAAGCGCAGGCGCGCTCGCGCGCCGCCACGCCGTCGAGTGGCGCGAGGCCATGCACGCGGCTGATGAAGCGCAGGATCGAGTTGGTGTCGTAGAACGTGTGGTCCACGTAGCCCTTCTTCGCGAACGGCGCGATCACGAGCGCCGGAATACGCGAGCCCGGTCCCCAGCGGTCGCCCTGCGGCGGCGCGACCGGATCCCACCAGCCGCCGTTCTCGTCGTGCGTCATCACGATCACCGTGTTCGCCCAATGCTCGCTGCGCTGCAGATGCTCGATCACGGCCGCGATGTGGCGGTCGCCCGACGCCACGTCGGCATAGCCCGCGTGCATGTTCAGGTTGCCCTGCGGCTTGTAGAACGTGACGGCGGGCAGCCGTCCCGCGTCGATGTCGGCTAGCAGGCGGTTCGTGGCCGGGTCGTCGCCGAGGCCCGCGTCGCGCAGGTGGCGCGCGCGCGCAGCCGTGCCCGGCGCATAGTTGGCGAAGTAATTGAACGGCTGATGGTGATACTGGAAGTCGGGCACGGCGCCCGTGTCGCGATGGTCGAGCGCATATTGCCAGGCCCCGCTGTACCAGGCCCAGTCGACGCCTTTCGCGGAAAGCCGGTCGCCGATCGTCGCATAGGTTTGCGGCGGCAGCACGCGCGGATTGGCGGGGTCGGCCCATGCGGGATTGCCTCCCTCCGCGGGTCGCACGTTGCTCGGCTGATACGGCGGCGCCATCGTGTTGACCGCGTAGCCGTCGGGCGTGAAGAGCCCGTCGTTCACGAACTTCGGAGGCCCGCCCAGCGCCGAAGGCGGGCAATTGGGCGCAAGCTTCAGACGCGTGCCGAGCGGATCGTCGCCTTCGAGCACGGAGACCAGATGCTTCGCCGGGCTCGACTGAATGTCCGGATAGTACGGCGCCTGCGCGGAAATCAGATAGATGTGGTTGAGCCAGGAGCCGCCAAACGCCGCCATGAAGAAGTTGTCGCAAAGCGTGTATTGCCGCGCGAGTTTCCAGAGCCGCAGCGTATCGGCGGAGTTCTCGTAGTGCCCCATCACGAGGCCGCCCGAGTCGCCCCACGCGGCGAACTGGTCGTTGCGCCCGGCGTTGATCTGCATCTGGTTCTGGTAGAAGCGATGAATGAGATCGCGCGTTTTGATTCCGTTCGGCAACGGATTGCCGTGCGCGTCCACGATGCGAAACGGCTGGTTCGCAAGGCCGGTAATGGCCTGCTCGCCGATCATGTAGCGCTTGCCGTCGAGCTCCTGCGCCTGCGGAACCAGGCCGCCCCAGATCTTCGGCAATTGCGCGAGCGGCGTCTTGCCGTCGCGGTCGAGTTGCGTATAGCGCGCTGCCGGCACGCCGGAGAGCGGCGTCTGCACACCCGGAAAACCAGCGTAGAGGTTAACAAAGCTGCGGTTCTCCGCGTAGATCACGACGATGTGACGCACCTGGTCGCGCAGCGCCGCATCGAGGCGCGCGTCGCCCGCGCTGCGCGGCGCGGCGCCCGCGGCTGGCTCGTTCGACTGGCAGCCGCCGAGCGCGAGCCCCACCCCAACAGCCGCGATCCCGCCGAGCACGCGCCGGCGAGCGGGGTCGTGAGGACCGTCTCGGTCGGCGCCGCTCCGGTCCAGCGTTTTGTCATGGCCTTGCGGGTCGGGTGCGATCGTGTCGTCTTGCTGCATCGGCTTGCCTCCTGTTGGTGGAAGGTCGCGCGAGCGCTCGCGCTGCGCTTGTCACCAGGAGGATACCGTGCACCGGCCGATATGCGCGCGCCGCGCTGCGTCCGGGCGCGCTCAGGCGCATTCAGGTGTGCGGGCTACGCCGCCGTCCCGCGCCCCCCGGCTGCGCCAAGGCCGGTGCGCTGCTGCGCGCCCCACTTGCGGCGGCCGAGCAGGAAGTGCAGCCAGCCGAGCGCGGCGCCGGCGTGGCGCATCAACTGGAACGAGAACGGCTCGAAAATCGCCGCGAGCAGCGCCATGCCGAAGCTGGAGCTCGCGCGGTCTCCGCTCCAGCGCCGGTACGCATGCACCGAAAACAGATGGAACGCGAGGTCGATCGCAATCTTCCCGACGATCACCGCCAGCACCGGCAGCACGATCGTGAAGCGCCCGTCGAAGAGAAAGCCCAGCAGCAGCGCGAACGCCGTGAGCCCGTAAATGGGCTGTACGGTGTCGAACGCCTTCACCGGCAGCATCATGAGGCCGAGCTTGCCGTAGCGACGGTTCCCGGTCATGTCGCGATACCAGTACTGGGTCTGCAGGAAGCCCGCGAACCAGCGGCGGCGCTGCCGCAGGAAGCTTGCGAGCGTGCCGGGTGCGTCGGTGCGGGCGCGGGCGGCACCGATCACGCGCACGTCCCAGCCGAGCGCTTCACGCGCCGAGTGGCGCCGCAGCCGGTGAATCAGTTCGTAATCCTCTACAAGACAGTGCGGATCGAAACCGCCCACCGCCATCACCGCGTCGCGCCGGAAAGCCGCGAACGCCCCCGAGACGAGCAGCAGGCTGTCCGCGCGCATCCACGCGAAACGCGAAACGAAATTGCGAATGTACTCGTAGGTCTGGAACCACTGGAAAAAACGCCCGCTCGGCGTGGTGCCGCAGACCGGCGTGAGCAACCCCGCCGCCGCCACGAGCGCGGGCTCGCGGCCAAACGCGTCGGCCATGGCGGCGCAGGCGTCGGGTTCGAGCAGCGTGTCGGCATCGACGGTCATCACCGCGTCGGTGCGAATCACGCCGAGCGCCGCGTTGAGCGCGCGCGCCTTGCCGCCGTGCGGCAGCCTCAGCCAGCGCAGATTCGGATAGCCGGGCGAAGGCGGGCTCAAGCGTCCCTCGCCGGGGTCGGCCAGGCCGTAGCGCCTCGCGAGCAGCGCCGCAGTGCCGTCGCTCGAGCCATCATCGGCGATCACGATCTGCTGCGGCGCGCGGGTCTGCGCGAACAGCGCGTCGAGCGTGACCGGCAGCACCGTTGCCTCGTTGTGCGCGGCGACGATCACGCCGAGCGTCGGCCGCGAAGCCGGCGATGCCGATGTGAATGCCGACGGGGATGCCGATGCAGCGGCCGTGCCTGCAACCGCGTTCGCCACACCGGCAGGGCGCAGCAGCACGCGCGCCTGCCAGGCCACGAACACGAGCAGCAGCGTGTCGTAGATCACATAGGCAATGCCGGTCGACCACGCGACCACGCCCTGCAGAAAAAACGCGCGCGCAAACAGCACGCACCAGAGCACCATGACGCCCAGATGAATCGCGATGCTGACAAACGGCGTGCGCGGCGGCGCGAGGCGCGGCGACGTGCGCGCGAGCGCCTCGTCGAGCGAGTCGTCCAGGCGTGTCCTGTTAGCGGCGTTCACGGCATCATCCGGCGCAGCACCGAATGCCGATCGATCCACTGGTGCTTCAGCGCACCCGCGACATGCAGCGCGAGCACGCCGTACAGCGCATAGCTGCAAACCGTGTGCAGCGCGCCGAATTGATCGTGCAACTGGTTTTTGGTTGCGGGATCGAGATTCATGATGAAGCCGATGCGCGGCCACTGAAAAAGGCCAAACAGATACATCGGATGCGAAGCGGCGGCCACCCAGGCGGAGTCGTGCAGCCAGCCCGAAAGCGGCATCGCGAAGATGAGCAGGTACAGCGCGACATGCGCGGCGTGCGCCGCCGTGCGCTCCCACGAGGGAAACTCCGCAGGCAGCGGAGGCGGCCGGTGCGCGCAGCGCCACAGCACGCGCACGATAGCCAGGCCCAGCACGGTAATGCCGATGGATTTGTGCGTGTCGATGACGAAGCGGATCGATTCGTCGGACAGCGTGCCGTCGGGCAATAGCGCGGCGGTCAGGCCGAGCGCGACATTCGCGAGGATCAGCAGCGCGATCGACCAGTGCAACAGCACGGCAACGCGCGTGTACTTCTGCGCGGCGGCCATGACCTCGAAACCAGGTTTGGTGGAAAGGGAAGTTTTCACGTGAGCATGCCGTAACGTTTCAGTCTGGAATAACGCGCCGCGCGGCGGATTTATTCCCTCGCGCATTATGCGCCCGCAGCCTCGCGCCGCGCACAAGCACACAGGCATCGATGAAAAAAAGCCGGAGCGGTGCATATGCACCGCTCCGGCTCTCCGCTCGACCGCACGCGCCAATTCAGGCATTCAGCGCACTAGCGGCCCAGCCAGGGTGGCCCTCACTTGCCGCTGCCCGCCTTGGCTTCGACCTGGCGGCCGATGTCGGCATCGACATTCTTCCAGTACTCGAACACGCGCTCGCGCACCGGGCTGCGCACCCCGCCCATGCTCGCCACCACCTGCTCGACGAGTTGCGCGCGTTGCTGGTCGTTGAAGACGTTGCGCACGAGATGGCCCGCCTGGCCGAAATCGTCGTCTTCGGCATGCAGCGTATAGGCGCTGCGCACCATTTCACCATCGGACTCCCAGCTATCTTCAACGGCTCCGGTCTGATCGGCCCATGGACGCCCGCCGCTGTTCGGCGCATAGGTTGGCGCGTTACCGCTGTGCTCGAACGTCATGTTGCCGTCGAACATATAGGTCTGCACGGGCGTTTTCGGGCGGTTCACCGGCAACTGGTGGAAGTTCGTGCCAATGCGCGCGCGCTGCGCATCGTTATAGGCAAACGCGCGGCCCAGCAGCATCTTGTCCGGAGACAGGCCGATGCCCGGCACCGTGTTGCCCGGCGAGAACGCGGCCTGCTCGATCTGCGCGAAGAAGTTCTCCGGATTGCGATTGAGCGTCATCGTGCCGACCTTGATGAGCGGATAGTCCTTGTGCGACCACGTCTTGGTCAGATCGAACGGATTGAAGCGATAAGTCTTTGCGTCGGCATAGGGCATGACCTGCACGGAGACCGCCCACGACGGATGCTCGCCGCGCTGGATCGCCTCGAAGAGATCACGGCGATGGAAATCTGCGTCGCGGCCGGCCATGGCCTCGGCTTCGGCGTTGGTGAAGAACTGCATGCCCTGGTTCGTGTGGAAGTGGTACTTGACCCAGAACTTCTCGCCCTTCGCGTTGACCCACATGAACGTATGCGAGCCGTAGCCATTCATATGGCGCCATGTCTTGGGCAACCCGCGCTCGCCCATCAGATACGTCACCTGGTGCGCCGACTCCGGATTGCTGGTCCAGAAGTCCCATTGCATGTGGCCGTCGCGCAAGCCCGAATCGGGCAGGCGCTTCTGGCTGCGGATGAAGTGCGGAAACTTCATCGGGTCGCGCACGAAGAACACCGGCGTGTTGTTGCCGACCAGATCGTAGTTGCCTTCGGTGGTATAGAACTTCAGCGAGAACCCGCGCACGTCGCGCCATGTGTCCGGGCTGCCCATCTCGCCCGCCACGGTGGAAAAACGCGCGAGCACTTCGGTGCTGGCGCCCTTCTGGAACAGGGCCGCCTTCGTATACTTCGAGACGTCCTCCGTGACCTTCAACTCGCCGAACGCGCCCGCGCCCTTCGCATGCGGTTGGCGCTCCGGCACCTTCTCGCGGTTGAAGTGCGCCATTTGCTCGAGAAAATGCACGTCGTGCAGCAGGATCGGGCCATCCGGACCGACGCTGAGCGAGTTGCGGTCGCTAACCGCCGGCGCGCCGGCGCCCGTCGTGGATTTGCCGAGAGACTTGCCGCTCGAATCAGCCATTTCACATCTCCTGTGTCGACCGGAGCTCGCGTGCCGACCAGAGCGAGTTCCGCCGTTCGCGCCGGAGCGCAGGCTCCGGACCCATGCAGAACACCTGCCCTGATCTTGTAACGATGACTCCGGCCCGGTGGGAAGCCGCGCTCGCCGGATGCGCTGCGAGCCGTTGCTGCAAAGGGCGTCGCGGCTCGATTGGGAACGACCCGGCGCGCTGCCCGCCACACCGGGGAACGACCATTGTGCACTGAGTCGCGATGCGCTGCGCTTGAGCGGTTCAGGCCGCGCAACGCATGCGCTAGAGATGGGAGGCGCCGGCCGGGCATCTCCCGTTTCCGATCCGCAACGCCGCGGCCCGGATGATTTCGCCGGAAAAAATCCGCCATTTCGAGCCGCCATTCCACACACGAATCATGCGTTTCGCATAGGAAATTCCGTGCACCGCATGTTGCTTTCAGGGCGCCTTCGCCGTATCTCTATTTCCAATGCGAATCAAGCGTTTACTGAAATGTTGCGACGCACAAAAATTCTCTTGACACGTCTTTGTTTTGAGATATCATGGACTCGATTGCTGCATCGCACCAATGCGCGAACCGGTGATCGACAGAAAGTTTTCTTTTTTTCGTAACGGAACCGACGCGTAGCGGTCCACCCTCAGGAACGACGACATGACTCTGCCTACCCCCGAACAATTCGCCGCCACCCAGAAAGCCGGTCTTGAAGCCCTCTTCGGTCTCACGAACAAGGCGTTCGAAGGCGCAGTCAAGCTCGCCGAACTGAACATCGAAACGGCTCGCGCCGCCATCGCGGAAGGCCAGGAACATGCCCAGCGCACGCTCTCGGCCAAGGATCCGCAAGGCTTCTTCGCCCTGCAGGCTGGCTTCGCGCAACCGGCCGCCGAGAAGGCCCTGGCCTACGGCCGCAATGTCTACGCGATCGTCTCGGCCGCGCAGGCGGAATTCTCGCAAGCCGCGCAAAGCCAGATCGAGCAGCAGCAGCACGCCGTGCAGTCGTTCATCGACAACGCCGCGAAGAATGCACCGGCCGGCTCGGAAAGCGCCGTCGCTGCATTCAAGTCGGCGATCACGGCCGCGCAAGGCGCCTATGAATCGGTGAGCAAGGCTGCCAAGCAGGCTACCGAAATGGCCGAAAGCAACTTCGAAGCCGTCACCAAGGCCGCATCGAAGGCTGCCGCTCAAGCCTCGCGCGGCGCGAAGCAGGCAGTGTAACGAACCGGACCAACGCCCCTGGGCGCGGTTGACCCGGCGCCCTGGCGGGCGGTGCGGTCGAAAAAAAGCGGGATTCGCACGAAGCGAATCCCGCTTTTTTCATGGGCGGCTCACACCCGCTTCAGGAGCCGAACATGCGGCTCACCGCGCGCTCGAGATGGTCGCGCATGGCTTGCGAGGCGCGCTCGACATCGCGCGCCTGAATGGCCTCCAGCACCTCGAGGTGCTCCTGCTGCACGACGCGCTGCCGCTCGATGGACTTCACGAGCGAGAGATTGCGCGACAGATTCATGCTGAACACCATCTGTTCCTGAATGCCCGAAAGCGCGGTGATGAAGAACTGATTCTTCGACGCGCGGGCAACGGCCCTATGAAAAGCGAAGTCGTCCTTGGCGCCAATGCCCGACGTTTCGATGAGGGTCTGGAGGTTGTCCCATTCGTGGCGAATCGCGGCGATATCGGCGTCGTCGGCTTTCTGCGCGGCGAGCGCCGCCGCGCCCGCCTCGACCACCACGCGGTACTCGTAGCAGCGCCGGATGTCCGACAACGTTTCGAGCGGCGCGAAGCGGCGCACGTCCGGGTCGGGGCGGCGCATGACCGTGGTTCCCGAGCCGTGGCGCGTGGCGATGATGCCGTCCGCGCGCAACTGCGCGAGCGCCTCGCGCACCGTGGGGCGCGAGGTCGCGAAGCGTTCCGCGAGCATGTGCTCGGTCGGCAGCCGCTCCCCTTCCTTGTATTCGCCTTCGATGATGCGGTTCAGGATGTCGCTGTAAATCCGCGCCGGCATGTTCGGCGCTTTTTGCTCAGACATGGTGAGGTGCTACGCGGTGAGTTGTCAGGTATGTCCCGGTTTGTATGTCATACGGCGCGCGAATTGAGCGCGCCGCCCCTGCCGCACGGCTTGTAGCGAGCGTGAATTCGCGCGCGCCCTTCTTCAAAACCGCGCTTCAAAACCGTTCCTCAATCGAGCGCGCTCACGCCGATGCGCAACGCAGCCGTCTCGGCCTGCCCCGGCGCCAGCCAGCGCAAACCCAGACCGCTGTGAATCGCATCGGGCAAGCCGAGCCAGGGCTCCACGCAATAGAAGTCCGAATCGGGCGCGAGCGTCCACGACGTCACGGCATACCAGGGCACCGAGCCGGGACGGCGCAGATCGATTTCAACGGCGCGCCGCAGCGTGGGCATCTCGATGCGCACCGGACACGCCGGCTCGCCTTCCAGGCAATGAAACCGGTCGACGATTCGCGGGTCGTCGAGCGTGTAGCGCGCGGCGCCCGCCTCGGGCGCCGTCGTGGCGCCGTCCGCCCGTTGATGCCGATACACGTTGCGCGGCAGCGCGAGCATGGCCTCGCCGCGCTGCGCATGCGGCAGGGCGAAATAGAAATGATGGCCGGCGTAATACGGCATGCGGGCATCGCCGGTATCGCGTGCACGGGCCGCCTCGGCCCCGGCCGTGTTCGTCGTGATCAACTCGACGTCGAGCGTCGCTTCGTCCACGAGCCGATAAACGGCTTCGAAGCGAAAACGAAACGGAAAGCCCTCGCACGTCGCTGCGCTGTCGGTCAACGTCATGCGCACGCCATGGCCTTGCGCATCGACTTGCGCGTCGAACGGCAACTCGCGCGCGAAACCGTGCATGGGCACTTCGCGCACCACGCCCCGCGCGTCGCGCCATAAGCCGATGCGCCCGTCCACGCGATGGCGGGCGATGAAAGGAAACAACAGCGGATTCCCGCCGCGCACCAGCGCCGGCTGGCTCCAGTCGGCCGCATCGGGCCAGTGGATGACCGGCGCGCCATGCAGATGCCACGAGAGCAACCGCCCGCCGGCTTGCGGCGCGATCAGCAGGCGCGAGCCGCCGCGCACGATTTCGATGACGTCCTGATCCTGAAACTTCGCCATGGTTTATTGCGTTATTTCGTATCGGAAAAAGAGAAAAATTCCGGCGCGGCCTTGCGCAGTGCGGCGCGCGATGGCGCTCAACGCCGCGCCTGCTTCCACTCGGCGTAGGCGGCCAGCGTCGCCTCGTTCGGCGGATAGGTGCCGGGCAGCGCCGCGCCCGCCTCGATGCGCTCGGTAATGAAGCACTCGAGTTCCTCCTGCTCCCATGCCGCCTGCGCCACGGTCTCGGCCAGGTGGCGCGGGATCACGACCACGCCGTCGGTGTCGCCCACGATGATGTCGCCCGGGTACACGGCCACGCCGCCGCAACCGATGGGCACATTCAGGTCGACCGTATGGTGCCGGCACAAATTGAGCGGCGCCGAACCGCCCGCGCAGAACACCGGCAGGCCGAGCGCGGCAATCGTCGCGCTGTCGCGCACGGGGCCGTCCGACACCATGCCGGCCACGCCGCGTACCCGCATGCGCGTGGCGAGGATCGAGCCCATCGAGGCGGCGTCGGTCACGCCGCGGCAATCCTGCACGAGGACGGCGCCGGCCGGCACGGTCTCGACGCCCTTGCGCTGCGGATGCTCGGGGTTCTGGAACGCGCTCAGTTGATCGAGGTCTTCGCGCGCCGGGATGTTGCGCATCGTGAAGGCCGGGCCGACCAGATTGGGCGCGCCCGGCGCCGGAACGGCAAGCGGCTTCACGCCCTGCACGAAGACGTTGCGCAGCCCGTGCTTGAAAAGCTGGGTGGTCAGCGTCGCGGTGGAAACATGGCGCAGTTGTTCGAGGGCTTGTTCGCTGACGGCAATGGCAGGTGAATTCATCGTGTCTCGTCCATTTTTTTGGGCTGCGCGGCAGGCCGCGCACGCAGGCGGCTCGAACACTGTCGAGCATCACGCCACCATTGTTGTAATACAACACGAAAATTGTCAACCAGCCCGGCACGCCTCGGGGGCGCACCAGTCATCCGACAACCCGGCTCACCCGGCCAGCACGCAGGCGATCGCACGCAATCACACGCTTATCGCCGCGACCATCGCGGATTGACGGCGCGAGCAGGCACGCGACGCTCCACGCGCCCCAGGGAAATCCCCATCGACACAATATTTGCTTTACAACTTTGACGTAAATAGAATGATGTCTTACATGACAAACTCAAAGCGCATCCGTTCCAGCCAGATACAGTGCGCCGGCAAACGAATGCACAGGATGCACCGCGAACGGGGAAAGCGTCGGTAAAGCGGCAGCACAGGGTCACCAGGTTGCATGACAACGTGGCCCACGCGCGGCCGGCGAGCACACGCATACAACTTCCAGGCAGCACCCCGCTGGCATGGAACCGGAATCAGGCTTCGGCACGACAGGAGACGAGCAGTGCAACGCAAGACTATCAAGGGGCTTCGGTGGTGGATCATCGGCCTCATCATGATCGGCACGGTTTTCAACTATCTCGCGCGCAGTTCGCTTTCCGTGGCGGCGCCCACGCTCACCGAAACGCTCCACATGTCCACGCAGCAGTATTCGTACGTGGTCACCGCCTTCCAGGGCTGCTATGCACTCGCGCAGCCGATCGCCGGCTTCGTGCTCGACTCCGTGGGCGTCAAGATCGGCTTCGCCATCTTCGCGTTCGGCTGGGCCATCGCCAACATGCTGCACGGCCTCGCCTCCAGCTGGCCCTCGCTCGCCTTCTTCCGGGGCCTGCTCGGCGTGAGCGAAGCCGCCATCTTCCCGGCCGGCATGAAGGCCATCAGCCAGTGGTTCCCGGCCAAAGAGCGCTCGGTCGCCACGGGCTGGCTGAACACCGGCACGTCGATCGGCGCGATGCTCGCGCCCCCGCTCGTGGTCTGGTGCATTCTCAAGTACAACTGGCAATTCGCCTTCGTGCTGACCGGCGGCGTCGCGCTGATCTGGGTGGCCCTGTGGCTCGTATTCTTCCGCTCGCCGGCCGAGCACACGATGCTCTCGCAGGACGAAGCCGAGTACATCCGCGCGGGCCAGGACGCCGCGCAGCAGAGCACCGCGGGCAAGCGTCCGTCGTGGAAGGAAGTGCTCAAGCAGCGCCGCTTCTGGGGCATCGGCATCCCGCGCATGCTCGCCGAGCCGGCATGGCAGACCTTCGGCGCGTGGATCCCGCTCTACATGGTCACCGTGCGCCACATGAACCTGAAGGAAATCGCGCTGTTCGCATGGATGCCGTTTCTCGCCGCCGACCTCGGCTGCCTGATCGGCGGCTATCTCGCGCCGCTGTTCATCCGCTGGTTCGGCTGCTCGCTCATCACCTCGCGCAAGCTCGTCATCGCCACCGGCGCCGTGCTGATGATCGGCCCCGCCTGCGTGGGCCTCGTCGCGAGCCCGTATGCCGCCATCGCGCTCTTCTGCGTGGGCACCTTCGCGCACCAGACCATTTCGGGCGCCCTGTTCACGCTCGCCTCCGACGTCTTCGGCCAGCACGAAGTGGCCACGGCCACCGGCCTCTCGGGCATGTTCGGCTACCTCGGCGCGACGGTGTTCTCGCTCATCGTCGGTGCGGTGGCGGGCACGATCGGCTATAACCCCTTGTTCGTGTGCCTCATGCTGTTCGATCTGATCGGCGCGGTGGTTGCCTGGCGGCTGATCTCGAATCAACAGCAGGACAACGAACGCAATCATGCGGTTGGCGCCGCGCTCCAGCCGGCGCACAGAGTGAAAGCCTGACCGTTTCATCGGCCGGCGCCCGGAGCACACCCGGGCGCCGGCTTTCGGCGTTTTTATGTGAGGTAACCCCACTGTGAAGAAAGTTGCATTGTCCGGCGCGGCCGGCCAGCTCGGCACCGTCTTGCGCAAGGGCCTGCTCGAACGCGGCGTGAACCTGCGCTCGGCGGCTGGCTCGAAGCCGCTCACGCCGCTCGTTGCCGGCGAAGATGTCATGCACGGCGATCTGCGCGATCCCGCAGTGGTCGACCGCCTGCTCGACGGCGTCGACGTGCTCATCCACATGGCCGGCACGAGCGTCGAGCGGCCGCTGCCCGAGATCATCGAAAACAACCTGCGCGGGCTCGTCGAGATCTACGAAGGCGCGCGCCGCCACGGCACGCAGCGCATCCTGTTCGCGAGCTCGAATCACGCGATCGGCATGTATCCGGTGGAAGACCCGCTCACGCTCGATTGCGCGTTCCGCCCCGACGGTTTTTATGGTCTCAGCAAGGCGTGGGGCGAATCGCTCGCGCGGCTCTACTGGGACAAGCACGGCATCGAGACCGTGAACGTGCGCATCGGCAGTTGCCTGCCGAAGCCCACCGAGTTCCGCCACCTGAGCACGTGGTTCGGCCACGACGATCTGTTCCATCTCGTCGATCGCGTGATCAATGTGGAGTCGATCGGCTTCGCGGTCGTGTGGGGCGTGTCGAACAATACGCGCAGCTACTGGGTGCAAAGCGGCGCGAACGACGATGCCGGACGGCTGGGTTTCACGCCGCAGCAAGACGCGGAAGACTACGCGGCCGAGATTCTCGCGCGGGAAAACCCGCTCGATGCGGTGGCGCAGCGCTATCAGGGCGGAAGTTTCGCGAGCTTCGATTTCACGCCGGCGGACCAGCGCGTCAAGAAGGCCTGATGCCTTGCGCTGCCTGAACGCCTCGCGAATCGTCGCGACGCATGCGAAAAAAGCGCCCACACGGGCGCTTTTTTCATTTCCGCGCGGGTCACGCTACGCGGGTCGCACTACGCGTGCCGCCCTGCGTGGGCCGCACTACGCGTGCCGCTTAAAGCACGCCCGACTTGATGATCATCTGCACCGCCGCCGCCAGCACGCACACGAGCACGACGACGCGGAACACCATCGGATGCAGCTTGTCGCGCAACGGCCGGATCAGGAACATGCCCGCGATGGACGGTATGCTCGCGGCGGCGGAGATCGCGAGGTCGGCGCCGCTCGCATGCGCGCCGCCGCTGAAAGTGGTGACCAGCGTGAGCACTGACACGACCAGAATGATGGCGATCTGCTTGGTGAACACGCGGCCCGTCGCGCCCGTGGCGATCAGATACATCGCGAGCAGCGGCCCGGGCACCGACGCAATGCTCTCCATGAGCGCCGCGCCGAAGCCGAGCGCGAAGCCCACCGGCTTGACGATCGACGGCGCCAGCGTGAGCCGCGGCGCGGCGAGCAGCAGCACGACAGCCAGCATCAGCGTGCCGCCCGACGCGGCCAGCGCGTGGTGCGGCTCCATCCGGATCAGCACGGCCACGCCCACGATATTGCCGATCACCGTGCCGATCAGCGGCGCGGCGATCTGCCTGACCGTCTTCCACATCTCTCCGCCCTCGAGCGCCTGCGGAATGTTGCCGAGGATGATCGGCATCGAAAGCAGCAGAACAGCCTCTTTCACCGGCAGGAAATGCGTGAGGATCGGCATGGCGACGAGCGGCACGCCAATGCCGGTCACCCCCTTCACCATGCCGCCGAGCACGAGCGCAATGGCAATGCCGCAGAGTGCGAGCACATCGAACGCCTGCATGTGCGGGAGCAGGACGCCCCCGGTCAGATGGAAGTCGAACATCGGTCTAGTCAGGTGCGTGTTATTTGTATGGACAAGCGCGTACGAACAGGCGCGTAGAACGGGCGCAGCGGCGGCGCAGGTTCGCGATGCCGGGCCTGCATGATAGCGCAGCGCTGCCGAACTCACCTGGCATCCCTGCGGCAGCGCTTCGCGCGCGCGGCCCTCGCCCATGAAAGTGCATATGCGCAACGAAAAGCGGCGGCGCCGCAATGGCGCCGCCGCGAAGACCGCGTCGGAGTGTGAACGCGTGAAAATCAGAAGCGATGCACGATGCCGATCGCCCCCGCGAACTGGCTGCGCGACGAGGACGGCGCACCGTTCTGGCCGTCGCCGATATCGGCGGTCGCATCGATGATGCTGCCCGCGCCGTTCGTGCCCAGCGTCTGGCCGCCCGCGCGCTGGTACGCCTCCACGAAGTACAGGCCCGTGCGCTTCGAGATGGTGTAGTACTGCGAGAGGTTGAACTGCTGGTACGAGGCCGCGCTGGTGATGCCGTTGGCCTTGGTCGCGCGCGTGTAGCTGTAGCCTGCCGCGAGATCGAGCGTGGTGAACGGCTTGTAGTGCAGCACGACGCCGCCGGTGTTCCAGATCTGCGTGTCGAAGAACTTCGAGCCCGAGCCCGCGACGTACTGCACGTTCGAATAGGACGCCGAGATGTCCCACTGCGAATTGAACGCGTAGCCGCCCGTCACGGCGAAGCGCTGTTGCGCCTGCGCCGTCTGGAAGCCGTTCGTGATGCCCGAAACGCCCGGCTCGCCATTGCTGCTCGCCGTGGAATTCGCGCCCCACGCGCCGCCGCCGCTCGTCGAGTTGGTCAGGCGCTCGAAGCCCACCGCGAGGCCGACCGGGCCGCGAATGTAGTTCGCCGCGACGCTCCACGTCTGGCCCGCGCCGGTGCTGCCCGGCACGCCGCCGAGCGCATACATGCCGCTCACGGTGAAGCCGGCGATATTCGGCGAGGTATAGACCACCGAATTATTGATGCGGTAGATCGTGTCCAGCGAGTCCAGGTCGCCCGGGTGCGCGCCGTAGGCGCCGGTCAGCCAGGTGGTCGGGCTGTACGGCGAGAGCAGCGTGTAGTACGGCGCATACTGGCGGCCCATCGTGAGCGTGCCGTATTGCTGGTTCGCGACGCCCACATAGGCCGTGCGGCTGAACATCATGCCCGTGGTCTGCTCCGTGCCGCTGGCCGGGTTGAAGCCTTCTTCGAGCTGGAAGATCGCGCGCGTGCCGCCGCCCAGATCCTCACTGCCCTTCAAGCCGAAGCGCGAGCCAGCCCAGATGCCCTGAGCCATCTTGACGACCGAGTGGCCGCCCGAGGTCTGGCCCAGCGATGTCGCACTGCTCTGATAGCCGATGCCGGCATCGACGATGCCGTACAGCGTGACACTGCTCTGGGCATGCGCGCCCAGTGCGGCGAGTCCAAGCGTTGATGCGAGAATGGTTTTCTTCATCTGTACTCCTGCCTTGTAGTCGTTGTGATGTATTGCGTGCTTTCGCCTGTTTGCTGCTACTTGCGCGAGCCCGAAACGCACCTGCCCCTGTCGAGCCGCCCGGGGAGCGCTGCTGCCCTGTACCGCATGCGCTCCCCGCCTGCCTGTGCCGGATCCCGTCTCCCCCGCGATGCGTGGCGGATCCCGCTGTGAATTTCGCCGCGAATTTTACTGTGTGAAGCTGGAGCTGCAAATCCCTCAGTGAATCTCGGGCTCGCCTGCGCCACTGCACGATCCCGCAACGCCGTCGCGTTGCAGGAAGTCGAATTCGCACCCCTTGTCGGCCTGCATCACGTGCATCTGGTACATCGCGCCATAGCCGCGCGTGAAGCGCGGCGCGGGCTCGACCCACGCGGCCTTGCGGCGCGCCATTTCCTCGTCGGAGATGAGCACGTTCAGGCGGCGCTCCGGCACGTTCAGCTCGATCAGGTCGCCGTCCTGCACGAGTGCGAGCGGTCCGCCAACGAACGATTCCGGCGCCACGTGCAGCACGCACGCGCCATAGCTCGTGCCGCTCATGCGCGCGTCCGAGATGCGCAGCATGTCGCGCACGCCCTTCTTGAGGATCTTCTGCGGAATCGGCAGCTGGCCCCACTCGGGCATGCCCGGCGCGCCCACCGGCCCCGCGTGTTGCAGCACGATCACGCTGTTCTCGTCGCAATCGAGTTCCTCGCTGTCGATGCGCGCGGCCATGTCGTTGTAGTCCTTGAACACGACGGCCTTGCCCGTATGCACGTGCAGGCGCTGTTCGGCCGCGCCGGGCTTGATGACCGCGCCGTCCGGCGCGAGATTGCCGCGCAACACGGCGAGCCCCGTGTCCGGCATCAGCGGCTTCGCGCGGCGATAGATCACCTCTTCGCTGTAAATTTCGGCATCGGCGATGTTCTCGCCGAGCGTCTTGCCGTTCACGGTCATCTGCGCGCCGTCGATCAGGTCGCCGAGCTCCTTGAGCATCGCGCGCAGCCCGCCCGCGTAATAGAAGTCCTCCATGAGGTACTTGCCGGTCGGGCGGATGTTCGCGAGCACCGGCGTGCGGCGCGCGATCTCGTCGTACTGCGCGAGCGTGAGGTCGACGCCGGCGCGGCGCGCGAGCGCGATCATGTGCACGATGGCGTTGGTGGAGCCCGAGAGCACGAGGCAGGTGGTCACCGCGTTATCGACCGACTGGCGCGTGATGATGTCCGAGGGCTTCAAGTCTTCCCACACCATCTCGACGATGCGCATGCCCGTTTTCGCCGACATCTGCGCGTGGCGCGAATCCGGCGCGGGAATCGAAGCGAAGCCCGGCAGCGTGAAGCCGAGCGCCTCGGCGGCGCTCGTCATGGTGGAGGCCGTGCCCATCGTCATGCAATGGCCCGGCGAGCGCGCGATGCCGCCTTCCACGCCCTTCCAGTCGTCCTCGGTGATCTTGCCCGCGCGCAGGTCGGCCCAGTATTTCCAGGTGTCCGAGCCCGAGCCGAGCGTCACGCCGTTCCAGTTGCCGTTGAGCATCGGGCCCGCGGGCAGGAAGATCGTCGGCAGATCCATCGACACCGCGCCCATCAAGAGCGCGGGCGTGGTCTTGTCGCAGCCGCCCATCAGCACCACGCCATCGGCCGGATAGGAGCGCAGCGTCTCTTCGGCTTCCATGGCGAGGAAGTTGCGATAGAGCATCGTGGTGGGCTTCTGGAACGGCTCGGAGAGCGTCTGCACCGGCAGCTCGATCGGGAAGCCGCCCGCCTGCCAGATGCCGCGCTTGACCTCCTCCACACGCTGCTTGAAGTGCGTATGGCAAGGGTTCATCTCGCTCCACGTGTTGAGGATGGCGATGACCGGCTTGCCCGCGTACTCCTCGCGGCTGTAGCCCATCTGCGCCGTGCGCGAGCGATGGCCGAACGAACGCAGGTCGTTCACGCCATACCAGCGGTGGCTGCGCAGTTCTTCGGGGGTCTTTCGCTTGTTGCTCATCTTGCCTTAACTCCAGGTGTTTCCGCGGATGTGTCAATAAAACTGCCGGCGCTCCGCTAGCGCGATTCCTTCACTCGCGACACGAGCTGTGTCGGGCTCACGAACTGCAACGCGATCAGCACCCATGCCAGCGTGATGGCCATGTAGATCATCGCCATGGCGTCGATCGATTGCGGCGCGCGCACGCCCGTCGAGAACACCGCGTAATACAGCGCGACGACGAGCGTTTGCGTATCGGGTCCGGCGGTAAAAAAAGTGAGTTCGAACATGCCTATCGTGCGCACCAGCACGAGCAGCCCGGCCGCCAGCATCCCCGGCACGAGCAGCGGCAGCAATACATAACGGAAATAGCGCAGCGTGTTCGCGCCGAAAATGCGCGCGGCCGATTCCAGATTCGGATCGATCTGCTCGATGAACGGCGTCATCACGAGAATCACGAACGGCAGCGCGGGCACGAGGTTCGCGAAGATCACGCCGGGCAGCGTGCCGGCGAGGCCGAAGTGATACATCGCGGTGGCCATCGGAATGCCGTAGGTGACGGGCGGCACCATCAGCGGCAGCAGGAACACGAGCATGGCAATGCGCTTGCCGGGAAACTGCGCGCGCGCCAGCGCGTAGGCGGCGGGCACGCCGAGCGCGATGGAGAGCAGCACGACCGCGCCCACTACCTCGAACGTCACCCACAGCACGCTGCCGAGCTGGAAGTCACGCCATGCCTGCGCGTACCAGTGCAGCGTGAAGCCTTGCGGCAGCGGCGTGCCGAACCAGCGCGTGGCGATGGAGTTCACGCCCACCGTCGCGATCAGCAACAGCACGTTGAGCAGGAAGAACGCCATGCCGCCCCACACGAGCCCTTTCCAGAGCACCACGGGCAGGCGCGCGGCCGGCTTCGTCCGTGGGGTTTTGGCGGCCGGCGCGGGACGCTCCTCGCGCACCGGCGCGCCCGCGTGCAGCCCCGCCGCGTTGTGTTGATGTGCGCCCATCAGCCTTTCCCTCCGCTCACCGGGCCCGAATAGAAGTAGCGCTTCGCGCCGAGCATCGCGGCCACCACGATCAATTGCACGAAGCCCATCACGATGGCGATGGTCGAGGCGAGCGAGTAGTCGTAGCTCTCGAACGCCGCTTCCGAAGCCGCGATGGAAATCACGCGTGTGGGACCCGCGGGCGCGCCGAGCAGCACCGCGGACGGAAACACGGAATACGCCTGCACGAACGAAAGACACGCGGCCATCGTGAGGCCGGGCGCGAGCAGCGGCAGATAAATCTGCCGGAACTGCTGCCACGGCCCCGCGCCCAGCGTGGCCGCCGCGCGCGCGAGCGTGGGGTCGATGCCGCTCACGTACGAAAGCGTCAGCAGGAAGGCGAACGGAAAGCCCGAGACGATCAGCGAGATCAGCACGCCCCAGTAGTTGTGCGTGAGGCGAATCTCTTCGTTGGTGTAGAGATGCAGTGCGTGCAGCGCCTGCGGAAACCAGCCGTTCGGGCCGAAGTAGCTCAGCATGCCGTCGGCGATCAGCACGGTGCCGAGCGTGACCGGAATCACGAGCAGCGTCGTCACGAGCTTCTGATA
>JAITTX010000356.1 GCA_031286755.1 Paraburkholderia sp.
GTGCTCGGCCACGTACGAGAGAATCAGGTTCGTGGAGATCGGCGCGACCTGGTAGAGGCGCGTCTCGCGGAACTTGCGCTCCACGTCGTATTCGCAGGCGAAGCCGAAGCCGCCATGGAATTGCAGGCACGCGTTCGCGGCTTCCCACGAGGCGTCCGCCGCGAGCAGCTTGGCCATGTTCGCTTGCGCGCCGCACGGCTCGTGCGCGTCGAAGCGGCGCGCCGCCTCGAAACGCATGAGGTTGGCGGCTTCCACGTTGATGAAGGCGCGCGCGATGGGGAACTGCACGCCCTGGTTCTGGCCGATCGGGCGGCCGAATACCTGGCGGTCCTTCACATATTGCGAGACCTTGTCGACGAACCAGTAGCCGTCGCCGATGCATTCGGCGGCGATCAGCGTGCGCTCGGCGTTCAGTCCGTCGAGGATGTACTTGAAGCCCTTGCCTTCCTCGCCGATCAGGTTTTCCGCGGGAATTTCGAGGTTGTCGAAAAAGAGCTCGTTGGTCTCGTGATTGACCATGTTCAGGATCGGCTGCACGGTCAGGCCCTTGCCGATCGCTTCGTGCAGATCGACGATGAAGATCGACATGCCTTCGCTTTTCTTCTTCACGTCCGAGAGCGGCGTGGTGCGCGCGAGCAGGATCATGAGGTCGGAGTGCTGCAAGCGCGAGATCCACACCTTCTGGCCGTTGATCACGTAGCGGTCGCCCTTGCGCACGGCCGTGGTCTTGATCTTCGTGGTGTCGGTGCCGGTGGTGGGCTCGGTCACGCCCATCGATTGCAGGCGCAGTTCGCCGTTCGCGATCCTCGGCAGATACTTGCGCTTTTGCTCGTCCGAGCCATGGCGCAGCAGCGTGCCCATGTTGTACATCTGGCCGTGGCAGGCGCCGGAGTTGCCGCCGCTGCGGTTGATCTCTTCCATGATGACCGAGGCTTCGGTCAGGCCGAGGCCCGAGCCGCCGTATTCCTGCGGAATCAGGCGGCGAGCCCGCCCGCCTTCGTGAGCGCATCGACGAAGGCTTCGGGATAGCCGCGTTCCTCGTCGACCTTGCGGAAATACTCGGCCGGAAATTGGCCGCACAGATCGCGCACGGCTTCGCGGATGTCCTGGTATTGATCGGTAGCGTCATTCATTGCATGGTTCCCTGCGTATATTCCGGTGGATTCGTCGAAACGGTCGAGTGGTGCATTCAGGCGAGCACGGCGCGCGCCGACATGGTCAGCCAGCCGTCGTGATCTTTCGCCCAGAGTTCGATGGTCTGGCCGTCGGCGGTGCGGCGACCGCATACGGTGAAGGCGTGGCCGAGAAAGGTCGGGCGCACCGCCTTGAAGCTGTACTCGCGCACGACGGCCTCGGGCGCGAAGCGCGCCACCGTGTCGAGCAGCAGCGTGGCGATCAGCGGCCCGTGCACGACGAGGTCCGGGTAGCCCTCCACGTCGCGCGCGTAATCGCGGTCGTAATGAATGCGATGGCCGTTGAAGGTGAGCGCCGAATAGCGGAACAGCAGCGCCTCGCTGGGCGCGATCTCGCGCTGCCAGTGCGCATCGGCAGCGGCGGGCGCCGGCGTGGGCTTCGCCTGCGGCTGGCCCGGCTGCGCGGGCTCGCGATAGACGATGTCCTGCTCTTCGCGGATCACGGTGACACCACCCGACTGAATTTCGTGCTCGACGGTGACGAACGCGAGACGCCCGCTGCGCCCTTCCTTGTGCTCGACCGAGAGCACGCGCGAGACGCGCCCGGCATGCGAGCCGATCGCGAGCGGCGCATGGAACGTGATGCGCCCGCCCGCCGCCATGCGTCGCGGCAGGCCCAGATCGGGAAGGAAGCCGCCTTTTTGCGGATGCCCGTCGGCGCCCAGTTCGGCTTGCGGCGCGGCGGACCAGAAATAGAGCCAGTGCCAGATCGGCGGCAGCGCGTCGCCCGGGCCCGGCGTGCGTTCGCTATCGAGCGTGGCGGCCAGCGCGGCGGCGGGGGCGGGGGATATGAGGTCGGTAACGGTCTGGACCGGCCGCAAGAGCGGTTCAGGCAGGGGCATGTTCATTGCCGTCTCCAGCGCTGGTTCGGCCAACGCCTTGCTATAGGAATGAGGAGGGAATGAAGCGACTGTATGCGAATGTTCCGGGACGTGGAAATACGGATTGAATGTACCGGTCATAAGGGTATCCTATGA
Organism: Paraburkholderia sp.; assembly: GCA_031286755.1. Classification (GTDB taxonomy): domain Bacteria; phylum Pseudomonadota; class Gammaproteobacteria; order Burkholderiales; family Burkholderiaceae; genus Paraburkholderia. Next base: position 2,171 of record JAITTX010000356.1, read on the forward strand.
CCCTCTCATTGACAGGGCCGGGAGGGCCAAGCCCGTGGACGTTCGTCAGCTTCGTTATTTCGTGCACATCGTCGATTACGGCAGTCTCGGCAAAGCCGCGGAAAAGCTTTACGTGGCGCAGCCGTCGCTCAGCCAGCAGATCGCGAAGCTGGAGGACGACCTGGGCGTGCCGCTGCTCGTGCGCAGCCCGCAGGGCGTGAAGCCCACCGCGGCGGGCCAGGCGCTCTACCGCCACGCGCGCCTCGTGCTGCATCAGATGGAGCAATTGCGCCAGGAAGTGCGCGAGGGCGTGGGCGCGGAATCGGGCACGGTCGCCATCGGCTTTCCCACGACCATGGCCTCGGTGCTGGCGATGCCCGTGTTCGAGCGCGTGCGCGAGCGCTATCCGGGCATCCGCCTGCAATTCTTCGAGAGCATGAGTGGCTATCTGAACGAACTGCTCGCGAACGGGCGGCTCGACCTGGCGATTCTGTTTCGCGACACGCCCACGCCGGGCATCTCCGCGCTGCCGGTGCTCGACGAAGCGCTCTACGTGCTCGGCGAGCCGGGGTTGCCCGGGCGGGCGCGCACGTGCCCGCTCGCGGCGCTCGCCGACGTGCCGCTGGTGGCGCCGGGCGTGGCCAACGGTTTGCGCCTGCTGCTCGAAAGAACCTTCGCGCGCGAGCAGGTGCCGTTGAATATCGTCGCGGATGTGGACTCGCTGCCCATGCTGCTCTCGGTCGCGCAGTCGGGCGCGGCGTGCACGATCTTGCCCGCCTCGGCGCTGGCGCTGCGCGCGCCAACCGAGCGGCCGAAGATGCGGCGCATCGTCGATCCGGTGATCAGGCGCCCTGCGAGCATTTGCTGGCCGAATGCGTTGCCGGTGAGTTCCGCGTCGCTCGCTGTGCGGCGCACGCTTTGCGAGCTGATCGAAGAGCTTTGCGCGAGCGGGGTATGGGCGGGAATCGAACTGCGGGAGGCGGGGATAGCGGCGGCGGGCTGAGGTGTGGCAGCGGGTGATGCAGGGCGTGTCCGCCGGCCTGCTGGTTGCGAAGGCCAGCTCGCTTGCGCGGCTGGCCTCATGGGGTTTTATTGCTTGCTGTCGATGCGCTTGGGCTTGGGCGGCGAGTCGATCTTCGCGTACTGGAATGCCGGCGTGGCCTTGAGCGCTTCCTTGGTTGCGCCCGGCAGATACAGGTTGCCGTTGCGTACGTCGAGCGAGGCGATAGGCACGGCCACGTCGTGCGCGGCGACGCCGAGGAAGCCGCCTGCCGCGACGATGGCCGCCGACACCGTGCCGTCCGGCGCGACGATCAGGTCGCGCACCGTGCCCACCTTGGCGTTGTCGTCGTTATAGACGGCCTTGCCGAGCACGCTCTTCTTCACGCTCCAGCCTTCGAGCAGCGCCTGCGATTGCTCGACCGTCACGGAGAGCGGCTGCGCGCCGGCCACCTGGGCTTGCGCGCCTGCGCTGGCCACGCTTGCGGCCAGAACGGCGGCCGTCAACATCGTCATGCGGAAAGACATTTACTGTGCTCCTGATTCAAGGTTTTGCTTCAAGGTGAATTGCGGC
>JAITTX010000368.1 GCA_031286755.1 Paraburkholderia sp.
GACGCCGGGCGGCGGCGCGTTCGGCGCTGAATCCACCACCTCGAATAACGGCGCACAGGCCGGCGTTTCCGCGCTCACCAACGGCTATCAGACAGCGCAGGCGCAGCAGCGCTTCGCCGTGGGCGCGAGCTACCGGTTCAACAACGCCTGGGATATTTCCGCGACCTACTCGAACGTGCAGTACGTGCCTGGCACGGGCTCGAAATTCACCGACACCGCGATCTTCAATACCGGCGGCGTCGTACTGCACTGGAAGCCCGCGGCGGCCTGGGATTTCGGCGCGGGCTACAGCTATACGCGCGCGACGAAGGCCAACGGCATCACGAGCGCGGCGCAGTACCAGCAGTTCAACCTGTCGCAGTACTACGCATTGTCGGCGCGCACCGGTTTTTACCTGCTCGAGGCGTACCAGCACGCGAACGGCTCGACGCTGGGCACTGCCGGAAGCGGCCAGATTATCGATGCGACCGCCACGCTCGGTGACGGCTTCAACTCGACGCCGTCCTCGACACGCAATCAGGTGGCCGTTGGCATGGGTATCGTGCACCGCTTTTGAAACCACCGCGGCACCCGCGCGATTTATTGAACCATATTCCATTTATTGATTTATTAGAATAGTATTCCATTATTGTCAAAGAGATCTTTCTCCGCGCACCCGGCCGGGCGCGCGGAGAACCGGAACAGAGGAGATGCGAACATGGGCGCTGCGGGCGTGCAACAAGGCTGGGACGAGGAAGTCGATTTACTGGTATTCGGCGCCGGGGCAGCGGGTATGACAACCGCGCTCGTGGCCGATCACGAAGGACTCGAGGTCCTGCTCTGCGAAAAGACCGGTGCAGTGGGTGGTATCACCTCGACCTCGGGCGGCACGACCTGGGTGCCTGGCACGGCGCTGAGCGTGGAGGCGGGCGTGCCCGATCGCCTCGAGGATGCGCGGCGCTTCCTGCAATCGGTCGTCGGCGCGCGCGGCGGCGACGACGCGCGCGAGGCATTCCTGCAAAGCGGTCCGCAGGCGATCGAGGAGCTGGCGCACATCAGCGAAGTCAAGTTCTTCGCGGCCACGGCGCATCCCGACTATGTCAATGGCCCCGGCTCAGCCTGGGGCGGCCGCGCGCTCGTGCCCGTGCCGTTCGACGCGCGCGTGCTCGGCAAGGATTTCGCGCGCGTGCGGCCGCCGCGCAAGGAGTTCATGGGGCTCGGCGGCATGATGGTCGCGCGCAGCGATCTCAACGCGCTGCTCACGCCGTTTGCTTCGGTCGCCAACTTCAGGCGCACGATCGCGGTCGTGGGCCGCTACGCGCTGGACCGGCTGCGCTTTGCGCGCGGCACGCAGCTCGTGATGGGCAACGCGCTCGCGGCACGGCTCTATTACAGCCTGCGCAAGCGCAACGTCGAAGTCCGCTTCGACACGCCGCTCGTCGAACTCGTGCGCGAGGGCGAACGCGTCACGGGCGCGGTTGTCGCAACGCCTGGCGGCGCCCGCAGGCGTATTGGCGCGCGGCGCGGCGCGGTGCTGGCAACGGGCGGCATCACGCGCCACCCCGCGCTGCGCAATCAGCTTTTTCCCGCTGGCGCACGGGAGCTTTCGCTAGCGCCCCAGACCCACACGGGCGACGGCGTGGATCGCGCCCGGCAGGTGGGCGCACGCGTCGAGGACGGCGGCGACAGCCCCGGCCTCTGGATGCCGTGCTCGATCCTGCGCGCGCCGGGCGGCGACGCCAGCGCGGACAGCGTCTGGCCACACATCATTCTCGATCGCGCGAAACCCGGGCTCATCGCCGTGAACAGGCGCGGCGAACGCTTCGTCAACGAATCGAATTCGTATCACGACTTCGTGATGGGGATGCTGCGAGACGCGCGCGGCGGCAACGAAAGCGGGCCGAACGTGCCCGCCCATCTGATCGTCGATGCCGCGTTCATTCGCGAGTACGGTCTGGGGCTGTTGATGCCGGGCCGCAGCGCGGCGCGCATCGCCAGATTCGAGCGCTTGGGCTACCTCGTGAAGGGCAGCACGCTGGCCGAGCTCGCCGCGAAGCTTCAGGTGAATGCGGCAGGCCTCGCGCGCACCGTCGAGGCCTATAACCGCGCCGCCGCCGATGGCAAGGACCCGGCCTTCCACCGCGGCAGCAGCCCGATGAGCCGCTTCAACGGCGACGCGCGCCAGCAACCGAACCCGTGCCTCCGGCCGATCGGTGCCGGCCCGTACTATGCCGTGACCGTCTGGCCCGCCGACCTCGCCTGCAGCGCGGGCCTGAGCGGCACGGCAAATGGCGAGGTGACCGACTCTGCCGGCCGCGTGATCGAAGGCCTTTTCGCCTGCGGCAACGACCTTGCCTCGATCTTTCGCGGCACCTATCCGGGCCCCGGCACGACGCTAGGCCCGGCTATCGTGTTCGGCTGGCGCATCGCGAAGCACGTGACGCAACGCGGGACACAGGCGGCTCGATCAGTGCCGCCCGGCGTCAAAGTCTGCGCCTGAGGAGCATAAAATGCAGCCCCTCGCCAATCGTCGCGGACCGGACGTTCTGAGCCCCGGCCCGCAACGTGGTCCATGCCCGGCGAGGACCGCATGCGCGCCTAGCGCGGCGTCAACTGCGCATAGACGTCGTGGGCGAGTTGCAGCAGCACCTTGCGGTCGATGCCGCCCGAGAGCGCATAGCCGAAGTCGCCGTCGATCCAGTAGAACACGTTCACGGGGCCGTCCTGATAGAGCTTGAACGCGGTCGTGTTGCTGCTGGCCTTGCGGTGCGAGATGCACAGCGTCACGCGCTCGCCCTGCGCGTTGTGATACATGAACTGGGCGACGGCGCCGTCCGCGCCAGGCAGCAAACGCCCTCCCGAAAGCTCGAAGCCGCTCTTTTCCAGCATCGGCGCATGCACGTTCGTGCCGAGCCGGCCCGCGAGCCACTGCACGAAATCCTGCTCCTGGCGCGAGCCCATCGTGTCCGGCCGCTCCACTTCGGGCATGTAGACCACGTGCGCGAGCGCGGCCTCCTGCACGAAGCTCATGGTCGAGTCCGCGTTCACAGTGCGCAAATCGGCATGCGGCTCGCCATGGCCCGCCGCGCCGCCCAGCACGCCCGCGCCATAATGCGTGCTCCAGCCGATGCCCACGCCGAGCACCAGCGCGGCGGCCAGGCCCGCGAACTTCGGCCAGTTCGCGGCTTCGCGCGCCCGGCGCCCAGAAGACGCGCCGGCGTCTTTCGCGTCGCCGGGCCTGGCGGGCTCGACGCGCAAACGCGCCGGCACCGGTTCGCTCAGCACCCGGTCGTAACGCTCGTGCAGCAGGTTGTTCAGTGCGAAGAAGTCGCTCGCTCGCGCCGCAAGCTCAGGATTGCGTTCGAGCTCGCGCTCGACATCGGCGCGGCGTGCCTGCGCAAGCGTGCCGTCCACGTAGGCGTGGATCTCGTCTTCGGTCACGGGGTTTTGTTGCTCGCTCATCGCACCACCTTCAGATTCGCACGCGGGACGGAACCGGCCATGAGCGCGCGCAAGCGCTCACGTCCCCTCGAAAGCCGCGACATCACCGTACCGATGGGAATGTCGAGCGCCACCGCCACCTCCGCATAACTCATTTCCTCCAGCCCGACCAGCAGCACCACCTCGCGCTGCTCGAGCGGCAGCCGCTGCAATGCGAAGTCGAGATCGCGCACCTCCAGCGCGCCGGTTTGCGGCGCGGGCACCGCGTAATCGTTCTCGGGCACGCTCTCGTCGTCCACGCTCACATGCGTGCCGCGCGCCGCCGACTTGCGCACCTGATTCACGAAAATGTTGTGCATGATCGTGAAGAGCCAGGCGCGCAGATCGGTGCCCGCGCGAAACAGCGCCGTGCGCGCGAGCGCGCGTTCGAGGGTGTCCTGCACGAGATCGTCGGCAAGCTCCCGGTTGTTGATCAGCGCACGGGCGTAGCGCCTCAGACGCGGTACGTGTTCTATCAGCTCGTCACGGATGTCCATATTCCATCCTCACCGTCCTCACTGTCCTCGCCCTCCTGGTCCGCCCGCTCATCGCAGGTGCTCATCGCGGTTGCTCCGCATTCCCGGCCACGCCCTCGTGGGCCGCCTGCTCCTCGGTGGCGAGATCCGCCGCGCGCATCAGGCCGCGCGTGCGCGCATCGCCCGCCAGCACCCAGCGCTCGCCATGTCGAGTCCACCCGAGCAAGCGCAGATTGCCGGCGCGGCGCGCGCTCCATTGCGGCTCGGGCCGCGCGAACCACGCGCGCGAAGCCAGCAGCACGACCGGTTTGCCTTCACTGTTCTCGTAGACCCAGCGCCGGGCCCGTGCAAGCGGCCCGAGCTCCACCACGCCGGAAGCCACGAGCCGCAAGCCCGCCGGCGCGAGGTCGAAGGGCACGGGCACGCTGGCCGGCACTGCTGGCACCGTGGGCGCCAGCGCATCGGCGAGCGGCGCGGCGGACGAATCCGGCGCGGGCGATGCGGAAAGCGCGCGTGAAGCCGCCCCGGCCGAAGCGCCGTTGGCCTCCATGAACGCCATGGCCGCCGCGTCGTCCAGGACCTGGGTGCTGGGCTCGGAAACCGCCAGCCACGCCAGCGCCGCGCCGGCCAGCATACACGCGAGCGCAAGCGCGGCGCTGCGGCGGCGGCCCGCGCCGCCAGGCCCGGTCACGTGACGGCGTGCGGGCATGGGCTTCCGGTCGGCCGACACCGCGTCGGCGTCGGCATCGGCGTCCGCGTCGGCCTCGCCGAACGACTGGCGAAGCTCGGCATTGAGCCGGCGATAGAACAGGATCCGATGCCATTCACCAGGGCGCGCCGCCAGGTAGCGGCGCACGCGCGCGACCTGCTCGCCCGCCAGCGAGCCGTCTGTATAGGCGTGGATATCGCCTTCGGACACCGGCCGCTCATCGCGCGGCCCCTGCAAAGCCATGATCTTCGCTGCGTGGGTTGGAGACGATGAACTAACACGCGCGGTTCGGCGCTTATTCC
>JAITTX010000491.1 GCA_031286755.1 Paraburkholderia sp.
CCAAGATGAATCTCTGAGGACGGCAAGAGGAAAACATCTATGGTAGCGCGCCTTGGCCGCCCGGGCCTATGCAGCGGCTCGCCTGGGCAGCCCTTTCGCCCGGCCTGCGCCACACACGCCATGTGTCCGGCTTCCTGACGAAAGCACCATGCGGCCAGCCAGGGCGGCCCAGACTCGGGTAAAATAGCAAGATTCGCGCGTCGAACCTCGCGAGCCGCTCTCCAGCGGCTCGCGCGGCCCGGCCGGCAAGGCCACGCGCCCCGCTCTTATTCAATTCGTCTCCGTTGACGGGACAGGACCCGCAAGCCGCCTCCGGCTCGCGTCCTGTCCAATCGTTAGACGCTTTTATGTTCTGCACCACCGGCGCGCCGCATGTTCGCGAGCGCCGGACAACAAGGATCCAGGCTCATGCATCCCATGCTCAACATCGCTGTCAAGGCCGCGCGCCGCGCCGGACAGATCATCAACCGCGCGTCGCTCGATCTCGACCTCGTCCAGGTCGCGAAGAAACAGCACAACGATTTCGTCACGGAGGTCGACAAGGCGGCTGAAGCGGCCATCATCGACACGCTCAAGACCGCCTACCCCGATCACGCGATCCTCGCCGAAGAGTCCGGCCGCTCGGAGAACGAATCCGAATACCAGTGGATCATCGATCCGCTCGACGGCACGACCAACTTCATCCACGGTTTCCAGTACTACTGCGTCTCGATCGCGCTCACGCACAAGGGCATCGTCACGCAGGCCGTGGTCTACGATCCCACGCGCAACGACCTCTTCACCGCCTCGCGCGGCCGTGGCGCGTTCCTGAACGACCGCCGCATCCGCGTGGGCCGCCGCGACCGTCTCGCCGATGGCCTGATCGGCACCGGCTTTCCGTTCCGCGAGAAGGACGGCCTCGAAAGCTACTGCGAACTCTTCGCCGAAATGACCAACGCCTGTGCCGGCCTGCGCCGCCCGGGCGCCGCCGCGCTCGATCTCGCGAACGTCGCCGCGGGCCGCATGGATGGCTTTTTCGAGCAGGGCCTCAATCCGTGGGACGTGGCCGCGGGCGGCCTGCTCGTGACGGAAGCGGGCGGCCTGATCGGCAACTACACGGGTGATTCGGACTTCCTGCACGTGGGCGAAGTCGTCGCGGGCAACCCGAAGATCTACGCGCAGATGGTGCCCGTTCTCTCGAAATACACGCGCGTGAAGAAGGAAGCCTGAAAGCCGGGCTGAACCGGCGCGCCCGGGTGTCATGGCAGACCGCCGGGGCAGGCGCCGGCGAACCCGGGTGCGCCGCCCGCTGCAACGGGCGGCCTGGCGTGTCACAATCGCCGGGAGCCCGGCGAGCGTTGGCATCGTGCCAACGGCATGCAGGCTGCGGGGCGGCGCGCTCCGCCCGCCCCGACGAGTCAAGCGGCTTCGGCCGCTTTTTTGTTTTGCACCTGTTTTATTCCTGTTTCGCGCACCAGCCAGGCCGCTGCCCTGACGGCCTGCTCCGGCTTCACAACGGATCCACCCCGCGATGAAGAAAGGCTTCTACACGATCATCGCCGCGCAGTTCGTTTCGTCGCTCGCCGACAACGCGCTCCTGATTGCGGCAATCGCGCTGCTCACGGTGATCTCGTCGCCGGCCTGGGTCACGCCGCTCCTGCAGATTTTCTTCACGATCTCTTATGTGCTGCTCGCGCCGTTCGTCGGCGCATTCGCCGATGCGCTGCAAAAGCGCCATGTGATGTTCGTCTCGAACGCGCTCAAAGCGGCCGGATGCCTGCTGATGATCGCGGGCGCGCACCCGATGATCGCCTATGGCGTAGTGGGCTTCGGCGCCGCGGCCTACTCGCCCGCAAAATACGGAATCCTCACCGAATTGCTGCCCGCGGAAAAACTCGTCGCGGCGAACGCGTGGCTCGAATCGGCCACGGTGCTCTCGACGATCGTCGGCACGATGATGGGCGGCGCGCTCGTCTCCACCTACGCGGACCGTTTCGTGGCGCATCATCCGATGCCGTTCATCCACTCGGCCGCCGACCTCGCCATGCTCGCGGTGATGCTCACCTACGCGCTCGCCGCGCTCATCAACTTCGGCATTCCCGATACCGGCGCGCGCTACGAGAACCGGCTCAAGGAGCCGGGCCGCCTCGTGGCCGACTTCACGCACTGCTTCAACGTGCTGTGGGCCGACAAGCTCGCGCAGATCGCGCTGTGGGTCACCACGCTCATGTGGGGCGCGGCCGTCACGCTGCAACTGCTCGTGCTCAAGTGGGCCGACGCGAATCTCGGCCTATCGCTCTCGAAGGCGGCCGTGATGCAGGGCGTGACCGGTCTCGGCATCGCGCTGGGCGCGGCTGCCGCGGCGGCCTGGGTGTCGCTGCGGGCGTCGTTGCGCGTGCTGCCGGTGGGCGTGCTGTGCGGCGTGGTGGCCATGGCGATGGCGTTCTACAGCAAGGGGCTCTTTCCGGCGGGCGAAGGCCTGCGCTTCGGCACGTTCGTCATGCCCTTCTACCTGCTCTTCGCATATCCGCTCATGGTCCTGCTCGGCACACTCGCGGGCTTTTTCATCGTGCCGATGAACGCCCTGCTCCAGCATCGAGGGGCGACGCTGCTCTCGGCGGGCCACTCGATCGCGGTGCAGAACTTCAATCAGAATCTCGCCGTGCTGCTGATGCTCGGCGCCTATGCGCTGCTGCTCACGGCGAAGATGCCGGTGCAGTGGATCATCGTCGTGTTCGGCATCTTCGTCTCCGCGATGATCTGGCTCGCGATGCGGCGCAGCGCGGCAAACGCGCGCGCGGTCGACATGCAGGCGCTCGTCGACGAATGAGCGGCGCCGGCTTTCACGCTGCGGCCCGCTCGTCGACGAGCGCAACGCGCGGTCTGGCCATCCGGCCAGGTTCACGCGAGCGCGACGCGGGTTAAACTCACGCCCTGAACCCTTAGCAAGACACCGAGGATGGCTACACACACCGCCAGCGCCGGCGACATCGCGCAACACACCCCCATGATGCAGCAATACCTGCGCATCAAGGCCGACCATCCGGGCACGCTCGTGTTCTATCGCATGGGCGACTTCTACGAGCTGTTCTTCGAAGACGCCGAGAAAGCCGCCCGCCTGCTCGATCTCACGCTCACGCAGCGCGGTGCGTCGGCGGGCAATCCGATCAAAATGGCGGGCGTGCCGCATCACGCCGTCGAGCAATATCTCGCGAAGCTTGTGAAGCTTGGCGAGTCGGTGGCGATCTGCGAGCAGATCGGCGACCCGGCCACCTCGAAGGGGCCGGTCGAGCGCAAGGTCGTGCGCGTCGTCACGCCCGGCACGCTCACGGACGCCGCGCTGCTCTCGGACAAAAACGACGTCTATCTGATGGCGGTCTGCCCGGGACACAACCGGCGCGGCGTGACCGTCAACGTCGGACTCGCTTGGCTCAATCTGGCCAGTGGCTCGCTGCGTCTCGCGGAAGTCGCGCCGGAACAGGTCGCGGCGGCATTCGAGCGGATTCGCCCTGCGGAAATCCTCGTGGCGGAAATGCCCGCGGAATCCTCGGGCTGGGCGCCGCCCGCCAGCACCGGAACAGGTTCGGGCGCATTGACGCGCGTGCCGGCCTGGCACTTCGACGTCGCCTCGGGCAAGCAACGCCTGTGCGACCAGCTCGACGTGGCAAGCCTCGACGGTTTCGGCGCGCAGGCGCTCACGAGCGCCTGCGGCGCGGCCGGCGCATTGCTGCTGTACGCCGCGGCCACGCAGGGCCAGCAATTGCGTCACGTGCGCAGCCTCAAGGTCGAAGCCGAATCCGAATACATCGGGCTCGATCCGGCCACGCGCCGCAATCTCGAACTCACTGAAACCCTGCGCGGCACCGAATCGCCCACGCTGTGCTCGCTGCTCGACACCTGCAGCACCGCCATGGGCAGCCGCTTGCTGCGGCATTGGCTCCACCATCCGCCACGCGACGCGGGCGTCGCGCAAAGGCGCCAGCAGGCCATTGGCGCGCTGCTCGAGGCACAGCCGCCCGCGAGTGTCGACTCATTGCGCGGCGCGCTGCGCCAGATCGCCGACGTCGAGCGCATCACAGGCCGTCTCGCACTGCTCTCGGCGCGCCCGCGCGATCTCTCGAGCCTGCGCGACACCTTCGCCGTCCTGCCCGCGCTGCGCGAGCAGGTCGCCGCGGCGGGCGGCGCTTCGGCTTCGCTCGCGCATATCGCCGAGGCACTGGAACCGCCCGCGGAATGTGCCGACCTGCTGCAGCGCGCGGTCGCGCCCGAACCCGCCGCCATGGTGCGCGACGGCGGCGTGATGGCCCGCGGCTACGACGCCGAGCTCGACGAGCTGCGCGACCTGTCCGAGAACTGCGGCCAGTTCCTGATCGACCTCGAGGCGCGCGAGCGCACACGCACCGGCATCGGCAATTTGCGGGTCGAATACAACAAGGTGCACGGCTTCTATATCGAAGTCACGCGTGGCCAAACCGACAAGGTGCCCGACGACTATCGCCGCCGCCAGACGCTCAAGAACGCCGAACGCTACATCACGCCGGAGCTGAAGGCGTTCGAGGACAAGGCGCTCTCCGCCCAGGAGCGCGCGCTCGCACGCGAAAAGGCGCTCTACGACGCGCTGCTCCAGGCGCTGCTGCCCTTCATTCCCGATTGCCAGCGCGTCGCAACGGCGCTCGCCGAACTCGACCTGCTCGCCGCCTTTGCGGAGCGTGCTCGCGCGCTCGACTGGAGCGCGCCGGAATTCTCCGAGGTGCCCGGCATCGAGATCGAACAGGGACGGCACCCGGTCGTCGAGGCGCAAGTCGAGCAGTTCATCGCCAACGACTGCACGCTGACCGCCGAGCGCAAGCTGCTGCTCATCACCGGCCCGAACATGGGCGGTAAATCCACCTTCATGCGCCAGACCGCGCTCATCGCGCTGCTCGCCTACGTGGGCAGCTATGTGCCCGCGAAGCGCGCGCGCTTCGGCCCGATCGACCGCATCTTCACGCGCATCGGCGCCGCCGACGACCTCGCGGGCGGACGCTCGACCTTTATGGTCGAAATGACCGAAGCCGCCGCCATCCTCAACGACGCCACGCCGCAAAGTCTCGTGCTGATGGACGAGATCGGGCGCGGCACGTCGACCTTCGACGGCCTCGCGCTCGCATGGGCCATTGCGCGGCACCTGCTCACGAGCAACGGCTGCCACACGCTGTTCGCGACGCACTACTTCGAGCTCACGCAACTGCCCGCGGAATTCGCGCAGGCGGCCAACGTGCACTTGTCGGCGGTTGAGCACGGGCACGGCATCGTGTTCCTGCACGCCGTGAGCGAAGGCCCCGCGAACCAGAGCTACGGACTGCAGGTCGCGCAGCTTGCGGGCGTGCCCAACCCCGTGATCCGCGCGGCGCGCAAGCATCTCGTGTATCTGGAGCAGCTCTCGGCCGGGCAGCCCACGCCGCAGCTCGACCTGTTCGCCGCGCCCGCGGCTTCCGAGGACGACGATTTCGGCACGCAACCCTACGCGGAAGACGCCCCAGCGGCCGACCCGGGTGCCGCACTCGTCGCCGAACGCTTGCGCGCGCTCGATCCGAACGAGCTGCGCCCGCGCGATGCGCTCGATCTGCTCTACGAACTGCATGAGCTGGCCACGGCGCCGGACGCCAAACACTGAGCGTCGCCTCGCGACGCCGCCCCGGCCATTCCCGCATGGCCGGGGCGGCGCTGCTACGCGCTTTCTGAAGCGGATCCGGCGTGCGGCGCGCGGGCCTCGAACCGCGCCGCAATGGCTGCTGCCAAAACGCCTGCGCGGCGGACTGCAAAGCACGCTCGTCGGTCTCGCGGTGTTCGGCCTGCCGCTCGCCGTGCAGGCGCAAGGCGCTTCGCCGCGCTATTCGTTTGTCGTCGTGGCGAACGTCGTCACCGAGCCCGGCGACGAAGCCACGCTCCAGCGCCTCATCGACGCGATCGGCCGCGATCCGCAGATCTCGTTCGTCGTCTACGACGGCAATCTCAAAGGGGCGCGCGAGACCTGCGCTGACCACCTCTATGACCAGCGCCGCGCATTGCTCGACGCGTCGCGCGCACCGCTCGTCTTCGTGCCGGGCCAGCGCGACTGGGTCACCTGCGGCAGCGCCGGCGCGGGCGGCTACGATCCGGTCGAGCGGCTCGATTTCCTGCGCCAGAACTTCTTCGCCGACAACCATTCGCTCGGGCAATATCCGCTCATACTCACGCGCGAGAGCGAGGTTTCGCGTTTCCGGCCCTATCGGGAAAATGCGCGCTGGCAGCTCGGCGAGACGGTGTTCATCTCCCTGAACGCGCCCGATGGCAACAATCATTTTCTGAACGCCGGCGGCCGCAATGGCGAATTCGAAGACCGCGTGATTGCCAACGGCTTCTGGCTCGAGCATGCGGCCGAATTCGCGCGCCGCCGCAACGCGCGCGCCATTGTCATCTTCATGCAGGGCAACGCCATGCCCGAGTCGTACGAGCGCCAGGACCGCTTCTCCTGGCTGCGCTTTCGCCGCACGCCCCGCGACGGTTACACCGAACTGCGCCGCAGCCTGGTAAAGCTCGCGGATGCCTTCCGGGGCCCCGTGATTCTCGTGCACCCGGAAAATGCGAGGCTCACGCACGGCTTCACCATCGATCAGCCCTTGCGTAACGACAAGGGAATCAGGATTGCTAACGTTACGCGCATTGCGTTCTCGCTGCGCGATCCGCTTACGCAGTGGCTTCAGATCGACGCTGACATGACGCGCCGCACGCCGTTGCGCGTGAGCGTGCATGAAGTGCCCAGGCACCTGCCGCTGCTGCCACCTCAACCACCGATCCTGCTGCCGGGCGGCAGCGGCGAACCGGCGTTGCCGGAAATGCCGGAGATATCGTCGATGCCCGACGTGACGGAAATTCCCGGAATGCAACAGGCGCCCGACGTGGAGGGAGCCAGCGGGATAAATCCGACGGGGGAAATGGGCGCGCCCAGCGGCGCGAGCGCGGGAACGGTGACGCCGGAGTGGCCCTCACAAGGACAAGGCTCGGCGCCATGAACAAGGCTGGGTGAGCCGCAAGGCGCCGTGGGTGGCGCGTACGAAACGAGACGCGCCGGCAGTTGCTGCCGGCGCGTTGCCCGATTAATGAAGCGTGGGTTTGGAAGCGGCTTCGTCGCCGTCTTCGTCATCGTCCTCATCAACGATTTCGAGGCCATCCGCGCCATGCGCGTGCTCATGCTCGATCTCGTCCTCGGTGGCCTGACGCACTTCCTTGACGGTCAGCGCAAAACGCAGCGCCATGCCCGCAAGCGGGTGATTGCCGTCGAGCACGACCTTGTCTTCGGCAACGTCGGTGACGGTGTAGATGAGCGTATCGAGATCCTCGTCGCCTTCCTCGGGCGTGCCCTCGAACTGCATGCCGACTTCGAGCGGCTCGGGGAAACGGTTGCGCGGCTCGATCTTGACGAGTTCGGGATCGTACTCGCCGAATGCATCCTGCGGCTCAAGCTGGATCTGGGTCTCGAAGCCCGGCTCCTTGCCGTCCAGCACTTCCTCGATCTTGGGGAACGTGCCATCATAGCCGCCGTGCAGATAGACCATCGGCTCGTCGCTTTCCTCGATCAGATTGCCCTGCGCATCCGATAGCTTATAAGCGACCGACACGACGGTGTCCTTTGCAATTTTCATTCGTTCCTCCAGATTACAGACCACATTATACGATGCCCAAGCGGTCCCCAGACCACCCGGAGGACGCCCGCAAGCGGCGCGTCACCCCCTCCCTGGCAAGTCCCGCGCCCAATACGCCCACGCCGCTGCTTGGCGGCCTGAGTCCGGCGCAGTTCATGAAGAAATACTGGCAGAAAAAGCCATTGTTGATCCGCCAGGCGATACCCGGCATCGTTGCGCCGCTCTCGCGCGACGAACTCTTCGCGCTCGCCGACCAGGACGACGTCGAATCGCGCCTCATCACCCACTTTCGCAAGCGCTGGGCGCTCGAGCACGGCCCGTTCGCCCCTGACGAGCTGCCAACGCCGAAAACGCGTCAATGGACGCTGCTCGTGCAAGGCGCGGACCTGCACGCCGACCGTGCCCGCGCGCTGCTCGAGCGCTTTCGCTTTGCGCCCGACGCCCGCCTCGACGACCTGATGATCTCGTACGCCTCGGACGGCGGCGGCGTGGGCCCGCATTTCGATTCTTACGACGTGTTCCTCCTGCAGGTGCACGGCAAGCGGCGCTGGCGCATTGGCGCGCAGCGCGACCTGTCGCTGCAGGAAGGATTGCCGCTCAAGATCCTCGCGAATTTCGAACCCGAAGAAGAATGGGTGCTGGAGCCGGGCGACATGCTGTATCTGCCGCCACACATCGCGCACGATGGCGTGGCCGAGGGCGAATGCATGACCTGCTCGATCGGCTTTCGTTCGCCTTCCACCGCCGAGCTCACGAGCCAGTTTCTCTACTGGCTGGCCGAGCGTGGCGCGGATAACGCGAATAGCGCGGCAAGCCCGAGTGCGGGCAACCCCACGCTCTACCGCGACCCCGGCCAGCCTGCAGTGAAGCATCCGGCCCAGCTCCCCCCGGCACTTGTGGAGCGCGTCTGCGCTGTGCTTGCTAAAGTGCGATGGAGCGATGCGGATGTATCCTCGTTCGTCGGCTCCTGGCTTTCGGAACCGAAATCGAACGTGGTATTCGATTCCCCCGAAAAACCGCTGGACGAAGCGCGTTTTGTTGCGCGCGCCGCGAAAAACGGGATAACACTCGACCGCAGGACAATCCTGCTTTACGATGCGCGGTCGTATTACCTCAACGGGGAACAGTACTTGCTCAAAGAAGTGAGAAAATGGCTGCCGGCATTGGCTGACAACCGCTTTCTGGATGGGAAACGCTTTGTAACACTCTCACACGATTCGTGTGTGACAGCGTTGCTACACGAGTGGTATCGTGCGGGCTGGATTCGGACCGGGGTGCTTGCCTAAGCGCTTCGGACTGTTATACCGTACTAATATAGTGCTTGTATGAGAAAGACAACGTATTGTCCCCGGATTTGTCGACGGTCGATACGAAAGTGCCTATAATTTCCGCCCAGGCCGTAGGGAAGATTCACGCTCTTGCAGTGCGTCTCCACCAGCGGCTCAGGTCGGTGTTGGGGCACATTACCGGTATTATTTTGCGCTGTTGCTTACCTTTAACCATAAAAGGACGTGATCATGAAGAAATCCCTCCTCGTAGCATCCCTGCTGGCAGCTGTTGCACTGGCTGCGTGCAACAAGAGCAGCGACCAAGCTGCTGCGCCGGCTAGCGACGCTACCGCTGCTTCGGCACCGGCTGCTGCTGCTTCGGACGCTACGGCTGCTGCTTCGGGCGCTGCAGCTGCTGCGAGCGACGCTACGGCTGCTGCAAGCGACGCCGCTGCTTCGGCTACCGCTGCTGCTTCGGACGCTGGCGCTGCTGCTCCGGCTTCGGGCGCAAGCCAGTAAGCCGTATTCGCGAGCTGCTCGCCCGAAGCTCCGGCTTCAGCGGGCATCAACGCGAACCGTCGTGCGATCTGACGGCCTCGTCAGATGCCCGGCGGGCAAACAAAAAAGCCACGAACTTGCGTTCGTGGCTTTTTTGTTTGCCTCTTCTCAATCACTGAGCATCAAGCCGACGTATCCGCAACACTGCACGCGCGGGCGTATGCACAACGCATGTAACTGCCGTCGCGCATATGCAAGTGGATATTACGTGACGCGCATTTGGCGCCGTCATTGAGCGCTCTGCTCTTCCTCTCCCGTGAAAAACTCCCGCACGACCTCGATCTCACGCGTGCGCTTGAACGGCGGCAAACTTTGCCAGATACGCCGGCCATAGGGTTTATCGACGAGACGCGTGTCGCAGATCATCAACACGCCACGATCGGTCTCGGCGCGAATCAGACGCCCCGCACCCTGTTTGAGCGTGATCACCGCTTGCGGCAATTGATGCACGGCAAATGGACTCAAGCCCTTCTTCGCGAGCGCATCGAGGCGCGCGGCCAGCACGGGATCGTCGGGCGGCGCGAATGGCAGTTTGTCGATGACGACAAGCGACAGCGCATCGCCCCGCACGTCGACACCTTCCCAGAAACTCTGACTGCCCACGAGGATTGCATTGCCATAGGCGCGGAAGCGCTCAAGCAACTCGGTGCGGCTCGCGTCGCCCTGCACCAGCAGCGGCGTGCTCCAGCCACGCGCCGCGATCGTGTCGCGCAGCTTGCTGGCGATCTTGTCGACGGCACGCAACGTCGTGCACAGCATGAAGACGCCGCCCCCGGACGCCTCGATGGCGGGCAGCGCCGCATCGAACACCGCGTCGGTGAATTGCGGCGACGACGGCTGCGGCATGTTGCGCGGCACGTAAAGCAAGCCCTGCTGCGGATAATCAAAGGGGCTAGGCAGCGTCATCGAGCGTCGCGAACTCAGGCCCATCTGCGCCGCGTAATGCGTGAAGTCGCCGCGCACGGAAAGCGTCGCCGACGTGAAGATCCACGTTCGCGGCACGCCCGCACGCTGCCTGGCGAAGATGGGCGCCACCGAAAGCGGCGTCTCGTGCAACTGGACCGTGTGCGAGAACACTTCGATCCAGCGGACCTTTTCGTCATCGGCGCCAGGCTCGCTCGCGGCATCGCCTTGCCCGCCGGGCTGGCCCTTGCCACCGGCAGCCTGTGCATCGCGCGACGCCCCGTCTCCCGACACGGTCCACCCTGCCAGCACGCCCTCGAGCTCGCGCGCGCGGCGCAAACACGCCCCCAGCGATTCGGCGCGCTCGGCCTGCCCCGCAAGCGCGGTGGCAAGCGCGCCGAGTTCGCCCTGCAACGCATCGAGCGTATCGAAGAGCGGATGATCCTCGGGCAATTGCGTGATCGACACGCGCAGCGAATCTTCCCTGAACGCCAATCGCACGTCTCGCGCCGCGCGCTCGAGCGCCGCGCCGAGCTTCACCCACTCCACCGCGTCACGCGCATGGCTCAGGCCTTCGGCAACGCAATCGCGCGCGAGCTTGAGAAACTGCGCGGTCGACAGCGTTTCGCCAAAGAACAGCGTGGCGGTTTCGGGCAACTGATGGGCTTCGTCGAAGATGATGGTGTTCGCGCTCGGCAGCAACTCGGCCATGCCGGTGTCGCGCAGCATGATGTCCGCGAAGAACAAATGGTGATTCACGACGACGATGTCGGCCTGCTGCGCTTCGCGGCGCGCCTGCATGACGAAGCAGTCCTTGTAATTCGGACACTCCTGGCCGAGGCAGTTGTCACGCGTGGACGTGACCATCGACCACACGGCAGCCGTCTCCGGGACGCTCGCGAGTTCGGCCTTGTCGCCCGAACGCGTGATCTTCGCGAAGCGGATGATCTCCTGCAGGTACGCCGTTTCCTGGCGCGACGGCAAGCGGCCGTTGTCGGCGGTGCGCTGCAGATAGTAGTGGCACAGATAATTCGAACGGCCCTTGAGCATGGCCACGCTCACGGGCACCGCAAGCGCGTCGCGCACGGTGGGAATGTCGCGGGCGAAGAGCTGGTCCTGCAAGTGCTTGGTGCCCGTCGAGACGATCACCTTGCCGCCCCACAGCATGGCCGGCACGAGGTACGCATAGGTCTTGCCGGTGCCCGTTCCCGCCTCGACGATCAGGGTGTTGTCGCCGGATTCGGCAGCCGCGTGCGCGGCTTCTTCAGCACGCTCCTGCGTGGCAGCCGGCGCGCCCCGCTCGAGACGGCGTGCCGGACGCGACTGCGCCTCGAACATCGCCGGCTCCGGTAAAGCCTGGGCGGCGGCCTCCATCGCCGTGGCCACGGCGCGCGCCATCTCGATCTGCGCGGCGCGCGGACGATAGCCGTCGATCTCCCGGGCCAGCAGCCCGTTGGCGGCGAAGAGCTCTTCGAGTTCGGCCCCGCGGCGTGCGCTCAATGCGAGCGAGGACGGCGTCGATGATGAAGAATGGGCGGCACGCGCGTCGCCCTCCTGCGCGTCGCCTTCGCGCGCGGGATGGGATCGGGAAACGGTCGTTGAATTCAAGGCAAGCGGTTCCTGCTCGGTCCTCGGAGCGCGGCCCGACTTCAGCCGCGCCCCGGCGCCTGCCAGGACCCGGAATCAGGCGTGCCCGTTCGAGGTCTTCGTTGAATCGGGTTCCAGCTGCAGTTGCAGCAGGATGATGTTGTCTTTCAGCTTGAGCTTGCGCCTCTTCAGCTTCTGCAATTCGAGATCGTCGTAGTCCGACGTCTCGCACATCCTCTCGATCAGACGGTCGAGATCACCATGTTCCGATTCCAGTTGCAGAATGCGGTCACGAAGGACCTCGCCCTTGACTTCACGATGCTCGCGCATGCTCGCCTCCTCGTCATGATCGGCGCACGCCGTGCGAAAGGTCGTACGCCTGAGGTTGCTGTCCGGCCGAAAAAGCGTGGTGCTGCTGGTCCGCGAGTCCTACTGGCCCTGCGGTTTTTGCTGCTGTTGTTGCTGCTGCGCCTTCTCGGTCGCCTGCTTCTGACGTGCTTCCACATCAGCCTTATGCTTCGCCGCCTCTTCCTGCTTCTGCTGGAAGCGCTCAGCCTTCCCGGCGCGCTCTTGCGCCTTCTGCTGGCCTTCGCGGCGAGCCTCGTCCAGTTGCTTCTGATAATTCGATTGCTTCTTGTCGTATGCAGCCTGGTTGGCAGCACGTTGCGACTGCGCCGCTTCGCCCTGGCGCTGCGCCTGCTGCAACGCGTGCTGGCGCTGCTTGTCTTCGAAGGCCTGCTCGTTCGCCGCGCGTTGCGGCGCCTCTGCCTGCCGCTGCGCCTGAGCGAGCGCGTGCTGACGCTGCTTGTCTTCGTAGGCCTGCGCGCTCGCTGCCTCGTTTGCGGCTCGCTGCGGCGCGTCGGCCGCGTTCTTCGCACGCTGCAGCGCGGCCTGCTCGTCGCGGCGGCGCGCATTGTCCGCGCGCTGCTCCTCGTCGAGCGCCAATTGCTCGTGGCGGATATCCGCCTGCACGACGCGCATGGCGTCGCGCGCCTTGCCAAGACAGTGGTTCACGAAGAACGTGTCGTAGCAATTATGCTGTGCGACGGCGTACTGATAGTTGTTTTCCTCGGTACGCCGGTCAAGAACCTTCTGCCGCGCGCCAAAATCGTTGCTCGCACCGGCATCCTCGGCCGTTACAGCCGCGGCGCCCGAAGCAGCACCCGGCGCGTGCGCCGATACCGCAGGCCTTGCAGAAGCCGAACCACCGATCGGTCCGCCGACTTCAACCGGGCTCGCGTCTTGCTCGCCCTGAGCCGCGAAACTCCCCCCGGCTCCGCCCCCGGAGGCCGCCGCGCCGGTGGCCGTCACCTCCTGCGCGAGGGCCTGAACGCTCGCTGCCGCCAGCAATGCGACAGCGCACACCGCCGCGCGGGCGGTCGTCCGCCATGCCGCGCCTTCGCGGGCGCCGGACTGAATTTGTGTCAAACGGGATGGGATCAACGTCTTCTGAGGGCAACGGAACATGCCTGAAATTCTAACACCCCCCGAGTTGAGCGCCCCGCCATTTATGGCAAAATGCCCCGCTCCACCAGCCGGCAGGCGCTCGCTTGCCTGATGCCCCAGCCGGCTTTTCGGAGCGCAAATCCGGGACCGCAACCCGGCACAGCAACCCGGGGCCGCATACCCGGACCGCAAACCGATCCTCGCAGGAATATCCAGACTCTATGACGGAAACCGTAGCACTCAAGATCGTCCAGCGCATCGCCAGCGAACTGACCGTTCAACCGCGTCAGGTGGCGGCCGCCGTCCAGCTTCTCGACGAAGGAGCGACCGTTCCGTTCATCGCCCGCTACCGCAAGGAAGTCACGGGCAATCTCGACGATACGCAACTGCGCACGCTCGAAGAGCGGCTGCTCTATCTGCGCGAGCTAGAAGACCGTCGCGCCACGATCCTCGCGAGCATCGAAGAGCAAGGCAAGCTCACCGACGAGCTGCGCGCCGCGATCGAGGCAGCGGACAGCAAGCAGGTGCTCGAAGACCTCTACCTGCCGTACAAGCCCAAGCGCCGCACGCGCGCGCAGATCGCGCGCGAAGCCGGCCTGCAGCCGCTCGCCGATGCCTTGCTCGCGAA
>JAITTX010000529.1 GCA_031286755.1 Paraburkholderia sp.
GTTCGTGCGCTCGCTCATACGGAGACTCCCGCGCGGCTGGCCTTCGCGGCGACCCGCGTCTTGAGCTTTTCCACATCGACCACGAAACGCGAATGGCTGCCGGAGCACACCTGTTCGACGTCGTCGAATACCGCCACGTCGAACTTCACCGCGCGGCCTTCGATTCGCGCGACCTTCACGTCGATGCGCACGCGCATGCCGAGCAAGGTCGCGCCCGTGTGCGCGATATCGACCGCCGTGCCCACCGAGTTCGCGCCGTCCTCGACATGCTGGAGCAGGTAGTCCAGACAGGTCTGCTCGATGTCGTTGATCAGTTGTGGCGTGGCATAGATCCGCAACGCCTCGCCGAGAAATGAAATCGTGCGGTCACGATCAACGGGAATCGTGCGCGAGTAAAGTTCGCCCTCATGCAGGGTATCTTTGATCATCTGGCCCATCGTCCTGTCTGGCTAAAAAGATTCAACATCTGAGATTTCTGGAAATCGGGTTCAGGGGAGGAACCCCGTGGAGACCCACGGAACGGCGATGAGCACCAGCAGGGCAACCGCGAGAGCGCCCAGGTAGGGCCATACGCGCTTCATCGCGCCATCCGGGTTCACCTTCGCAACGGCGCAGGCCGCATAGAATCCCACGCCGAAGGGCGGCGCAAACAGCCCGAGCCCCATCGCGAAGATCGCGACCATGGCGTAATGCACGTCGTTGACGCCAAGCGAGCGCGCGACGGGAAACAGCAACGGCCCGAACAGCACGATAGCGGGAATGCCTTCGAGAAAACTCCCCAGCACCACGAACGCCGCTGCCGAAATGATCAGGAATCCTGTCGCACCGCCAGGAGCATGGGCCATCAGCGTCGTCAACTGCTGCGAGAAGCCGGACTGCGTCAGCGCCCACGCCATCGCCGTGGCGCATCCGATGATGATGAGAATCGCGCCGGACAGCGAGGCCGTGCTGACAATGATCGGATAAAGGCGCTTCCAGTCGAACGAGCGATAAAAGAGCAGGCCGACCACAAAGGTGTAAATGACGCCAACGGACGCGACTTCGGTTGCGGTGGCGACGCCTTCGACCACCGCTGCGCGAATCACGACCGGCAACGCCAGCGCCGGCAGCGCAACGAGGAACGCCTTGATCACGTCGCCCGGTTTGGCGCGCTCGATATCCTTGACCTCGCGCTTGCGGTTCTTCATCCAGATCACGGCGATCATCGCGATCGCACCCACGACGGCCGGCATGAAGCCGCCCGTAAAGAGCGCGGAAATCGACACCCCAGTAACCGACCCGATGGTGATGAGCACGAGGCTCGGCGGAATCGTCTCCGACATCGCACCCGACGCGCTCAACATCGCGACCAGCTCGTTTTCGTCTTCGCCGCGCTTTTTCATTTCCGGAAACAGCGCCGGCGCGACCGCCGCCATATCCGCGGCCTTGGAGCCCGATATGCCGCTGACCAGGTAGATCGCGCCAATCAGCACATAGGACAGACCGCCCCGGAAGTGCCCGATCATCGACGCGAGGAAGCGGATCATCGCGCGCGCCATGCCCATTGCCTCGATCAGCGCGCCCAGAAAAACGAACAGCGGAATGGCGAGCAGGATCAGGCTGGACATGCCTTCGTCGATGCGGCCCATGACGATCAGCATCGGCGTAACCGTCACGGTGCTCAGATAGGCGACGGTGGACAGGCCGAACGCCACCATGATGGGGATGCCGATCACGATCATGAAGACCACGGCGCCCACGAAGAAGATCAGCAGGTTCCAGTTGCCGAGCGCGGTCATCTGCGCCTTGCAGGCCATCAACGCCGCCGCAATGCCGCCCACGACCACGATCGACGCGAGAAAGTGCACCGGCCGGGCCTGCTCCATGAGGCGCGCAACCGAGATGGCGAGCATCAGCGTCAGGCCAACGGCGAGCGCCGCCACCCGATAGCCGTCGGAGATCGACAGCGCCGCGCTCGTGATGGGCCACTGCTCCGAGACATAGTCCCATGCGGGCGAGAGCAGCGCGAGCATGAACGCGATCACCACCACCGCGCCGAAGGTATCGACCAGTGCGCGCCGGGAAGGGCTCAGGTGCGCAATGAACGTCGTGAGCCGCATGTGCTCGTTGCGGCGCAACGCGATGACCGCGCCCAGCATGGCGAGCCAGATGAATAGCAGCGTCGCCAGTTCGTCGCCCCAGATCAGCGGATCGTGCAATGCGTAGCGGTAAAACACGTTGGCGAACAACAACGCCACCTCCGCCACCACCAGCGCGACGGCGCAGAGTTCAGTCGACCATCGGATGCAGGCATCGAGAAAGTGCCCGGCCTTCGCCACGGGGCCGAGGGATTTGCTCTCTGCCGCAACAGGTATATTCATCATGGAAACGTCCGTGCTCATGATCCGCCCTTCCTTCAGGAAAGCTTTCCGGAGTACTTCTCGAGTAGCGCCCACGCTCCGTCGCCATACTTCTTTTTCCAGTCGGCGTAGAAGCCCTTTTGCTGTAGCGCGGCGCGGAATGCCTGCTGATCGACCTTGTTGAAGATCAGGCCCTTGGCCGTCAGCGTGGGCTCGAGACTCTGGTTCAGGCGAATGACTTCATCGCGCTGCTTCATGGCCGCTGCATTGAGGTTGCGCGCGACGGTCTCCTGAATGTCCTTGGGCAGATTCGGCCACGTCTTGCCGCTCGCGAGCAGCCAGAAGCCGTTCCAGATATGTCCCGTCAGCGAGCAATACTTCTGCACCTCGTAGAAGCGCGCGGACTGGACGACCACGAGCGGGTTCTCCTGCCCCTCGACCACTTTGGTCTGGAGTGCGGAGTATGTCTCGTTGATATTGATGCCGGTAGGCGCGGCGCCGAGCGCCTGAAACATCGATGTCCAGAGCGGGCTCACCAGCACGCGAAGCTTGAAGCCCTTGAGATCGGCGGGCGTCCTGATGGGGTGCGTGGAACTCGTGATCTGTCTGAAGCCGTTGTTCCAGATCTTGTCCATCGCGATCAGGCCGACCTTGGCGGCTTCGGCGCGCACGTGCTTGCCGAGGTCGCCGTCCATGGCGCCCCAGACCTCGTCGTAGTTCTTGAAGGCGAACGGCACGCTTTCGATCGACGCCACCGGCACGAGCGTGGAAAGAATCGCGCCGGGCAGCGGGATGAAATCGACACCGCCCGCGCGCACCTGCGAGAGCATGTCGGTGTCGCCGCCCATCTGCGCGTTGGCATAGATCTGCAAATCGACGCGGCCGTTGGTCTCCTTCTTGATCGCCGCGGACGCCTGCCGCATGTACGCGTTCAGCGGATGGCTGTCGGGCAGACTGCTCGCGTACTTGAGGACAATGGGCGAGCCCTGTGCGAAGGCGCGGCCCGGCAAGGCCAGGCTCGTTGCCGTGGCGGCCACGGCCATGCCCGCCGTCGTCAGGAAGCCCCGACGCGAAATCGTTCCACTCATGTTTGTCTCCTAATTTTTTTTCCTGCGCGACTGATCACGTCTGTGTCAGCCGGTGGATGCGAACGCATCCGCTTCGCCCTTACCGCGCCAGCGCGACAACCGCCTTTTCCTCGATGAGCCGGTCGACCTCGCTGGCCGAATAGCCCGCCTCCATCAGCACTTCGCGTGTGTGCTGGCCCAGCAGCGGCGCCGGCCGGCTTCCCGAGCGCGTCGCTTCGGAGAAGTGAATCGGCAGTCCCAGGCCCCGAACCTTTCCGGCCACGGGATGATCGGTTTCCACCACCATCTCGCGCGCGATCGTCTGCGGATGCGCAAGCGCGGCGGCAATATCCAGCACCGGCCCCGCGGGCAAGCCGATGCGGTCGAACTGGGCCATCCAGTCGTCGGTGGTTCGCCCCACGAGCACATCGTTCAGGATTGCCACGAGTTCCTCGCGGTGCTCGAGCCGCAGCGCATTGGTCGCGAAGCGCGGGTCACCCGCGAGCTGGGGCGCGTCGAGCACTTCGAGGAGCCGCTCGTAGTTGCTCTGATTGGCAGCGCCGATATTGATCCAGCCATCGCGGGTCTTGAAGACCTGATAGGGCGCGCTCGTCGAGTTCGCGGAACCCATCTTCGGCAAAATGGTGCCGTCCGCGAGGTAGCTGGCCGCCGGCCAGTACATCTGCTGCAGGCCCGCTTCGAAGAGCGATGTGTCGACCATCTGCCCAAGCCCCGTGCGCAACTTTTGCGCGTATGCCGCCGCAATGCCGAGCGCCGCGAGAATGCCGGAATTGATATCGGCCACCGGCGAGCCTGCCTTGACGGGCTCGCGCCCTTCCTCGCCGGTCATGCTCATCATGCCGCTCATGCCCTGCGCGATCAGATCGAACCCGCCCTTCTCGCCGAACGGACCCGTGCGCCCGAAGCCGGAAATCGCGCAATAGATCAGCCCGGGATTGATCTGCTTGAGCGTCTCGTAGCCAAGACCGAACTTCTCCATCGTGCCGGCGCGATAGTTCTCCGTAACCACGTCGGCGTCCGCGAGCAGCCGCTTGAGCACCTCGCGGCCGCTTTCGCTCTTCAGATTGAGCCCGATGCCACGCTTGTTGCGATTGACGATCATGAACGAGGCTGACTCGCCACTCGGCAGAATCGGCGAAAAGCGCCGCGAATCGTCGCCGTCCGGCACCTTCTCGACCTTGACGACGTCTGCCCCCATGTCGGCGAGCATCATGCCGCACACGGGGCCGGACATGATGTGCGCCAGTTCGACCACTTTCATTCCACTCAGCGGACCCATTTCACTTTCCCTTGAAGAGCGGTTTCTGTTTTGCGTTGAAGGCTTGCGCGCCGATATGGAAGTCTTCCGTATCGAAGCAGTCGAAGGCCGATTCGATTTCGGCGGCGGATAGCTCGGGCGAACGCGTGAGCTTGTCCGCCGCCTGCTTGTGCCACCTGGCGACGAGCGGCGCTCCGCGCGCGATGCGCCGCGCGCTGGCGAGCGCCTCCTCCTCCACGGCCTCGTCGGCCACGACGCGCGAGACCAGCCCCCTGGCGAGCGCTTCCTGGGCGTTCAGGATGCGGCCTTC
Source organism: Paraburkholderia sp. (assembly GCA_031286755.1). GTDB lineage: Bacteria > Pseudomonadota > Gammaproteobacteria > Burkholderiales > Burkholderiaceae > Paraburkholderia. The sequence goes on from JAITTX010000529.1 coordinate 4,996, forward strand.
GAGCACGATCTCCATGGCGGCCGGACGGCCCGCGAGCCGGATCAACGCACCAAGCTCGGCATAGGACATCGTCAGGCCAAGCTGCCCGACCGGCGCGCCGAAGCGGCTCGATTCCCCGCAAATGCGGATGTCGCAAAGCGAGGCAATCTCGAGACCGCCGCCCACGCACACGCCATGAATCATCGCCACCACCGGATGCCGGCAATGCTCGATGGCCTCCATCGCGGCCGTGGTGACCTGTGCATATGCACGGGCCTGCTCGCGATTCGATCGGCTGGCCGCGAATTCGCTGATGTCGGCACCGGCGGCGAACGCCTGCGTTCCAGCGCCGCGCACGATCACGCACCGCACGCTGCTGTCTTCGGATAGCGCTTCGATTGCGGCGCCGAGTTCACGCCACATTGCCAATGACAACGCATTCAATTTCCCTGGATTGCTCAGTGAAATAGTCGCGATATCGGCTTCGCGTGCAACGAGAATGCTGTCTCCCATTCTTTCCTCTAATAAGTCGAACGCTCTAACGAGTGACACTGAATTGAGCCACGGTTATAGCTGGAACAATCCCCGATGACGTTAACCCTGATTCCGGCTGGCCCGGATCGCGGCTTCCCGGTTTTCCATGGGGTATTCTGTGAGGCAGTATAGGTAGCGCGCCGGCCGCGCGACATTGAGAAGTTTTGATACAACTATAACTTCCTCTCAACCAGCAGACACTTAAAAAAAGTGATTCCCAATTGTTTATCGGACAGTCATAAATGAAGCGTTTACCCTGATAAAAAATCAAATTAAATACGGAAATATTCTCCTTGCCGTCATTAAATGAGCGGCAGTTATAGCGCTAGTCCAAACGCTCAATACTCCTCGCATTACGCGTTGGCTACACTGCGACCCAACCGATCTGTGTCATCCGGCAGATCGAACGCATCAAGCGGATCCAACGGAGATTCACGATGGACGAAACTTATCTGCGCCGGCACTTCTTCAAAAACATCGCCTGGTTGTCTGCCGGCGCCGTCGCAAACTCGATTGTTCCGAACAGCGCGTCAGCCCAGCCGTCGCCACCAGCCGAATGCGAGGCGGGCGCCATCGCCGCCGGCGGCGCCGACGCTCAACGCCGCTACATCAAAACGCCCAGCGGCTATTTCATGGTGCTGCGCATGGGCGACAACGTCTTCGAGCACCTGACGAAATTCGCGAACGCCGAAAACATTCCGGCCGCCAGCGTGAGCGCAATCGGCTTCGGTCACGCGACTTTCGGTTACTGGCACGCCAGCAAAAAGGCGTTCGACGCCAGAACATTCCACAATGTCGAGATGGGCAGCATCGCCGGATCCGTGGCGTGGCAGGAAGGCAAGCCCTCCATTCACCTGCATGGCGTGGCCGGCGACAGCAATTTCAACGCATACGGCGGCCATCTTCTGGATCTCGAGGTGGGAACGGGTTCGATGGAAATCACGCTGAACGTACATCAGAAACGGCTGGAACGTGCGATCGACGCCTGCATTGGCGCGAACGTTCTCGGGATCTAAAACCCCACCGGACACGTCACGAAATCGAATTATTGATCTCCCGGTCAAGAATTGGCATTGCCAAAGGACATCGACATGGCTTCCAGAGTCCCAAGATATCGATCCAGAATCGCGACGATACTCTTCGACCTCCTCAATCCCATACCCTACGGCTTCTTCGTCGGGACGCTGGCGTTCGACATCATTTACGCCGCAAGCGCCAATGTGTTCTGGACCAAGTGCGCGGCCTGGCTCGTGAGCATCGGGCTCGTGATCGCAATCGTGCCGCGGCTCATCAATCTCGGCCACGTCTGGCTGCCCTCACCGCACGGCGCAACGCGCGCCGAAAAGCTCGACTTCTGGCTCGGCTCGCTCGGCATCGTCGCGGCCATCGTCAACGCGTTCGTCCATAGCCGCGATGCCTATGCCGTGGTGCCGCAAAGCATCATTCTTTCGGTGACGACGGTCGTGCTGCTCGGCTGCGGCCAGATCGCGCTCGGGCTCGACAAATTCGGCAAACCCGGCACCACGGAGGATCGCCATGAATAAGCTGGCATGGGGCGGCGCGCTGGCGCTCGCGGTCACCCTTCTCGCCTCCGGCTGCGGCGAGCGCGCCCAATACGACCCCGCACACCAGGCCGGTGCGAATCCGCCCTTGCCGTCGGCGCGAAATTTCCTGATCCCGCCCATGCAGGTGCCCAAAGGCGTTGGCTGGCGCAACGGCGAAGCCCCGGCGGTGGCGGCAGGCCTGAAGATCGAGAAGATTGCGTCCGGCCTCGAACACCCGCGGCAGCTTTACGCGCTGCCCAACGGCGACGTGCTCGCGGTCGAATCGAACAGCCCGGGCACGGAAGCCATTACCACGCCCAAGCAGATCATCGAGGATTTCGTCTTGAGCCGATCGGGTAAAGGCGGCAAGGGCGGCAACCGCATTACGCTGTTGCGCAAGAAGGCCGATGGCAGCGGGGAATGGGCTCAATATCCATTCATCGATCATTTGAATTCGCCGTTTGGCGTTCAACTGATCGGCAATGCGCTCTATGTTGCCGACACCGATGCCATCCTCAAATTCCCTTACACGACGGGCGCCACCCACATCGACGCACAGGGTGTCGAATTGGCCGATCTCCCGGATCGGGTCAACCACCATTGGACCAAGGCCCTGCTCGCGAGCCCGGACGGCACGAAGCTCTATGTCGGCGTCGGCTCCAACAGCAACGTGAGCGAGAACGGCCCGGAAGTCGAATACCGTCGAGCGACGGTGCTCGAAGTCGATGTCGCGACAGGCGCGAGCCGGGTGTTCGCCTCGGGCATCCGCAATCCGACCGGGCTTCAGTGGGAGCCGGCTACAGGAGCGCTGTGGGCCATCGCCAACGAGCGCGACGAAATCGGCGCAGATCTCGTGCCCGATTACCTGACCTCGGTGCGCGACCATGGCTTTTATGGCTGGCCGTACAGCTATTACGGGCAGCATGTGGATACGCGCGTGCAGCCGCAGCGCCCCGATCTCGTTGCGAAGGCAATCAAGCCCGACTACGCGATTGGCTCGCACGTCGCGCCGCTGGGCTTGCTGTTCTACACCGGCACGGATCTGCCGGCCAGGTACCGAGGCGGCGCGTTCATCAGCGAGCACGGCAGTTGGGATCGCTCGCCGCTGAGCGGCTACGCGGTCGTGTATGTGCCCTTCCGCAACGGCAAGCCAGTTGGCCCGCCCGAACCCGTGATCACCGGCTTTGCTTCCGGCGACGACGCGCTGCTTCACGGCGCGCCGGTGGGGCTCGCGCAAGGTCGTGACGGCGCGTTGCTGATCGCCGACGACGTGGGCAACACCGTCTGGCGCGTCACCCAAGCCAGTCACTAGCGCGCCGTGTCGGATATGGACGCCCGACCGGCGTCCTGCCGGGATCGATGCTATCTTTCCTGATGCTTCGTTCTGCTCAACCCTGTTTCAACCCAGCGGTAATGTATGAAAGGAGAAAGCCTTATGTGGACCAAACCCTCGTTTATTGATCTTCGCTTCGGCATGGAAATCACGATGTACATATCGAACCGTTAATCGGCTTTCGAATCCGCTTTGACAGCGCACGAACCGGCCCCGGTCTCCCGAGGCCGGTTCGACGCCGATGGTCCGCCCGCGAGCGCGGACGCCTGTCCTTCACCTCAACATGCTCATTCAAATACTCGGGTCGGCAGCGGGGGGCGGCTTCCCTCAGTGGAATTGCAACTGCGCGAATTGCGCGGGCTTGCGCAATGGCACGCTCGTTGCGCAGGCGCGTACCCAGTCGTCGCTCGCGCTGTCCGATGACGGCGAGCACTGGGTGCTGTGCAACGCGTCGCCCGACATCCGCGCGCAATTGCAGCAGTTCGCGCCCATGCAGCCGGGCCGCGCGCCGCGCGACACCGGCATCGGCGCGATCGTCCTCATGGACAGCCAGATCGATCACACCACCGGCCTGCTCAGCCTGCGCGAGGGTTGCCCGCTGCCCGTGTGGTGTACCGGGATGGTTCACGAAGACCTGACAACGGGCTTTCCGCTCTTCAAGATGCTCGAGCACTGGAACGGCGGATTGAGATGGAACCGCATCGAACTCCATGACAGTTTTGTCGTGCCCGCGTGCCCGGGCCTGCGCTTCACGCCGTTCCCGTTGCGCAGCGCCGCGCCGCCCTACTCGCCGCATCGCCTGGACCCGCATCCGGGCGACAACATCGGGCTCCTCGTCGAAGACTCGCGCACGGGCGGCAAGCTGTTCTATGCCCCTGGACTCGGCGAAGTCGACGATGCGCTGCTCACGCGCATGCAAGCGGCCGACTGCCTGCTCGTCGACGGCACGCTGTGGGACGACGACGAAATGCAGCGGCGCGGCGTGGGCACGCGCACGGGCCGCCAGATGGGACATCTCGCGCTGAACGGGCCGGGCGGCATGATCGACGTGCTCGCGCGCGTGCCGCGCGCACGCAAGGTGCTCATTCATATCAACAACACCAACCCGATCCTCGATGAGCGTTCCGCCGAACGCGCGCAATTGCAGCGGCGCGGCATCGAAGTTGCATTCGATGGAATGCAGATCGTGCTTTAGACCCGCCATGGAATCCTCGATGAGCCAACCCGCTCTCACCCGCGAACAGTTCGAACAGGCGCTGCGTGCAAAGGGCGCCTTCTATCACATCCATCATCCCTACCACGTCGCGATGTACGAGGGCCGCGCCACGCGGGAGCAGATCCAGGGCTGGGTTGCGAACCGCTTCTACTACCAGGTCAACATCCCGATGAAGGACGCGGCGATTCTCGCCAACTGCCCGGACCGCGAAATACGCCGGCAATGGGTTCAGCGCCTGATCGATCACGACGGCGGCGCCGGCGAGGAAGGCGGCATCGAGGCGTGGCTGCGGCTCGGCGAGGCGGTAGGCCTCAATGCCGGCCAATTGCGCTCGCAGGAACTCGTGTTGCCTGGCGTGCGCTTTGCCGTCGACGCCTACGTGAACTTCGCGCGCCGCGCGAGCTGGCAGGAAGCGGCCAGCAGTTCGCTCACCGAATTGTTTGCGCCGCAGATTCATCAATCGCGTCTCGACACCTGGCCGCGCCACTACCCGTGGATCGATCCCGCCGGCTACGCCTATTTCCGCACCCGCCTCGGTCAGGCGCGCCGCGACGTCGAGCATGGGCTGGAGATCACGCTGCAACATTACACGACGCACGCGGGCCAGCAGCGCATGCTGGAAATCCTGCAATTCAAGCTGGATATCCTGTGGACGATGCTCGACGCCATGTCGATGGCCTACGAACTCAATCGTCCTCCTTATCATAGCGTGACCGATCAACGTGTCTGGCACAAAGGCATCGCCCTATGACTATCGACCGCAAACAGATGCCGCAGTGGCGGCGCGGCTTTCGCTTTCAGTTCGAGCCGGCCCAGCAAGCGCACGTGCTGCTGTACCCCGAAGGCATGATCAAATTCAACGAGAGCGCCAGCGCGATCGGCCAGTTGATCGACGGCGCGCGCACCATCGCGGACATCGTCGCCCATCTCGAACAGCAATTTCCCGGTGTGGCCGAGCTCGGCGCCGACGTCGACGATTTCATGGAGACCGCCCGTGCAGAGCACTGGATCGAACTCGCCTGAGCCCGCCGTGGGGCTGCCATTGTGGCTGCTGGCCGAACTCACCTACCGCTGCCCGCTGCAGTGCCCGTACTGTTCGAACCCGCTCGATTTCGCGCGCCAGGGCGCGGAACTCGACACCGCCGCGTGGTTCAGGGTGATGGCCGAAGCGCGCCAGATGGGTGCCGCGCAGATCGGCTTTTCCGGCGGCGAGCCGCTCGCGCGGCCCGATCTCGCCGAACTGATCGGCGAGGCGCGGCGGCTGGGCTTTTACACGAACCTGATCACGTCCGGCATCGGCCTGACCGGGCAGAAGATCGTCGACTTTCACCGGGCCGGACTCGATCACATCCAGATCAGCTTCCAGGCGAGCGACCCGCAAGTCAACAACATGCTCGCCGGCTCGAAGAAAGCGTTCGCACACAAGCTCGCAATGGCGCAGGCCGTGAAAGCCCACGGCTACCCGATGGTGCTCAACTTCGTCATCCATCGTCACAATATCGACGCCATCGACACGATCATCGAGCTGTGCCTCGCGCTCGGCGCCGACTACGTCGAACTGGCGACATGCCAATACTATGGCTGGGCCTACCTCAACCGCGACGCGCTGTTGCCAACGCGCGAGCAACTCGTGCGCGCCGAGCGCGTCACCAACGAGTACCGCGCGAAGCTCGCCGCGGAGAACAATCCCTGCAAGCTCATCTTCGTCACGCCCGACTACTACGAGGAGCGCCCCAAGCCCTGTATGAACGGCTGGGGCAGCCTCTTCATGATCGTCACGCCGGACGGCACCGTACTGCCATGTCATGCCGCGCGACAGTTGCCGATCGCGTTCCCCAATGTGCGCGAACACGATTTGCGGCACATCTGGTACGACTCGCCCGGATTCAACCGCTTTCGTGGCGACGACTGGATGCCCGAGCCATGCCGGTCGTGCGACGAAAAAAAGAAAGACTTCGGCGGATGTCGTTGCCAGGCGTATCTGCTGACGGGCGACGCGAGCCAGGCGGATCCCGTATGCAGCAAGTCGCCGCACCACGAGTTGATCCTGAAGGCGCGAGATGCCTCGCTCGCGCCGCTGCAGCCGATCACGCAACTCGTGTTCCGCAACCCGCGCAACAGCCGCGCGATCGATTCCGCGCCCGGCCCGAGCCGTTAGAGAAAGCCTGTCGAAAACCACGGTACGGCCGCAATCAAAACGAGCGAAACCAGCAGCGCGCCAAGATAGATCCACATCGACTTCATGGCGCCATCGGGGTTCACCTTGCCGATGGCGCAGGCCGCGAAGAAGCCCACGCCAAAGGGCGGGGCGAACAGCCCCAATCCCATCGCGAAGATGACGACCATGGTGTAATGCACCTCGTTGATGCCGAAGGCACGCGCGATGGGAAACAGCAGCGGCGCAAACAGCACAATGGCGGGAATCCCCTCCAGAAAGCTGCCCAGTATCACGAAGATCAATGCAGAGGCGGCCAGAAACCCGCCCGCTCCGTAAGGCATGCTCATCATTGCCGCGCTCAGTTGGTGCGCGAATCCCGATTGCGTCAGCGCCCAGGCCATGGCCGTCGCGCAACCGATAATGAGGAGAATGGCGCCGGAGAGCGAAGCCGTTTCGACGAGCATCGGATAGAGCCGCGCCCACCTGAAACGCCGGTATAACGCCACGCCGACGACAAACGTATAGGCGATGCCGATGGTCGAAACCTCGGTGGCCGTGGCAACCCCCTCCGAAACGGCCGCGCGGATCAGAAACGGCAGCACGAGGGCGGGCGCGGCGAACAGCAAGGCCCTCCCGCATTGCGCCGCCGAAGCCTTGCGTACGGAAGAAGTGTCCTCCCTGCGGCTGCGGCACCAGACCACCACGCTCATCGCCACGGCGCCCACGATGGCCGGCATGAACCCGCCGGTGAACAACGCGGAGATCGACACGCCCGTGACGGAGCCCGCCGTGATCAACACAAGGCTCGGCGGAATCGTCTCGGACATCGCGCCGGAAGCGCCCAGCATGGCGACCAGTTCGCCATCCCCGGCGCCGCGCTTTTTCATCTCCGGAAACAGCGCTGGCGCCACGGCAGCCATGTCCGCGACCTTGGAACCCGAAATCCCCGAGACCAGGTACATGGCGCCAATCAGCACGTAGGACAGCCCGCCCCGGCGATGCCCGACCAGCGTCATCAGGAAACGGATCATGGCCTCGGCCATGCCGGTGGACTCCATCAACCCGCCAAGCAGCACGAATAGCGGCACGGCGAGCAGCATCAGCCCCGACATGCCCTCGTCCATGCGACCGACGACGATACTGAGCGGCGCGGAAGTCGTGCAGGAAAGATAAGCCAGCGTAGCCGTTCCAAACGCAACGAAGATGGGCACGCCCGCGGCAATCATCAATGCCACGCCGAATAGAAAGAACACCAGCAGGCTGACATTGCCGAGTTCCACGAAGAACGCCGCGCTGTTGAACAGCACGAGCGCGACGGCGCCGACCATCGCGACCGACACAATGACGTCGCGCGCCTTCGCCCGAACCATCAGCCTCGTGAGCGTCAACGCGAGCATCAGCCCCACCCCGACCACGATGCTGCTGACGCGCCATGCGTCCGGCAATTCGAGCGCTGGGCTCAAGATGGGGATCTGGTCCTGCATGTACTCCCACGCGGGCGCCACCAGCCCGAGCACGAAAGCCACCACAACGACATTGCCCAGCGTATCCATGAATGCCCGCCGGGGCGGCGCGAGGCGAGCAATGAACACGCCGAGCCGCATGTGCTGCCCGCGACGCAGGGCGATGACCGCGCCCAGCATCGCGAGCCAGACGAACAACAGCGCGGAGAGCTCGTTGCCCCAGATGAGCGGCTCCTTGAGCACGTAACGGAATATCACGTTGCTCAACTGCAGGGCGAATTCCGCGACCACCAGCACGGCCGCGGGAACCTCGGTCCCCCACATGATGACTCGTTCGAGATGGGCTGCGAATCGCGAGATGCGACGCCGGGTCGACGATGTTCCGCTTTCGCCCCCAAGCGCTGCTTCCAGTCCCGTGTTCATGATTTTTCCCTCGGGTTGTGCATGGCTCACGCAGCTCAAGCGAGTTTTCCGGTGTACTTCTCCAATACGGCCCACGTTTGTTCGCCGTATTTTTTCCGCCATTGCGCATAGAAGCCGTTCTTTTGCAGAACATCGCGAAACGCCTTCGTGTCCGGCCGGCCAAATTTCAGCCCTTTGGCCGCCAGCCCGGTTTCGAGCCGCGCATTGAGCGCCGCGATATCCTGGCGTTCGCGCATGGCCGCGGCGTTGATATGTCTTGCCACGATTTCCTGCAGGTCTTTGGGCAGACGATTCAACGATCTCGCGTTAGCGAGAAACCACCAGCCGTCCCACATATGATTCGTTAGCGAACAATATTTCTGCACCTCGTAAAAGCGCATGGTGTCGATAATGGCCAGTGCGTTTTCCTGGCCATCGACCACCTTCGTCTGCAAGGCGGAATAGACTTCGTTCACGTTGATGCTGGTTGGCGTCGCGCCCAGCGCCTGAAACATCGAGGTCCACATGGGACTCACGGGCACACGAATCTTGAAGTTGTGAAAATCGTCCGGCGTTGCGACGAGCTTGACGGAACTCGTCACCTGCCTGAATCCATCGTCCCAGATCTTTTCCATGGCAATGAGCCCGACTTTGGCGAGCTGGTCCCGCACCAGCTTGCCGAGGTCTCCGTCCATCGCGGCCCAGACCTGGTCGTAGTCCTTGAATGCGTAACCCAGTCCGTTGATCGACGCCACCGGAACGAGCGTGGCCAGCACGAGCCCCGAGAGCGTGAAAAAGTCGATCGCGCCGGTCCGCACCTGCGTGAACATGTCGGTGTCGCTGCCCAATTGCCCGCTGGGAAAGATCTGGATGTCGACCCGTCCATGGGTCTCTTGCCGGATCGCGTCGGCCGCCTCTTTGGCGCGAATGTTCATCGGATGGTCGATCTGCTGGTTGTGCGCGTATTTCAGCGTGAATTCGGCGGATCGCGCCTGGGCCCGCAGCGGCGCCAGCGCGCCCGCCGCGCCCACCGCGCAGGCAGCCGAGGTCATGCCGAGATGCTGCACGAACTGCCGCCGCGACAGCCTGAAAGCGTTGCTCATGTCTCGCTCCATGTATTGTTGGTGTGACGTCGATGTTCTCGACGCATTACGTCCGGGGACTATGAATAAAGGCGTGAAATTGAAACCGTTTCGACTTCCGGGCCCGCCGACTCGACATAGCGTCGATACTGTTCCAGCGCGGCCTCCAGCAACGGCAGCGCCACGCCCGTCGACGACCGGACCGCGTCGACATTCTTGAGATCCTTGAGCATCTGCCCCGCGCGTCCGGTTGGCGGCTCGAAACCCTCGGCCGCCATGCGCGGCCACACGCGCTGCAAGCCGGCTGAATCGGCGAACCCGCCCTCGAGACAGCGGGGAACGGCTTCGAGCGGCAACCCTAGCCGCCGGGCGAGCGCCAATGCCTCGGCCAGCATGACGAACGTCGTGCCAACCAGGGCCTGATTGAGCACTTTCATTTCCTGCCCCTTGCCCGTGTCGCCGACATGACTGATCCGGCTTCCCAGATGCGAAAGCAGGGGCGTCGCGCGACGCACCGCGTCCAGCGGACCGCCCAGCATCAGCGTCAACTCACCTCGCTTTGCCGCGTCCGGGCCGCCCGAGACGGGCGCATCGATCCATGCGCACGAAGCCCCGGCCGCACGCCGTGCAAACGAACGGGTGTCGTCGGGCTGAACCGTGGAGAAGTCGACGATGAGCCGCAGGCGGTTCGTCGCGGGCAGGCGGTTCGTCCCGGGCAGGCGGTTCGTCGCGGACAACAGGCCATGCTCCCCGAACACCACGGCCTCGACCGCCGCTGCGTCCAGCACGCACAGGCAAACGACGTCGCACTCGCGCGCGACCTCGCGAGGCGAATCCGCAATGGCCGCGCCCGCTGCCTTCAAGAGCCCGTAGCGATCGCTCTCGCGATTCCAGACACACAGGCGGTATCCGCTTTCGGCGAGACGCAACGCGATCGACTGGCCCATCAGTCCTAGCCCGATGAATCCGATGGTGCTGCTGGAGTCGATGGAGCCGAAGTCAAGCGATGAACTGTTCATGGATAAGCTCGGGAACGACGATGAAAATCGCCACGGCGAACGTGGCACGTAATTAGCCGACGCGGGATTCGGGCGAAGCTTGCGCTGTTTGCGCTGCGGCGAACCGGGACGCGGGAAGCCGCGCAGGCTGCTGCGGAAGATATGGCAAGCCGAATTCGTCGAGCAGGATCGAGCTGTCCACGTCGCCCGGACGCATGTGGCCGCAAAACGCCATCGTGAGATCGAGCTCTTTCTGGATGATCTCCAGCGCGCGAGTCACGCCGCGCTGCCCCAGGGCGCCAAGGCCATAGAGCATGGACCGGCCGATGTAGGTTCCCTTTGCGCCGAGCGCAAGGGCCTTGAGCACGTCCTGGCCGCTGCGGATTCCGCCGTCCATGTGTACTTCGATCCGCGTGCCGACCTGCTCCGCGATAAGCGGCAGCGCGCGTATCGAAGAGATTGCGCCGTCGAGTTGCCGGCCACCGTGGTTCGACACCACGATCGCATCGGCACCGGCCGCCAGGGCGTGCCCGGCATCCTGCACATCCTGAATGCCTTTCACAATGAGCTTGCCGTGCCAGAGCCGCCGGATCCAGCGCACGTCCTCCCAACTCAGCGTCGGATCGAACTGCTGCGCGCACCACTCGGAGAGCAACGTCGTGCTGCCGATTCCCTCGATGTGACCGACGATATTGCCCAGTGTCCGGCGCCGGGTGCGCAACATGTTCCACCACCAGCGCGGCTTGCCGAGAATATCGGCGCAGTTGGAAAGCGTCAGCCTCGGCGGCGCGGAAAGACCGTTCTTGAGATCCTTGTGCCGTTGCCCGCTCACGGGAAGATCGAGCGTCAGCACCAGCGCGTCGACGTTCGCGGCTTTCGCCCGCGCGATCAACCGCTCGACGAACTGGCGATCGCGCATCACATAGACCTGGAACCAGAACGGGTCGCCGTTCAACGCCTGCGCGACATCCTCGATCGAGCAAATGCTCATGGTGGACAACGTGAACGGCACGCCAAAGTCCCGGGCGGCGCGCGCCGCGAGCATTTCGCCGTCGGCATGCTGCATCCCCGTGAGCCCCGTGGGGGCGATAGCGACGGGCATGGCCACGCCACGGCCCAGCATCGTGGACGCCGTGGTGCGCGACTCGATACTCACGCCAACGCGCTGGCGCAGCTTGATCTTCTCGAAGTCCTCCTGATTCGATCGATACGTGCCCTCCGTCCACGATCCCGAATCCGCATACTCGTAGAACATCCTGGGCACCCTTCGTTTCGCCAGCACCCGCAAGTCTTCCATGCATGTCATGCTCTTCATCGCTTCGATACCCATCGGAAAAGGGTTGCGTCGTCATTGTTCTGGTGGATTCTACGAACGACCCATTCGCGATCACAAACGACATTTATTCGCGGCACAGCCAAGAAAAATTCGGGCGTATTGACGCCCTGTCGAGGCGCCCATATCATGCGGCATGGTCCGTCCTTTACCGCCTTTAAATCCGCTTCGCGCATTCGAAGCCGCCGCTCGACATTCGAGCTTCACCCGCGCGGCCGAAGAGCTTTGCGTGACATCGTCGGCTGTCGGCCACCAGGTCAAGACGCTCGAAGAACATCTTGGCGTCACACTGTTCGTGCGCGAGGCGAAGTCGCTCACGCTCACCGCCGAAGGCCGCGCCTATCTCCCCTCCGTGCAACAGGCAATGGACATCCTGGTGGAGGGAACCAGACGAGTTCGAGTGTCGAAGAAACAGATGCTTCGCATCGACATTCCTCCCACGTTTGCGGCGAAATGGCTGATACCGCGTCTCGAGCGCTTTGTGCGCTCGAATCTGGATATCGACGTCAAGGTGAGCGGCTCCGGCGAGCCCGTGGACTTCTCGCGCGACGAATACGACCTCGCGATCCGCTTCGGGCGCGGGCAACACCCCGATGCCGATTCGGAGCGTTGCCTCGAGGTGCGCGTATTCCCGGTTTGCAGCCCGTCGGCCGTGACGCCGGACAAGCCGCTCGATGAGCCCGCCGATCTCAAGCACCATATGCTGCTGCACGACGACAGCACGTATAGCGACGGAAAAAATCCGCATTGGTCCGACTGGCTCGCGCTCGCCGGGGTGCGCGACGTCGATGCCTCGCGGGGCTTGTCGTTCCGTCCCACGCATCTTGCGATCAATGCGGCGCTGGACGGGCTGGGCGTCGCGCTGGCAAAAGACGTGTGGGTCGATGCCGATATCAAGGCAGGACGCCTGATTAAACCGTTCGATCTATCGCTGGCGGTGGAGCTCGCGTACTACGTCATCTATCCGCGAAACCGCGCGAACGATGAGCGCATACGCGCATTCTGCGACTGGCTCAAATCGGAGGCGAACATCACCTCGCCTCCCGACAAACGCGCGGCCAGCGACGCGCGGTCAGCGCCTAGCGGCCTGTAAACACGGGTTTGGTCTTGCTTTTGAATGCCGCTGATCCGATCCGGAAATCTTCGGTGTCGAAGCAGTGGAAGACCTCGCCCAACTCGTCCTCGCCAAGCGGCTCGGGCATTTCCAGCCGGGAGACGAACTTCTTGTGCCACCGCGCCACTAGCGGCGCGCCCGCCGCAATGCGCGTTGCCGTATCGGTTATTTCGCGCTCCCAGGCGTCGCACGACACCACGCGGTTCACGAGCCCCTTCTGAAGCGCCTCCCCGGCGCCGAATACCCTGCCCTCCAGCAGGAGTTCCAGCGTGCGCGACTTGCCGATCAACGTCATCAGGCCCTTGAGTTCCAGATAGGACACGACGAGCCCCAATCGGTTGATCGGCACGCCAAAGCGGCCGTCCTCGGCGGAAATTCTCATGTCGCACACGGAAGCCAGTTCGAGGCCGCCACCCACGCAATTGCCCCGAATGGCGGCCACGGTGGGATGCGGACATGCGGCTACCGCGTGAAGCGCGGCCTGGGTGATTTCAGCATAAGCGCGCGCCTGCGCCGCGCTGGCTCGCACCTCGTCGAATTCCGAAATATCGGCGCCCGCCGAGAACGCCCGATGACCCGCGCCACGGATGACCACACAGCGCACCGTCGAATCGGCCGAAAGATCGTCCAAGATCGTCTTTAACGACTTCCACATCGCGACGCTCATTGCATTGAGCTTTTCGGGTTGCGAAACCATCACGGTCGCAACCGCCTCGCTGCGTTCCAGAGCGATTTCTCCTTGCATATTTGGGTCCTTGCTGAATGAGATGAATGGAGACAAAAACGGCATGCACCGTGGAAATCTACAAGCTCGGCAGCGGGCGGAAAAGCGAATTTAATTTGAGCGCGTGAATAGAAAAATTGCGCGATCGGTGCGCGAGGGGTCAAATTTTTTTAGGGGATAGAGAGAAAAAATCTCGTTTGACCGTGCAATGGCGGCCTACCTAAACTGGTTTCACTCTCATACATCCCATTGGGGAGACCCTTTTCCATGTCGCGACCCTTGCCTCTTTCCAATCTGCGTGTCCTCGATGTCAGTCAGGTCATGGCAGGCCCTTTCTCCTGCATGCTCCTCGCCGATATGGGCGCGGACGTCATCAAGGTCGAGCCCCCCAAGGTGGGAGACCAGACGCGCAGGGCAATGGGTTTTCGCCTGCAAGGCGACGACAGCGCGGGATTTCTCGCGCTCAACCGCAACAAACGCAGTGTCGAACTCGACCTGAAGAATGAAGCCGGCCTGCGTGCCTTCTACGAACTCGTGAAAACGGCTGACGTGCTCGTCGAAAACTACCGGCCTGGCGTTGCGAAGCGCCTCGGAATCGACTATGAGACGCTCGAGGAAATCAATCCGAGACTGATCTATGCAAGCATCTCGGGGTTCGGTCAGACCGGGCCGTGGGCCATGCGCCCGGGTTTCGATCTCATCGCGCAAGCTATGAGCGGCATCCTGAGCGTCACCGGCCAGGCCGGAGCCGCGCCTGCGAAGAATAGCGTCCCGGTGGGGGATCTCGGTGCGGGGCTGTTTACGGCCTATGCGGTCCTCAGCGCTGTCATTGGCCGCGGCGCCGAAGGTCCCGGGCAATATATCGACGTGTCGCTCTTTGAAGCGGCGCTGGGATTGTCCATCTGGGAAGTTGCCGAGTATTGGGGAACCGGCAAGGTCCCTCAACCGCTCGGCAGTGCCAACCGCATGAGCGCCCCCTATCAGGCGTTCATGGCATCCGACCGGCATTTCGTTTTTGGCGCCGCCAACCAGAAGCTCTGGGCCCTGCTTTGCGAGGTGCTCGACCGGCCCGACCTGCTGGAGGATCCCCGCTTTGCCACCAATGCAGAGCGTATTCGCCATCGAAACGAATTGGAGTCCGCACTATCTACCACATTGCAAATGCGTAAAGCCGACGAGTGGATTGCCGCGCTGCTCGAAGCGGGCGTTCCTGCCGGACCCATCCTCACCTATCAGGAAGCACTCGCGAGCGAGCAGGCGGTCGCGCGCGACATGATTCTCGACATGGAGCATCCCGTTGAAGGCAAGATTCCGCAGCTAGGGTTTCCGGTGAAATTGCGAGGCACGCCGCAGCAATTGAGGCGCCCGCCGCCGCTACTCGGAGAGCACACCGAGGAGATCATGCGGGAGATTGGCTGCGATATCGGAAAGCTCGGGCAACAGGGCGCATTCGGCCGATAGTGCGGCGTCGCGCAACCCAGGAAAGCGAAGAACGACACATGATTCTCGAGATCACGCGCGTCGACGTGTTGCCGGGAATGGAAGACGAATTCGAGCGCCGTGTCGCGCGGGCGCTCCCGATTTTCCAGGGCTGCAGCGGGTGGCGGGGCATGGAACTGCAAAGAGCCATCGAGCCGCCCAACCGGTTTCATCTCGTGGTTCGATGGGACACCGTGGAGCGCCACGCGGTGGACTTCGCCTGCTCCCCCGCATTCGAGGAATGGCGCAAGCTCGTTGGCCACCTGTTCCTGGGTTCTCCTGAAGTCGCTTACTTCCAGCACAGCTTCAGCGGTTATTGAGCATCGTTATGGAGCGCCTCGCACTGCAGCGAGACCGACCATCAGCACGACGCCAAAAGCTTCAGCCTCAGAATAAACGCGGCGCTCCCACATGCCGCGAGACAACGGAGCGAGACATGACAACGAGCCAACATCAGCGGCGCCGCACGCTTTGGTTGCTGTGCGCGCTTTCTTTCATCCTCTATATAGACCGCGTGAATCTCGCGACAGCCGCCTCGGCGATCAAGATCGAACTCGGGCTGTCCAATACCGGGCTCGGCCTCGCGTTCTCGGCATTCGCCTATTCCTATGCATGCTTTCAGGTCATTGGCGGATGGATGGCCGACCGCCTCGGAGCGCGCCTGACCCTCACGGCCTGCGGCGTCATATGGGTCGTCTCCACGTTCGCCACGGGCTTCGTCCACACACTCGGAATGTTGTTCGCCGTGCGGCTTGTGCTCGGCATCGGCGAAGGCGCCACCTTGCCCGCCCAGGCACGCGCGATCACGCGCTGGTTTCCAGGCGAACAGCGGGGCGCGGTGCAAGGGTTCACCCATTCGTTCTCGAGACTCGGAAACGCCGTGGCCCCGCCGGTGGTGGCCCTGCTGATGACGTGGCTCTCATGGCGCGCCGCTTTCGTTGTGCTGGCCGGCGTGACGGCGCTCTGGCTCGTCTGGTGGTGCATGGCATTTCGCGAGTATCCGGACGATGTCGTCATGCAGAGCACTCAGTCCATCCAGCCCAGAATCCCAACGCCGTGGGGGCCGCTATTCAGGCGCATGCTGCCCACGATCTTCGTCTACTTCTGCTATGGGTGGACGGCATGGCTATTCTTCACCTGGCTGCCCACCTTCTTCCTGCACGGCCAGAACCTTGGCCTGAAGTCGTCGGCGCTGCTCGCCTCCGGCGTATTTTTCGCGGGCGTGGTCGGCGATACGATCGGAGGAGGATTGAGCGATTTCCTCTACCGCAAAACCGGCAGCCTCACGATTGCCCGTGAAGCGGTCATCCTCACGAGTTTCCTTGGCGCCCTGCTCTTCATTGTTCCCTTGCTGTTCGTGCAATCGAGCCTTGGCGTCGCGCTTTGTCTCTCCGGCTCGTTCTTCTTTCTGGAGCTGACAATCGGGCCGATCTGGGCAGTGCCCAGCGACATTGCCCCCGCGCATGCGGGCATCGCCAGCGGGATGATGAATGCGGGCGCGGCCATTTCCGGCATTCTCTCGCCGATTGTATTCGGCGTGCTGGTCGACAAGACCGGCAGTTGGACGCTGCCATTCGCGGGCTCGGTCGCGATGCTGCTTATCGGCATGATCGTCGTGCTGCGCATGCGCCCGAACGTGAGCCTGCAGGCGAAGCCCGTGGAAACACACGAGCCGCTCGCCACTTCGACGGACCGCTGAAATCCGCTTCGCCCCGTTTCCCACGCGAGGCCGGCACAGCATGAGCCTCAGTTATAGCGCTAGTCTCAACTCTCAGTATTCCTTGCATCATGAGTTGACTACACTCCGATCCAACCGATCCGTATCGGCCAATAAATCAATCGGAGACTCATCATGGACGAAACTTACCTGCGCCGGCACTTTCTCAGGAACATCGCGTATCTGTCCGCGGGTGCCGTCGCCACATCGGTCATGTCGAATAGCGCTTCCGCACAAACGTCTTCGCCGGCAGAGTGCGAAGCGGGCGTGATCGCCGCCGGTGGCGCCGACGTTCAGCGCCGCTACATCAAGACGCCCACCGGCTATTTCATGGTGCTGCGGATGGGAGACAATGTCTTCGAACACCTGACTAATTTCGCGACCGCCGAAAACGTCCCGTCGGCCAGCCTCACCGCACTCGGCTTCGGCCACCCGACCTTCGGCTTCTGGAACGCCGGCAAAAAGGCCTTCGACGCCAAAACCTTCCACAATGTCGAGATGGGCAGCATCGTCGGATCGGTGGCATGGCACGAGGGCAAGCCGTCCCTCCACCTTCACGGCGTGGCCGGCGACAGCAATTTCAATGCATACGGCGGCCATCTGCTGAATCTCGAAGTGGGAACGGGTTCGATGGAAATCACGCTGACCGTCCATCAGAAAAGACTGGAGCGCGGGATCGACCCCTGCATCGGCGCAAACGTTCTCGGAGTCTAGCGAGGCCCCCGCGACTTCATGCCGGTTTCATGCCGACAGCCCGCCGTCGATCATGAAGGTTGCACCGGTCACATATGAAGCTTCATCCGAAGCGAGCCAAAGCATGGGATAGGCGACCTCGACTGGATCGGCCCAACGGCCGAGCAAACACGGCGGCACGAGATCATCAACACCTTTTGCGCCGAGACGCCGCGCGTGGAACGGTGTCCGCGTAAATCCCGGGCAAATGGCATTCGCCCGAACGTTGTGCTCGGCTTCCTCATACGCGAGGGTTCGGGTCAGCGCCAATACACCGGCTTTCGTCGCGTCGTAAGCCCCCATGCCTTTTCGGCCAAGTACCGCATGGACTGACGATACATTGATAATGCTCCCTCGTCCGCAGCGCCGCAGGTGTGGAAGCGCGGCGCGAGTCATCGAGACGAAGCTGAGCAGGTTGACGCGAACAATTTCATCCCACGTCTCCCAGGGGGCGTCCGCGATGGCTTCATAGCGGCGCGCAGCCACATTGTTGACGACGACCGAGACCGAATCCATCTCGCGAACCACCCTCTCGACAACCCTCTCCGCCTCGCCTTCGATCGAAAGGTCTGCAACCAAACCGGCAATGGCGGCGTTCGGAACACATCCCTTGATTCTTTCGACGGCCTGATTCAAAGATTCCTGGCTGTGGTCGACGAGCATGACACTTGCTCCTTCGCGGCAAAAAAGCTCGCCCGTGGCCGAGCCAATACCGCCCGCGCCACCTGTGACAATGACAACCTTTTCCTTGAGTCTATGGCTCATATCAGGCACCTGATGATTGAATATAGTTAGCTCGCTTCTCTTATAAAACATCTCGGACGGAAGCTGTTCGAGCGGAAGTTCGGTATATTGTTAGATTAATTTTCGACCGCTCGTTAATAATCTACCGATCCAGTTCCATATGTCGGGTTTCCGGGCTCAAAACGATTCCGATTAGAGATGCCACAACAACGGTGGCACAGTACGCGGTAATGGCCCACGTCTGCCCGTTCGTCTTCTGCAGAAGCCAGGCGCACAGAAAAGGCGTCGGCCCTCCCACGATGAGATTCGCACCCGTGTACGCAGCGGCAGAACTGGAATAACGAACGTCGGTCGGGAAAGATTCGGCCGCGAATGCGGGTTGAATTCCACTGAGAACTTGCAATGATCCGATGAAAACCGCCATCACAACAAAGATAACGGCCCAACTCCTCGTGTCGAGCAGAGTGAAGTATGACAAGGACATGCAAAGCGTGATAATCGATGAGATCAACATGGTTGGCTTTCGACCGATTCGATCACTCAGATAACCGCCTGCAATCATCGCCCCTACGGCAAATACATTTGCCATCATCAAACAAAGGAATGCCGTTTCACTGGATAGCGCCAGATTTTTTGTAATATAATTTAATGAGAAAACCGTAATCAGATAGAAGCATGCAGGCGGAGCACATTGGATTACGAGAAGCCTGCCGATGGTCGTTGGATATCGGGCGAATGCCCTCAGCACGGGAACGCGAGCCGATTGACCTTTTGCATGGGCTTTTTCGAATGCCGGAGTCTCCGAAACGCGCACTCGAATGTACAGTCCCAGAAGGACAAGGACGAAGCTGAAAAGGAAAGGGATACGCCACCCCCACGTTTGAAACCGCTCAACGCCCATGACGCCGGTCAGACCGAGCAACATCCCGTTTGCCAGGGCAACGCTTAGTGACGATCCCATGTTGATGAAAGAGCCAAACAAGCCGCGACGGTTTTTCGGAGCATGTTCCATCGTCATCAACTGCGCTCCTGTTGCCTCCCCTCCCAAGGCAAATCCCTGCAGGAAACGCAGGATAACCAGGCATAATGGCGCCACAAATCCAATTTGCGCATAGGTAGGCAGGCAACCAATAAGAAACGACGAGATTCCCATGAGGGACAAGGTGTATAGCAGAATACGCCTTCTTCCATGACGGTCGCCCATCGCGCCAAAGAACAGCCCTCCTAATGGTCTTGCACAAAACCCAACGCCAAAAGTAATGAACGCCGCAAGGATTCCCATATTCGAATCCATCGACGCAAAGAAAATCCTTGGAAAGACTGTCGCGGCAACCGCGCCATACGTCATAAAGTCGATCCACTCAAGCGTTGAACCCAGCGCGCTCGCAATCGTGGCCCGCTTCGCCATAGAGGTCGATTTTTCAACCTGGATCTCCAGAGCCAACGTCTCTCTCATTCAATCGTCTCCTGATAGTTAAATTTAATTTCTGATACTTTTCTTTATATGAATCTCAGAAAATAACAAGGAAATTAAACAACGCATGCTCACCGCGATTTTCTAATTATTTTTTATAAAATCGCCAGAGTCCTGAAGGATTCCAGGTCAATGGAAATCGATATTGCATCCTCCCAGTTTTCCGTCGACGCATCCGTCGTCACGTTTAAATTCCCCCGATTCTAGGGTTGCTATCCACACCCTACAAACGACAATTATTCTGGGTATGCCCAAGAAAAATTTGAAGTTCCTGGCTTGCAGGAGCGTATTTGTGCTCAGACCCTGTTCATCGGGCGCGGGCAAGGGCTCTGTCGCAACAAGGCATGCAGGCAGGCCCGGCCTGCGGCGGCTGTGAACCCTGGCGATGCGTCCAGCGGGGCCTCAATTTTGATTTCGAATCAAAACACATTCGTGGATAAGAGAGTTTTTAATCAAAAGTAAAGGGCGCACACTTCGCTCCGTCTTCTCCTTATCCGCTTCATCAACAGAGGCCGTCATCATGAAATCGCTCGTATCCGCCGCCGTTGCCGTACTCGCACTTACCGCACCGTTCGCCGCCTTCGCACAACAATCCGATCACGCAGTGACCCGCGCCGAGGTCAAAGCGGAACTGGTCCGCCTCGAAGCCGCGGGCTATCGCCCGGCGACGGATCGCAATCAATATCCCGCCAATATCCAGGCAGCCGAAAGCAGGTTGAACCCAATCGAGTCTGCGCAGAACAGCGCGAGTGCCACGCCGAATGTTGCCGCGGCTTCCTATGGCGGCGCGGTCGCCACGACTGGCGCGTCGGGTCAACGCACGATGCTGCAGGAACGCAATTCGCTCTATCGAGGCCATTGATCGCGCCGCGCGCGCGCACGCACGCACGCGCAGTC
The DNA here is from genome assembly GCA_031286755.1 of Paraburkholderia sp. Classification (GTDB taxonomy): domain Bacteria; phylum Pseudomonadota; class Gammaproteobacteria; order Burkholderiales; family Burkholderiaceae; genus Paraburkholderia. Next base: position 25,919 of record JAITTX010000529.1, read on the forward strand.
CTCCCGCATCCGCAGTACAAGCGCCACTCGGCGTCTCCACCGGCACGGCCTGGTATGCCTCTTTGGCATCCAGGCCGGCTGTCGTCGTGCTCCTCTCCCGTACCCGGTGTTCTCTTCATCGCCGCGCGCGTGGCCGCCGTGCCGCCTGATTCGTGACTCCACCGTACAAATGCTTATGCCGCCGCGCCGGTTTATGCGCCGCGCCGCAAACCCGATACTTCGCACCATCCGGCAATTGCCGATTCATTCGCGAAGTGTCGTTGGCATGAAAGACTTCCCAGTCAAAAAACACGTTACGAAGGCGGCTGCGCTGGCCGCGATTCCGTTGACCGCATCGTTGGCCGCACTGCTGTTCCTCGCAGGCTGCCATTCCCACGAGCAGGCGCCACCCGCACCGCCAAGCGTGGCGGTCAGTCATCCCCTCTCCCAGAACGTCAACGACGTCGATGTCTACGCCGGCCGCTTCGAGGCGATCGACACCGTCGACGTGCGTCCGCGCGTGAGCGGCTATCTGGAGAAAGTCGCGTTTCGCGACGGCGCAATCGTCCATAAAGGGGATTTGCTGTTCGTGATCGACCCGCGTCCGTTTCAGGCGTCGGTCACCGCCGCGCAAGGCGCACTGGAACGCGCGCGCTCGCAACTACGGCTCAGCCAGCAGGACTTCGAGCGCGCGAGCGTGCTGATCAAGACCGACACCATCGCGCAGAGCCTTTACGACCAGCGCCGGGAAGCGGTGCAAAGCGCGCAAGCCGGAGTCACGAGCGCCGAGGGCGCGCTGGAGCGCGCGCAACTCGATCTGTCTTTCACGCGCATCGTGGCGCCCATGTCGGGGCGCATCAGCCGCAAGCTCGTGAGCGAGGGCAATCTCGTGAAGGGCGGCGACAGTGACGCCACCGTGCTCACGACCATCGTTTCGCAGGACCCGATCGACTTCTATTTCGACATCGACGAGGAAAGCTATCTGCGCTACACGCGCGAAGCCGCTAAAGCGGGAGGCAACGCGCTGTCCCGCGAAGTCGGGATCGCACTGCCCGGCGAGACGCAGCCTTCCCTGCACGGCCAGCTCGACTTCGCCGACAACCGCCTCGACAACGCCACCGGCACGCTGCGCGAGCGGGCCCGCATCGCCAATCCGGATCTGCGCCTGAATCCTGGGCAGTTCGGCCGCGTGTATCTGTCGAGCAGCGCCCCGCATGCCGCCCTGCTCGTGCCGGACTCGGCCGTCGCCACCGACGCCACGCGGCGCGTGCTTTATCTGCTCGATGCCAATGGCACGGTGTCGGTTCGCCCTGTCGTTCCCGGCCGCCTGTTCGGAAACCTGAGGGAAATCAGATCCGGTCTGAAGCCCGGCGACGAAGTCATCGTCGACGGCTTTCAGCGCGTGCGCGTCGGCGACAAGGTGACGCCCGTCATGCAGCGCATCGACGCCACAGCCGCCGCCAATGGCACGAAGGAGAACCTGCAATGAACCTCGGCCGCCTGTCCGTCCAGCAGCCGGTGCTCGCCATCGTCCTGTCGATCGTCATCACGATCGCGGGTGCGCTTGCGTACTTCTCGCTGCCGGTGTCCGAGTATCCGGAGATCGCGCCGCCCACCGTCGTCATTCAGGCGAGCTATCCGGGCGCTTCCGCCGAGACCGTGTCGCAAACCGTCTCTACGCCGATCGAACTCGAGGTCAACGGCGTGGAGGACATGCTCTACATGTACAGCCAGGCGACCTCCGACGGCAGCCTGAACATCACCGTGACGTTCAAGCCCGGCACCGACGTCGACAAGGCGCAGGTGCTCGTGCAGAACCGCGTGGCACTCGCGACGCCGCGTCTGCCCGAAGCCGTGCAGCGCAGCGGCGTTTCGGTTCGCAAGTCGTCGCCCACTCAGCTCGGCACCATCTTCATCTATTCGCCCGACCAGAGCTACGACCCGCTTTACGTGTCGAATTACGCAATCCGCAACGTGGCGGACGCGCTCAAGCGCATCGACGGTGTCGGCGACATCAACCCGCTGGGCGCGCGCGAATACTCGATGCGTATCTGGCTCGATCCCGAGCGCGCGGCGTCGTTCAACCTGAGCCCGGGCGATGTGATCGCGGCGGTGCGCGCACAGAATACGCAAGTCGCGGGCGGCGTGGTCGCGCAGGCGCCCATCACGAACCAGGCGTTCCAGCCCAATCTGATTTTCGAGGGCCGGCTCAAGCGTCCCGAGGATTTCAGCAATATCGTCGTCAAGCAAGGGCAGGACGGCCGCCTCGTGCGCCTGAAGGACATCGCGCGCGTGGAAGTGGGCGCGCTCGACTATTCGACCGACAGCTACATGCTGCGTCACCCAACGGTCGCGCTGCAGGTGCTCCAGCAGCCCGGTGCCAACGCAGTGGCGACGATGGATGCGGTCGAAAAGAAAATGGCGGAGCTTGGCAAGGACTTCCCGAAAGGCATCGTCTACAACATCGGCTACAACCCCACCGCGTTCATTGGCGACAGCATTCACGAGCTCGTCAAGACCATTTATGAAGCCGTGGTGCTCGTCGTGCTCGTCGTGCTGCTGTTTCTCCAGGGCTGGCGTCCGTCGATCATTCCCATTCTGTCGATTCCCGTTTCGCTCGTCGGCACCTTCGCGGTCATGGCCGGGCTCGGCTACTCGATCAACAACCTCACGCTGTTCGGGCTCGTGCTCGCAGTGGGGATCGTGGTCGACAACGCCATCGTCGTGGTGGAGAACGTCGAACGGCATCTTTCCTCCGGCGCCGGGCCACGAGACGCCACGCTCGCGACCATGAAAGAAGTGGGCGGCGCGCTCTTCGCGATCACGCTGGTACTGTGCGCGGTATTCATTCCCACTTCGTTCATTCCGGGCATCTCGGGGCAGTTCTTCCGCCAGTTCGGCGTGACCATCGCCGTTTCCACCGCAATTTCGTTCTTCACTTCGCTTACGCTCGCACCCGCGCTCTCCGCAACCTTGCTCAAGGCGCACGGCAGCGCGCACGCACAGGACGCGCAGCCAACGCGCATGGCCGGCATGCTCGCGCCTGCGGCTCGCTTGGTAGAACGCTTTGCGGCATGCTTTAACCGCGCATTCCAGCGGCTTTCCGATAGCTACGGCGCACTCGTGCGGCGCATCGTCGGCGCAATCCCTTTGATGACCGCGCTCTATGTCGTGCTGATCGGCGCGACGGCGTGGCTGCTCGTATCGAGCCCGAAAGGCTTCATTCCCGCGCAGGATCGCGGCTACCTGGTCGTGCTCGTCCACCTGCCCGATGGCGCGACGCTCGAACGCACGAGCGCGGTGGCCCGCAAGGTCGAGGACATTGCGCTCTCCGTGCCCGGGGTCGCGCGCGTGCCGGTATTTTCGGGCGTGAATGCCGCCACCGGCACGAACTCGGCGAACGATGCGGGTCTCTTCCCGGTGTTCGAGCCATGGCCGCAGCGCAAACAGCAAGGCCTGACCATCGACAGGATTGCTGACGAACTGCGCAAGCGCCTCGCCGCCGTCACCGATGCGTCGATCGTGGTCGCCATGCCGCCGCCGGTCCAGGGGCTCGGCAGCACAGGCGGCTTCGCCATGCGGCTCGAAGATCGCAACGGCCTTGGCACGGCGGCGCTCGCGAAAGCCACCGAGGATCTCGTGGCCGCCGCCAACAAGACGCCCGGCATGGTGGGCGTCTATACGCCCTACTCGGCAACCAGCCCGCAGGTCTATGCCGAACTCGACCGCGAAAAGGCCGAAATGCTCGGCGTCCCGAGCCAGGAAATCAACGATGCGATCAACCTGTATTTCGGCTCCACTTATATCAACGACTTCAATATCGTCGGGCGGACCTACCGCGTCACGGCGCAGGCCGACCTGCCGTTTCGCATCACCGCCGACGACTTCGCGCGCCTGAAGGTTCGCAACCGCGACGGCGCGATGGTGCCCATCGGCAACGTGACGCGCATTGCCAATACGCTCGGCGTGGATCGCGTGCCGCGCTACAACCTCTATCCGGCCACCGAGATCAATGGCGACACGGTGCCCGGCCTCGGCTCCGGCTACGCGATCAAGACCATGGAAACACTGGCGAAGCAGGTGCTGCCGCCCGGCATCGCGTTCGAATGGACCGACCTTTCGTATCAGCAGACTACTGCCGGCAACGCCGGGCTGCTGGTGTTCCCGCTGTGCGTGCTGCTCGTCTACCTCGTGCTGGCCGCGCAATACGGAAGCTGGACCCTGCCCGCTTCGATTCTGCTGATCGTGCCCATGTGCCTGCTCGCCGCGTCGCTCGGCGTGAAGGCGCTCGGTCAGGACGTCAACATCCTCACGCAGATCGGCTTCATCGTCCTCATCGGCCTTGCCGCGAAGAATGCGATTCTGATCGTCGAAGTGGCGCGGCAACTGGAGGCCGAAGGCAGGGAACTGGTCGAGGCCGTGGTCGAGGCCTGCGTGCAGCGGCTGCGCCCGATCGTGATGACCTCGCTCGCCTTCATTCTGGGCGTGCTGCCGCTGGTCGTCTCCGAAGGCGCCGGCGCCGAAATGCGCCAGGCCGTGGGCGCCGCCGTGTTCTTCGGGATGATCGGCGTGACGACCTTCGGCCTGCTCTTCACCCCGGTGTTCTACGTCATGATCCGTCGCTTCACGACCCGCAAATCCGCCGTCGCCACCGCGGCCGTGGAGGTTTCACAATGAAATTCGCCCGCCTCATTGCCGCTCTCGCCGCCATAGGCGCCCTCGCCGCGTGCGCGAGCGCACCCGTCGCCACCGTCACGCCCCCGGCGCTCGCACCCGCGTATGCCAACGAGGATCTCGCGCGCAACGGCCCCATCCCGAATCTCGGTGAATGGTGGCGCGGCTTTCACGATCCGATTCTCGACCGGCTGGTCGAGAGCGCGCTCGCCAACAACCTGGACCTGAAAGCGGCCGTCGCGCGCATCGACGCCGCGCGCGCGATCCAGCTCGGCGCGCAGTCGCAATGGTTTCCCTCGCTCGACCTGAACGCGGGCGCCGCGCGCCAGCGTCTTTCGGCATCCCAGGCATTTCCGACCGACACGCCCACGACCGGCAATGCGCTCGGGCTCAACGCAAGCCTTGCGTGGGAGCCCGATCTCTTCGGCCGTATCCGCCAGGGCGTATCGGCGGCGAACGCCGATGTGGCCTCGGCCCAGAACGAAGCGCTGGCCGTGCGCATCGCGACGATCGAGGAAACCGTGCTGACCTACGTGAGCGTGCGCGGGCTCGAACAGCGCATCGATCTCGTTCAGGAAAACGCGCTAAGCCAGCGCAATACCGAGCAATCCACGCGCCACATGTTCAATGCCGGTGTCGTCCCGGCCGCCGACGTCGACCGCGCCACGGCGCAAACGGAAACGACGCTCGCCGAATTGCCCGCGCTGGAGCTGGAGCGTCAAACGGCCATTCACCGGCTGTCGATCGTCACCGCGTCAACGCCGCAGCAACTCTATGCGCAGCTCGATCCGCCCGCGCCGATGCCCGCGTGGACGCCGCCCGTCTCGGGCGTCGGCACGCCGGCGGACCTGCTGCGCAGCCGTCCCGACGTGCGCGCGGCCGAAGCGCGTGTGGTGGCCGCCTACGCGCGGATCGGCGTGGCCGAGGCGGAACTGAAGCCACAGTTCCAGCTCGCGGGCGTGATCGGCGCCGCTATCGACGGGTTCTCGGGCGTCACCTTCGCGCGCTCGCTCGCGTGGATGGCGGGCGCGAGCGCGAGCGCGCCGCTCTTCGACGGCGGGCGGCGGCGCAGCGTCGTCGCCTTGCGCCGCGCGCAGGCGCAAGAGGCGCTCGATGCGTACCGCGCGACCGTGCTTGCCGCCGTTAGCGATGTCGAAACGTCGATCGCGGCAACCGGGCGCGACCACAGCCGCACGCAGCGTCTGGTGCACGCGACGGCTAGCGCGCGTGACGCCTATACGCAGATCAATCGCTCGTGGCGCAGCGGCGAGTCGGCGTTTATCGACACGCTGGACGCCCAACGCTGCCTGCTCGCAGCCGAGGACTCGATGGTGCAGGCGCAGACCGAAGAGTTGCGCAGCCAGGTGAGACTCGTCAGCGCGCTCGGTCAATAATCTGCATATGACGCGCGCACGAACGCCGGTGCCGCACTCGCGAATCGCGGATGCGGCACCGGAAAAAATCACGGGATAGTGGGCGCGGCGTGTCAGCCGATGTCATCGCCCTGCTTCAACTGCGCGCTCACGTAATCGAGGAAACTCAAGATGCGCAGCGACAAGGTGGTGTTGCGATAGTAGACCGCATGAATCGGTTGGCGGAGATCGACGGTTTCGTCGATTAGCACTTCGACGAGCTCGCCATTACGGCGATGCGCGCTGGTCATGAAGTCGGCCAGGCACACGATGCCAACGCCATTCGTCGCAAGCGCCAGCAGGGTTTCGCCGCTCGAAGCCTCCAGCGCCGGGCGAATGCGCAGCGAGTCGCCTTGTTGCGAGCGCAACGGCCACTGATTCAGCACCTCCGGCTGCGAAAAACCCAGCAGCGTGTGCGACTCCAGATCGGCGACCGATTTCGGCACACCCCGCCTCGCGAGATAGGCGGGGCTCGCGAGAATACGCAGGCGGCTGCTGCCGAGCTTGCGCGCGTGCAGCGTCGAATCGCGCAGCTCGCCGATGCGGATGGCCACGTCCGTGCGGTGCTCGAGCAAATCGATAATCTCGTCGCTCGTGTGCAATTCGAGTTCGATCCCCGGGTAGGCGGCGCGAAAGCCGGGCATGAGCGGGACGATCACGTGCTGCATGAACGGCACGGCGGCGTTCACCCGCAGCTTGCCTGCAAGCGCATCGCGCTTGAGCACGATCTGTTCTTCCGCAAGCTCCACGGAAGCGATGATGCTTCTCGCGTGCTCGAGAAAAACCCGGCCTTCTTCGGTCAGCTCGAGCCGGCGCGTCGTGCGCCGTATCAGCGTCGTGTCGAGCTTCCCTTCAAGGCGCCGCAGCACCCGGCTCATCACCGAAGTGGGTTGATCCAGCTTCTCGGCTGCGCCTGTGAGCGAGCCCACATCCGCTATCGTTACGAACGCCATCATCTCGTCAAGGGTGGTTTTCATCGGTCGCGTCGGCTATTGATTCACTATTGCCGACAACGATAGACTGTATTCACTCCGGCGATAACCGCGTGGCGCCGCGAATCATTTTCAACCTGAAATCAAGAATCGCGGCGCTTACAGCCAGGGCGAGCGCCCAAGATGCGCGGCTTCGAAGGCGCGAATCGCATCGGCAAACTCAAGCGTCGCGCCGGTTTCGTCGAGTCCCCCGAGGAGCAGCGTCTTGAGCGCCGGTGCAATCTCAAAGGTCCAGTGCTCGCCACCAGGCGCCAGCACCGTTTGCTCCCCCAGATCGACGCGTAGCTGATAACCCGGTGTCGCCTCTACCGCGATCATCAACCGGTTGATTGCCGCTGCCTGGAGCCGTACCGGCAAGATGCCGTTCTTGCAGCAGTTGTTGAAGAAAATCTCCGCGAAACTTTCGGCCACAAGCACGCGAAAACCGTACTGATACAACGCCCATGGCGCGTGCTCGCGCGAACTGCCGCAGCCAAAGTTGCGCCGGGTGAGCAGTACCGACGCACCTGCGTAGCGCGGCATGTTCAGCGCGAAACCTTCCTGCGGCATACGTTCGCCAGCAGGCTTGCCGTAGTAACCGGGATCGCGGTAGCGCCATTCGTCGAACAGATACGGCCCGAAACCCGTGCGCGCAATCGACTTCATGAATTGCTTGGGCATGATCGCGTCGGTGTCGACGTTGTCGCGATCGATTGGCACCACGAGCCCTGTGTGGCGGACGAGCGGCTCCATCATCGACCTCCAGTCAACCGGGTGATGTTTCGCACATCGGCGAAACGGCCTGCAAGTGCGGCTGCGGCTGCCATCGCCGGACTCACGAGATGCGAGCGTCCGCCCGCGCCCTGTCGTCCCTCAAAATTCCGATTTGACGTGGAGGCGACGCGCTCGCCCGGCTCCAGCCGGTCGGCATTCATCGCCAGGCACATCGAACAGCCCGGCTCGCGCCATTCGAACCCCGCATCGATGAACACCTCATGAAGTCCCAGCGCTTCCGCCTCACGTTTGACCCGTTGCGAACCGGGCACTGCAAGCGCGAGACGGACATTCGCCGCAATGCGCCCGCCGGCCGCGCGCAGGACACCGGCCGCGGCCCGCAGGTCTTCGAGCCGCCCGTTTGTACACGAGCCGATGAAGACCTTGTCGATGGCGATCGACTGGATTGGCGTGCGTGCTCGCAGGTCCATGTACTCGAGCGCACGCTTGAACGAGGCACGGCGTCCCTCGTCCTCAATATCCATCGGATTTGGCACATGGCCTTCAATGGTCGTGACCATCTCGGGCGACGTACCCCAGGTCACCTGAGGCGCAAGCGACGAGATGTCGAGAGTGCGCTCGGCATCGAACTGCGCGCCGTCGTCCGAGTGCAGTTCGCGCCATGCGCGCGCCGCGCTTTCCCAAGCTTCGCCACGTGGCGCCTGCTCACGTGTGCGGCAATAGTCGAGCGTGGTGTCGTCCACGGCGATCAGGCCCGCGCGCGCGCCTGCTTCGATCGACATATTGCAGAGCGTCATACGTCCTTCCATCGACAACGCTTGCACTACGGGCCCCGAAAACTCGATTGCGTAGCCGGTTGCGCCAGCGGTGCCGAGCGAGCCGATTATGGCAAGCGCGACGTCTTTCGCCGAACAACCCAAGGGCAGCACGCCGTTTACCGTCACGCGCATGGTGCGACTGCGCCGGGTGATAAGCGTTTGCGTGGCTAGTACGTGCTCGATTTCCGAGGTCCCGATGCCGAAGGCGAGCGCGGCCAATGCGCCATGCGTGCTGGTATGCGAGTCGCCGCAGACGATCGTCATGCCCGGCAGCGTGCTGCCGATTTCGGGCGCGACGACGTGCACAATGCCCTGCTGCGCGTCGTCCATCCCGTAGTGCGCGATGCGGCTGCGCTCGCAGTTCTCGCGCAGTGCCTCCACCTGAATGCGCGAAATGGAATCTACGATGCCAAGACCGCGCGCTGTCGTCGGCACGTTGTGGTCGGCCACGGCCAAATTCGCGCGCGCACGCCACACGGGCCGCCGTTCGTGGCGCAGCACTTCAAATGCCTGAGGGCTCGTCACCTCGTTCAGCAGATGACGGTCGATGTAGAGCAAGACCGTGCCATCCGCGTCCTTACGAACCACATGCGCGTCGAAGATTTTGTCGTAGAGGGTTTTTCTCATTGGCATGGCGCTCGTCATATATTCAACATGACGAACGATATTACGAGGAAATATTTGCTTCGGCGGAGGCCGCCGCGCCCCAGGCGTGTAACCGATATCGGGCGCGGCGTGTAAAAGTGCCTGAAACCAGTGTAGCGACGAACCCTACATCGATTCGGCGGCCGCTTCTGGAGTCGGAACTGCCCTTTGCTCGCCGAAACGCGCGCGATAAAGTAGCGCCAACACTGTCGAGAATACGGCGGCAATCACGAACAGCAAGGAGGCCGCATAGAATAGCTGCGTGATCGGCAAATGCATCGACAGCAGCAGGCCACCAATGACCGGCCCCGAAACAGAACCGATCTTGCCTACCGATATCGCACTGCCCACCCCCGCCGAACGGAACGAGGTCGGATAGATCATGCCCGCTACCGCGTAGAGGCCATATTGCGCGCCCACCACGCAAAAGCCCGTCGCGAACACCGCAAGCATCAGCCAGGCTTGCGAGGTGCCGTGACCCAGCAACGCCACGACCGGGAAGCCAATCACGGGCAGTGAAATGATTGCGAGAACGCCGTGCTTGTCGACGAACCGGCAGAGAATCAAGCCACCGATCACGCCCCCCACCGAGAACATCATCGTAATGAGCCCCGCCCCGCGCGGATCAATGCCCATCCCTTCCATCAGGATTGGCAACCAGTTCTGCAGGAAATAAAGCGCCATCGAATTCGCGATGAACACGACCCACAAAAGCGGAGTGATAGCGGCAAGCCCATCGGAAAAGATCAGTTTCAGGACAAAGCGCTGCTTCTCGCGCACTTCGCCGGGGACGAACTGTGCATCGGCGGGAATGTTCAGTTCAGGCCGCAGACGCGCCACAAGCCGGTGCAGCATCTGCGGGTCGCGCTTGCGAATCACGAGCAGCTTCGCGGACTCAGGCAGCGTGAAGACCAGCAGCACCGCGACGAGCAGCGAACCGGCCCCACCGACCGCGAACATCACCGGCCAGCCGTAACGATGCATTAGCGCGGACGACACCACGCCACCCGAACCTGCACCAATCGAAAAACCCGAGAACATCAGCGTGACCCATGTAGCGCGCAGGCGCTTGGGCGCGTATTCGGCAACCAGCGCGACCGAGTTCGGCACCACCCCGCCCATCCCGATGCCGGCGAGAAAGCGCAGCAACATAAGCTGTTGCAGTGAAGTCGCCCATACCGACGCGTAAGTCAATAGACCGAAGAAGACACTGCCGATGATGATCGCCTTTCTGCGGCCGAGCCGGTCTCCCAGATAACCGAAAATGAACGAGCCAATCAGCGTGCCGAGAAGGCCCGCGCCGAAAACGGGGCCGAAGCCGCTTCGCGCGACGTGCCAGTCCTTGATGATGGCGGGCGCTGCGAACGACACCGCCGTTTGATCATAGCCGTCCATCAGCATAATCAGGAAACACCAGAACAGCAGGCCGACGGCGAACCGCCCAATCTTCTGCTCTTCTACCAGTGTCGCGATGTTGAAAGTCCGGTCTGCTTGCATGTAAGTCCCATTTACTCCGCGCAAACGAACGGGCCTCAGTGGCACGCCCGCTCGCACTTTTGCTCCTGAATATCCCTCATGGCGGCACCACGGCCGGAGCCACAATATAAAAGGTGACCCCGCGTGGCTCAATCAAAAAATTGCGATGAAGAGATCGAAATATGTGAACAATCCGCTTTACGTAAGCCGCCTGACGTTCTCTTTTGCTGCCTATTTACCCCCCGTTTCACCGCGCGTTAATCACCTCCACTTCGTCAGAACATATGATTGAGGCCGATGCGCGCGATCGTCTGGCTGCCAGTTGAGGAGGGCTGATAGCCGAATTGCGCGGCACGCGCGCCGGGACCCGAGGCGCGCTGCAGGCCCACGCCTGCGTACACCTGTGTGCTCTTCGAAAGGTAATCGGTCGCGAACAGGTTGTACTGGTTGATCACGAGCCCCTGAAACAATGAGTGGTCCCATGAAAGGCCAAGAATGTAAATCCCGTTGCCGGCCAGGTCGGTGTTCACGCCGGCCTGGTAGTTGTTCAGCGTTGTGGAGCCGTGGCTGTTCTCGAACTTGACGCCCGTGTACGTAACGTGCGGCGTGAATCTGCCGATCTTGAGCGACCCGCCTGCGGCGAGCGTGCTGTAACGGCTCGCGTTGAACAACGTGCCCTGCTTCAACGGCTGGCCGAGCAGCGACGGCAGGCTGAAAGTGCCGAAGATATCCGCCGTGCGGTTATGGGACATCGTGTACGCAATGCCGAGTTTCACTGGCCCACGCGAATACTGGGCGCCGAAGCTGTACTGGCGGCCCGAGCTGAAATTCCCCGCCTGGTTGCCGAACGCGTTCATCACGCCGGCCTGGAAGCCGTGAAAGTTGATCGTCTCGTACTTCACGGAGTTGTTGAGAGCATGCGTGTTCGCGAGGCCGTCGAGGTTGCCGGGCGTATAGAAAGACGAGATACCCGGGATCGAATTGTTCAGCCGGCCAACGTACTGGTAGACGTAGTCGTTGATGTTGCCCAGGCTCAGCGAGCCCCAGCGATCATTCGAGAGGCCCACATACGCGTCGCGATTGAAGAAGCTGGTTGGGTTGATCTGCGCACCCGTGCTGGTCAGAAAACCGGACTCGAGCCGCGCGAACGCGGTGTTGCCGCCGCCCAGGTCTTCCTTGATCAACAGCCCCCAGCGGTCCGGCTGCCGCTTGCCGGACGAAACCTGAAACAACTGCTTGCCCTGCGTGTTCGAAACGAAGTCGACGCCGACGTCGATGCTGCCGTAGAGTGACACAGACGACTGCGCCCACACCGGGCCAGCCAGAATCGCGGCGCAACCGCCGACGAGCAAACGATTTCTCAACGCAAGTCTCCAATTTTTTTATCGTTCACCAGCCGTTCCAGACGCTGGCTTCGTGCCTCGAGCTGTCTCCTCGGGCCGCTGTTCGACGCCCCGCAGTTCGACGCCGGACAGAGTTTAGCGACTTCAATTTACGTTTTGAATCGCGAATTGTTTATCAACCGATAGAACATTTCGAATACTCCGCCAGGGTATTTACCCATGAGATCGAAAAAGCCTCATAACGCATCCGGAATAATTAATCGACGTGCTACCATCCGCGTCGTCAAGGATTAGTTACCGTTTAAACGGAGACCAGGAATGCATTTCAGCGCAGTACCGCCCCGTCGCATGATCGTGGGCATCAGCGGCGCTTCGGGCGTCGTCTACGGTGTCCGGCTTCTGCAATTGCTCAGGCAACTCGACATCGAGTCGCATCTGGTGATGAGCCGTTCCGCGCAGGTCACGCTCGCACACGAGTCGACATACAGCGTGGCCGACGTGCGCGCACTGGCCACGGTCACTTATCCGAACACGGATATCGGCGCGGCCATTTCAAGCGGATCATTCCCTGTTATGGGCATGATCGTCGCGCCATGTTCGATTCGCACGCTCTCGGAAATCGCCACAGGCGTGACAAGCGGCCTGCTCTCGCGCGCAGCCGACGTCACGCTCAAGGAGCGGCGCCGCCTCGTGCTGATGGTCCGTGAAACCCCTCTGCATCTGGGCCATCTGCGCAGCATGACCAGCGTGACCGAGGCCGGCGCCATCGTCTATCCACCGGTGCCGGCATTCTACGCGAACCCGGAATCGCTGGACGAAATGGTCGATCACACGCTCGGCCGCGTGCTCGACCTCTTCGGCATCGAGACCTCAGTCGTGCATCGCTGGGGCATGTAGATTTAATTCGCGCATTAACAAAATTCCCTGATAAGACGTTCGAATTCTTTTGCTTCTTTAGTGGAAGGCGTTCATTTACAGTGGTTCCGTTTTAAAACAGAACCCTATTTAGAAGATTTATCGATCGATTGATAAATCTTCTCGATAAGAGAAACGTCATTACCGAAGAGGTCGAATGAAGATCGTCATTGCAGGGGCCGGCATCGGCGGCCTGACGGCTGGAGCCGCGCTGTTGAGAAAAGGCTTCGACGTCACCATCCTTGAACAGGCCAAGGCGCTTGGCGAAATCGGCGCTGGCGTGCAGTTGAGTCCGAACGCCACGCGCGTGCTCTATCAGATCGGAGTCGGCGAACGTCTCGAAGGCCTCGCGTGCGAGCCGCCCGGCAAGCGCGTGCGCCTCTGGAACAGCGGCCAGACCTGGCCGCTGTTCGATCTCGGCGCCGCTTCGCGCGAAGTGTATGGTTTCCCGTACCTGACCGTGCACCGCGCCGATCTCCACGAAGCCCTTGTCAATGCCGTGCGCGCGTTTCGCGCCGACGCCATCAAGCTCGACCACAAGGTCGAGTCGATCGTTCAGAAGAACGGGAAGGTCGAAGTGCAAACCGTCTCGGGGGCCATATTCGAAGCCGACCTGCTAATCGGTGCGGACGGCGTGCATTCACGCGTGCGCCGTGCCCTGTTCGGCGCGGATGAGCCTGTGTACTCGGGCGTCATGGCCTGGCGCGGCGTGATAGACGCAAGCAAGCTGCCCGAGCATCTGCGCACGCCGTTCGGCACCAACTGGGTCGGCCCCGGTGCGCACGTGATCCACTATCCGCTGCGTGGCAACCAGCTCATCAACTTCGTGGGCGCAGTCGAGCGTGACGGCTGGCAAGTCGAATCCTGGTCGGAACGCGGCACCCTCGAAGAATGTCTCGCCGACTTCTCCGGCTGGCACGAGGACGTGCGCACGATGATCTCCGCGATTGACGTGCCGTACAAATGGGCACTCATGATCCGCGAACCGATGGCGCGCTGGAGTTCGGGCAACGCTACGCTGCTCGGCGACGCCTGCCACCCCACGCTGCCCTTCCTCGCTCAAGGCGCCGGCATGGCGCTTGAAGACGGCTATCTGATCGCGCGCTGCCTGGCGCGCTACCAGAGCGACCTGCCGCGCGCGCTCGAACGTTACGAGTCGCTGCGTCTCGAACGCACCGCGCGCATCGTGCGCGGCTCGGCGGCCAACACACAGCGCTTTCACAATCCCGCGCTCGCGCATGCCGAAGGCGCGGCCGAATACGTCGATCGCGAATGGAGCGAGGAACGGGTGAAGGAACGCTACAACTGGCTCTTCGAATACAACGTCGACGCCATCGAAGTCTAAAGCGCGCGCATCCCCTACCCGCGCATCAAGGAGACACCGCATGCCCGAATCCCTGCCGCCCGTGCTCGGCCTGCACCATTTCGCGTGGCGCTGCCGCAACGCTGAAGAAACGCGCCATTTCTACGAGGACATCCTCGGACTGCCGCTGGTTCATTTGATCCGGCTCGACCGGGTGCCGAGCACCGGCGAATATTGCCCGTACGTGCACCTGTTCTTCGAGATGGCTGATGGCTCGAACATCGCGTTCTTCGATCTCGGCGATAACACCGCTGCGGAGCCCTCGCCGAACACGCCTGCGTGGGTCAATCACATCGCGCTACGCCTCGCCACGCTCGACGAACTCGAAACGATGAAGCAGCGTCTCGTCGATCACGGCATCGAAGTGCTCGGCGTAACCGATCACCACTTCGTGCGCTCCATCTACTTCTTCGACCCCAACGGCTTCCGGCTGGAACTGACGGTTCCCGTCGCGCCGGCGCAAACGCTCGCGACGTACAGGAAGCAGGCGCGTCCAGCACTCGAAGCATGGACTGAAGAGCGCAAGAAAGCCGTTTCGGAGGCGCCGGCAGCATGAGCGCACTCAATCCCACTCACGACCCGGCACGCAAAAGCTGGGTCGAATCGGCCAATCTTCACGACACTGACTTCCCGATCCAGAATCTGCCGTTCGGCACTTTCGAACGCGATGGCATCGTGCGCACGGGCGTCGCGATTGGGGAACACGTCGTGGACTTGCGCGAGCTGCTCGACAGCGGCCTGCTCACGCCGGGCAGCGATGCGGCGTTCGCGTGCGAAGCGGCCGATGGCACGCTCAATCGCCTGATGTCAATGCCGCCGCGCTATGCGAGCGCTTTGCGCGCCGCGCTCTCCGACCTGCTCAAGAGCGATGCGCCACAACGCGCACGCATGCAACAGCATGCCGGCGATCTACTGCCGCGCATCGACACGCTCGAACTGCGCTTGCCCTGCGAAGTCGGCGACTACACCGACTTTCTCACGTCGCTGCATCACACCGAACGGCACGGCCGTTACAAGGGGCTCGCCGATCCACTGCCGCCCGCGTTCAAGTCGCTGCCGATCGCGTATCACGGTCGCGCGTCGTCGCTATGCGTGAGCGGCGGTGAGGTACGCCGGCCGCACGGCCAGTATCGCGACTCGAACGGCCGGATTGTGTTCGGGCCCGCGCCCGCGCTCGATTTCGAACTGGAATTGGCGGCGTGGATCGGCAAAGGCAACGCCCTGACGCAACCGATAGCCGTCGACGCCGCGCACGCGCACATCTTCGGGTACTCGCTGCTCAACGACTGGTCCGCAAAGAGCATCCAGTGGTTTGAACAGGTGCTCGGGCCGTTTCTCGGCAAGAGCTTTCATTCGAGCCTGTCGCCGTGGATCGTTACATCGGAGGCGCTCGCGCCGTTCCGCAAAGCGCCCGTTGCGCGCGCGGAGAATGATCCGCCTCTCATGGCTCATTTGCATGGTGCACGCGATCGACAGGAAGGCGGGCTCCATCTGGAGCTTTACGCGCACCTCTCGACACAACAACTGCGCGGCAGCAGCGCCGAAGCCGCGCGCATCACGCACACGCATCTGGATAATCTTTACTGGACGTTCGCGCAAATGGTCGCGCATCACACGAGCAACGGTTGCAATCTGCGTACCGGTGACTTGCTCGGCAGCGGCACGATTTCCGGCGCGGAGGATGCTGCGCGCGCTTGCATCACCGAGTTGACGAATGCGGGGCGCGACCCGTTGCGCTTGCCCAATGGCGAAACGCGCACTGCACTCGAGGATGGCGACGAAATCGTGCTGACCGCACGGGCGACGAAAGCCGGCGCGGTGTCTATCGGCTTCGGCGAGTGTCGCGGACGTATCGCGCCGGCGCTCGTATTCGCCCCCCGCGAAGCGGAGGCTGCGGCATGACGCAAGCGCTCAACGGGTACGTAGAAGTCGGTCACGGTCCGCGCAAAGTGCTTGCGATGAACGGCTGGTTCGGCAGCGCCGACGACTGGCGCGGGCTCGTCCCCGCGCTCGACACCGACACGTTCACTTATGTGTTCTTCGACTATCGCGGCTATGGCCGTTCGCGCGACCGCGATGGGGCATTTACGTTCGAAGAAGCGGCGCAGGACGTGCTCGCTCTCGCCGATCACCTCGGCTGGGACAAGTTCAGCCTGATCGGGCATTCCATGGGCGGCGTAGCCATGCAACGCGTGATGCTCGCTGCGCCCGAACGTATTGAGCGCATGGCCGGCGTGTGCGCCGTGCCCGCGTGCGGCTCGCGCATGGACGAGACTCGTCTCGCCGCGTTTCGCGCCACCGTGGACGACATCGAGCGGCGTGCGGCGATTATCGCGTTTTCGACCGGCAATCGCCTCGCGCCCTGCTGGAGTGCGCATATGGCTCACGAGTCGCAACGTCTCTCGCGCTCCGAAGCCTTCGCGGGTTATCTGCCGAACTGGGCCGCGAACGACTTCTCGGCGCAAGTCGAGGGAAACGCCACACCGGTGAAGCTCTTCATTGGCGAACACGACCCCACCATCACCGCGGATCTCATGAGCCGCACCTGGCTCGCGTGGTATCCGCAAGCAACGCTCGAGACCCTCGCGAATGCGGGGCACTACCCGATGTACGAGGTTCCGGTCGCGCTCGCGACGGCACTCGAAAACTGGCTGAAAGAAGCCTGAAGAACGCCGTTCGCGCCGCACCCGGGCGCGAACGGCGCCAGGAGACGACATGTACGAGACTAGCTATCATCGGGCTGCATCGCTCGAAGACGCGCTCGCGTGGCTGCGCGAGCATGAGGACGCCCGCCCGCTCTCGGGCGGCATGACGCTGATCCCCACGCTCAAGCAACGACTCGCCGCACCTTCACATCTGATCGATCTCACGCGCATTGAGGCGATGCGCGGCATGAGCGTGGAAGGCGGTGTGCTACGCGTGGGCGCACTCACGAAGCACGCGGAAGTCGCGGCTTCGCCCGTGGTCGCCGCGGCAATTCCTGCGCTCGCGCAACTCGCCAACGTAATCGCCGATCCGCAGGTACGCAATCGCGGGACCATGGGCGGCTCTGTCGCGAACAACGACCCCGCCGCCGACTACCCGAGCGCCGTGCTCGCGCTGAATGCGCAAGTCATCACCTCGCAACGGCGCATCGCAGCCGATGACTACTTCGTCGATACCTTCGAAACGGCGCTCGAACCGGACGAACTCGTGGTCGGATTTGAATTTCCAATCCCCCAGCGCGCCGCCTATGCGAAGTTCCGCCAACCCGCTTCGGGCTATGCCGTGGTCGGCGTGTTCATTGCGCAGTTCGCCGATGCGATTCGCGTGGCGGTAACGGGCGCGGGCGCGTCCGTGTTCCGCTGGCTCGACGCCGAAGCTGCGCTTGCCAGCGACCTCTCGGAAGCCGCACTGGCGGACATCAAGGTCGACCAGGCGGCACTGCCTGAGGACGACAACGGGTCGGCCGCCTATCGCGCGCATTTAATCGAAACCTACACGCGTCGCTCGTTGCAGGCGCTGCTGGCGCAGCCGCTGCGCCAGCCCGCTTAACCCTGCTTTAACCGTTTTCAGGAGACACAAGAATGGAGTTCACCGGATCGCAGACGATCGCCGCCACGCGCGAGCAGGTATGGGAAGGCTTGAACGACCCTGTGGTGCTGCAGGCGTGCGTGCCGGGCTGCGAAGAATTTATCGGCGAAAGCGACGATGAGTACAAAGCCGTCGTGGTCGCGAAAGTGGGCCCCGTGAAGGCACGCTTCAAAGGCACGCTCGTCATTTCGGATCGGGACGGCCCTAACGGCTACAAGATCCTGGGTCAGGGCGAAGGTGGCATTGCCGGCTTCGGCAAGATGACCGCGACGGTCACGCTCACGGACGCCGAAGCCGGCGGCACGCAGCTTACTTATGTGGCCGACGCCCAGGTGGGCGGCAAGCTCGCGCAGATCGGCTCGCGCCTCGTCACGTCGGTCGCGAACAAGCTCGCGGCGGAGTTCTTCACGCGCTTCAACGCGACGATGAGCGCGCCCGCAAACGCCGACGCCATCGCTGCGAAGTAAGCGCGCGGTCAGGCGATCGAACCAGCAACAAAAGGTGAATCATGGCTGAAGTCCAATTGCAGGTGAACGGCGTCGAGGTGCGGCACGTTGTGCCCGACCAGACGCTGCTCGTCGAATTCTTGCGCGAAACGCTGCGCCTGACCGGCACGCACATCGGCTGCGACACGAGCCAGTGCGGAGCGTGCACGGTCAATCTCGACGGCGTGTCGGTAAAGTCGTGCACGGTGCTTGCCGCTCAAGCGAGCGGTGGCGTGGTCACGACCGTCGAAGGGCTCCGCGAAAACGCCGAGGCGCCGCTGCATCCGGTGCAGAACGCGTTCGTGCAGTGCCACGGCCTTCAGTGCGGGTTCTGCACGCCCGGCATGATCATGTCGGTCGACTTCTACCTGCGCAAGGAACCGGGCCTCGACGAAGCTGACATCTGCCACGCACTCGAAGGCAACATCTGCCGATGCACGGGCTACGTGAACATCATCGAGGCGGTCCGTCACGCGGCGCACGAGATGTATCCGGCACTCGCCGGCACCACGACGGAGGGCGCGCAGTCATGATCGGCCAACCCCTTCCGCGCGTCGAGGACCGGCGCTTTGTCACCGGCAATGGGCAATACACCGACGATTTGCGTCTCGACGGCCAGCTTCACGCGGCCTTTTTGCGCTCGCCGCATGCGCACGCCGCGCTGCGCTCGGTCGATGTGTCGTCCGCCAGCGAAGCCCCGGGCGTAATCGCGGTGCTTGTCGGGCAGGACTATCTCGACGACGGCTACCTCGGCGTCGATCACGTGCCCAACCCCATCGACGCCGTCGATGCGACGAAGAAGGCCTTCCTCACGTCGCTCACCGGCCAGATTTTCAATCAGCTGCATATCCCGCTGCCAATCGATCGCGTGCGCTACGTGGGCGAGCCGATTGCGATGGTCATCGCCGAGACGCCGCTCGCCGCGCGCAATGCGACGGAAATGATCGAGGTCGACTACGAAGAACTCGACGCCGTGGTGAACGCGGCCGACGCGATGCAGGACGGCGCACCGCAACTGTGGGACGGCGCGGCTGACAATCT
>JAITTX010000038.1 GCA_031286755.1 Paraburkholderia sp.
TGCGGAAACAGATCGACCACGGTTTGCGCGCTGCGCACGAGGCGCATGAAATCGACCTCGCCGTGCCGGCCCGGCAGATCCGCGATGCCGATGAGCTTGCCGCCGATCACCACCGTGCCATTGTCGAACTGTTTGAACGAGAGCGGCCGCCCGGTCGCGCCCAGCGTCGCGCGGCAGAACGGTGCGACGCGCTGCGTGACCATCAGCATCAGCCCTTCGGCCTGCACGGGCACCGGCTCGCCCGCCTGGCGCGCGAGCTCGCCCGACCACGCGCCCGCCGCCACCAGCAGCTTGCGCGCCGCGAAGGTGCCGCGCGGCGTGTGCGCGAGCCAGCGCTCGCCGCGCGGCTCGATGCGCGCGACCGGCGTGCCTTCGTGAAAGCGCGCGCCATGTTTTTGCGCGGCGAGGCGGAACGCCGTGGTGGTGCGAAACGGCAGCGCGTAGCCGTCGCGCTCGACCCAGATGCCGCCCGTCACGTGCTTCGCGAGCGCCGGTTCGAGTTCGAGCACGCGCTCGCGGTCGATCAGCGTTTCGTGCGTGAAGCCGTGCGCTTGAAGCAGCGCGACGCGTTCGCGGCATTCATCGAGTTCGGCCTCGGTCTCGGCAATCTTCAGTTGACCTGATGGCACGAAGCCGCCGTCGTCGCCGATCAGTTCGGGCAGCGTGTGCCAGATCTCGCGCGAGAGCAGCGCGAGCGGCACCTCGGGCAGCGGCCGGCCGAGCGTGCGCACGCCGCCCGCGTTCACACCCGAGGCGTGGCGCGCCACGTAGTCGGCTTCCAGCACGATCACGCTCGCGCCGCGCCGCGCGAGGTGAAACGCGCTGCTCGCGCCGTGCAGGCCGCCGCCGATCACGAGCACGTCGGCTTCTTGCGGCGCGAGGGCGTGGGCGTCATTCACAGGCGAGCTCGCCCAGCGTGATCGGCTTGATTGGCGGCCGGATGCGGTAATAGCCGACCGTTTCGGGCGCGACCTTGCGCGCGTCGGCGATCACCTCGGTCACGGTCAGTCCGCACAGGCGCCCCTGGCAGGGGCCCATGCCGCAGCGGCCGAACGACTTCGCCTGGTTCGGGCCGAGGCAGCCGAGCGCCACGAAGCTGCGCAACTCGCCCGCCGTGACTTCCTCGCAGCGGCAGACGATGGTGCTGTCGGCGGGGATGCGGTTGGCGTCGCGCGGACGATACAGGCTGTCCAGAAACGGGCGGATGCGCATGACCTGCGCGAGCGCGGCGCGATGCGCGGCGGCTTCGCGCTCGCGCGCGGCGCTATCGAGCGCGCCCAGTTGCGCGGCCACCGCGAGCGCCGTGAGCGTGCCCTGTTGCGCCGCCGCCTGCGCGCCGCCGATGCCCGCGCCATCGCCGGCCACGAAGATGCCGGGCACGTCGAGCTCGCCCCAGGCGTCGGTTTGCGGCGTGAAGCATAGCTGCGCCGCGTCCCAGCGGTGCTGCGCGCGCAGCGCCTGGGTGAACTGCGTGTTCGGCACCACGCCCTGGTGCAGCAGGATCACGTCGGCTTCGATGCGCTGCGCACGGCCCTGCGTCGTGAACGTGAGCGCGGCGGCGCGCTGCGTGCCGTCCGCGCCCTGGCGGCCTTCGATGGCGAGATCGTCGGCGCCTTCGTAGATCGGCACTTTGGCCTCGCGCAGCGTGCGAATCAGTTGCAGGCCCTTGCTCAGGAACGGCCACGCGCGCAGCGCCGAGACGAGATGTTTCTTCGCGCGCCAGCGGTCTTCGTGGCGCGTGGTGTCGACGAGCGCGCGAATCGGCACGCCCGCGCGCACGTACTGCCAGCCGAGCAGATAGAGCAGCGGGCCGCAGCCCGCGAGCACGGGCGGCGCGGCGGGCACTTCGCCGGCGCTCTTGAGCAGGATCTGCGCGGCCCCTGCGGTGAGCACGCCTGGCAGCGTCCAGCCCGGAATCGGGAACGGGCGTTCGAGCGCGCCGCTCGCGAGGATCACGCGCTTCGCCGCGAAGCTGCCGACCTTGCCGTCCTTGAGGTAATGCACGGAGCGCTCGCGCGTGACTTGCCAGACCGTCGCCTGCTTGAGGTGGCGCGCTCCGGAGCGGGCGAACTCGGCGGCGAGCGCGGCGCCCGCCGCGTAGTCGGGGCCGAGGATGTCCTTGCGGCGCGCATCGGCGCGCTCGATGGCGCGATAGATCTGGCCGCCCACGGCGTCCTGCTCGTCGATCAGGACGACTGAGAGACTGGCGCGCGCGGCCCGGGTGGCGGCGCTCATGCCCGCGGGGCCGGCGCCCACGACCACGACATCGACGGCTTCGGCAACGAAATCAGCGGTCATGCGTGTTCTCCATTGAGGGGGTGTCGAGCGCGTTATCAGATGGCAAAGCGGTCGAAAAATCGGCAGGCAGATCGCGCGCGCCTTCCTGGGTGCGGATGCGCATGCCCTCGCGCACTTCGACCATGCAGCTCTGGCGCGCGGGCACGCCGTCGATCTCGACGAGGCACTCGAAGCAGGCGCCCATCATGCAGTACGGCGCGCGCGGCGCGCCCGACACCGGCGTCGAGCGGAACCGCGAGACGCTCGCGGCCAGCAGCGCGGCGGCCACGGAGCGGCCGCCCGGCACGCGCAGCGGCGCGTCGTTGAACCAGATCTCGACCTGCGCCTCGGCGGGCGCGAGCGGCTTGAACAGGGATGAGGTGGGTTGGGCTGTCATGAGAGTCGTGAAGCGGAGTCGTGAAGCGGAGTCGTCAAGCGGAGTCGATGGGCGGACTCAGTGAGCGGACGCGGCCTGCGCATGGCGGGCGGCGATGGCCTCGGGCGCGTCCGGAAAGCGACACGCCGAGAGTGCGGGCAACTCGTCGGGCATCGGCGCGCCGACGATCCACGGCGCGATGCGCAGCGCGTGCGCGGCGGCCAGTGTCACGCCGCTGTGGCAGGTCACGACGAACGCGCCGGGATGCGTGGGCGACTCGTCGTAGATCGGAAAGCCGTCGGGGCTGTAGACGCGCAGCGCCGCCCACGTGCGCACGAGCCGCACATGCTGGAGCATCGGGAACGCGCGCACGCCGCGCCGCGCGATGTCGGCCAGCACGGGCGTGGAGGTGAGATCGTCGAAGCCCGCTTCCTCCATCGAATCGCCGAACTGCACGCTGCCTTCGTCGGTCTGGCGCACGTTGATGGTGGGATAGTGCAGGAACGGCGCGACGCGCTCGCTCACGAGGATGTGGCCGCGATTGGGCGCCACGGGCGCATGGAGGCCCACTTGCGGCGCGAGCGCGCGATTGCCGAGTCCCGCCGCGAGCACCACGCGGCCCGCGCGGAAGGTGCCGGCCGCGCTCTCGACCACGAAGCCGCCGCGCTCGGGCGTGACGCGCTGCGCGCGCGCGCCGGAAACGAGCCGCACGCCGTGCCGCTGCATCGCGGTGTGCAGCGCGCGCAGCAGCTTGAGCGGGTTCACGTGGCCGTCCATCGGCGAATAGCTCGCGCCGGCCACGGCGGGGCCGATGCCCGGCAGCCGCTCGCGCAGTTCGCGATGATCGAGCAGCTCGAACGGGTAATCGCCAATCTCGGCTTGCAGCAAGGCGAGCCGCGTCTGGCGCTCCGCGAGTTCGTCGTCGGAGAAGCAGATATGAAAGCCGCCGGGCTGGCGCAGCGCCACGTCCACGCCGCTTTCTTCGAGCAGGCTCTCGGCCAGGCGCGGCCAGCGCAGGGCAGAGCCGCGCGACCAGCGTGCGTAGTCGGTGCGGTCGTGGCCCTTGCCCTGGATCCAGACAAGGCCGAAATTGCCGCGCGAGGCGCGAAAGCCGCCGTCGTCCTCGTCGAGCACGGTCACGCGCGCGCCTTCGCGGGCGAGCCCGTAGGCCACGGCGGAACCGACGAGGCCGCCGCCAATTACGAGCACGTCCGGGCTGGCGGTATCGGGTTGGGTCATCGGGCTTCTCCAATCAGGATGCGGTCGAGCCCGACCATGCGGTCGAGCAGCAGCATGAGCAGGACCGTGCCGACGATCAGCACCGCCGACACCGAGGTGACGAGCGGATCGATCGTCTGCGCGATCTGGTTGTACATGGCCACCGGCAGCGTGGTCGTGCCCGGCGTGGCGACGAAGATGGTCATGGTGAGTTCGTCGAAGCTCTGGATGAACGAGAGCACCCAGCCGCCCGCCACGCCCGTGCGGATCATCGGCAGCACCACGCGGCGGAACGCGGTGAAGCGGTTCGCGCCGCACGAGAGCGCGGCGCGCTCGGCGTCGCGGTCCAGACCGATGGCGGAGGAGAGCGCGAGGCGCAGCGCATAGGGCAGCACGATCACCACGTGCGCGGCCACCAGCGCCCAGAACGAGCCGCTCAGGTGCATGAGCGAGAGAAAGCGCAGGAACGCGATGCCCAGCACCACGGCGGGAATCATCATCGGCGAGAGAAAGAAGCTCGTGAGCGCGCCGCGCCCCGGGAAGCGGTAACGCGCGATGGCGAGCGCCGCGGGCACCGCGAGCGCGACGCCGATGGTGGCCGAGGCGAAGGCGAGCCGCAGCGAGAGCCAGAAGGCCGAGACCATGTCGTCGTTCTGAAGAATCGCGCGGAACCAGCGCAGCGAGGCGCCATCGAAGGGCATCGAAATGAAGCCCTTGTCCGTGAACGCCACCAGCATCACCACCGCGAGCGGCGCGACGATGAAGGCGAGAAAGAGCGCATTGAAGGCGAGCCCGAGAAAGCCGTTGCGTTGCATGATGTCGCCTCCCTCAGTCGAAAATGTGCTTGAAGCGGCGCTCGGCGAGCCGGCTGCAACCCATCACGATCGCCACGTTGGCGATCAGCAGCAGCACCGCGATGCTCGCGCCGAGCGGCCAGTTCAGCGTGCCGAGAAACTCGTCGTAAGCGGCCGTGGCCACCACCTTGAGACGCCGCCCGCCGATCAGCGCGGGCGTGGCGAACGCCGAGGCCGAGAGCGCGAACACGATGATCGAGCCCGACAGCACGCCCGGCAGGATCTGCGGCAGCACCACGCGGCGGAACACGCGCAGCGGCGAGGCGCCCATCGAGAGGCCCGCCCATTCCACTTGCGGATCGAGCTTTTGCAGCGTGGCCCACACCGACATCACCATGAACGGCACGAGTACGTGGGTGAGGGCGATGATCGTGCCCGTCATCGTGAAGACGAGGCGGATGGGCTCGTCGGTGATGTGCAGCGCCTGCAGCACGTTGTTGAGCACGCCGTTGTTGCCCAGCAGGATTTGCCAGCCGAGCGTGCGCACCACCACGGAGATCAGCAGCGGGCCGAGCACGATCAGCAGGCAGATCGACTGCCAGGGCTTTTTCATGCGCGCGAGCACGATGGTCTCGGGCACGCCCAGCACGATGGAGAGCAGCGTGACCGCGAAGGCGAGCCCGGCCGTGCGGCCGAAGATCGTCAGGTAATAAGGATCGCTGATGACTTCGAGATAGTTCGTGATTGTCCAGCCGCGCTGTGTGCCCGCGAGGTCGTTGAACGTGTGGAACGACAGCACCAGCGTGAGCAGCAGCGGCGCGAGCAGCAGCGTCACGAACAGCAGCAGCGCGGGCGCCGAGAGCAGCCACGGCGCGGCGCCGCCGCGCGCATCGTCAAGCGTGGCCATGAGCGCCCTCCCGCGTGAGCACGCGCAGGTCGTCGTCGGTCCACGCAATGCCCACCTCGTGGCCTTCCTCGGGCGGCGGCGCGCCAATGTTCGATTGCGCGATGTGCAGCTTGCCGAGCTCGGTGTCCACCACCAGCAGCCACTGGTTGCCGACGAACACGCGCGTGGTCACGCGGCCCTGCACGCGCGCCTCGCCGCTGCCGTTGGCCAGGCGCATTTTCTCGGGGCGGATATAGACGTTGACGGCGCCCGCCACCTCGCGCCCCTCGTGCGGCACGTGCAGCGTGGTGCTCGCAACCGCCACTTCGGCGCAGCGCGGATTGCGGCGCAGCACCTCGCCCGCGAGCGTGTTGGTGCGGCCGAGGAAGGTGGAGGCGAACGGCGTGGCGGGGCGCTCGTAGGCGTCGAACGGCGTGCTCAACTGCGCGATCCGGCCGCCGTGCATGACCGCGATGCGGTCGCTCATCGTCATCGCCTCCACCTGATCGTGCGTGACGAGGATGGTGGTGATGCCAAGGCGCTTCTGGATGGCGCGCAGCTCGATGTGCATTTCCTCGCGCAGCTTGGCGTCGAGATTCGACATGGGTTCGTCGAGCAGCAACAGCTCGGGGCGCATGGCGATGGCGCGCGCAATGGCCACGCGCTGGCGCTGGCCGCCCGAAAGCTCCTTCGGGTAGCGCGTGTCGAGTCCCGAGAGGCGCACGAGCGCGAGCGCTTCGGCCACGCGCTCGGCGCGCTGCGCGCGCTTCATCTTGCGCATTTCCAGCCCGAACCCCACGTTGCCCGCCACCGTCATGTGCGGAAACAGCGCGTAGCTCTGGAACACCACGCCCATGCCGCGCTTTTCGGGGCGCTCATGCGTGATGTCGCGGCCGTCGAGCGTCACGCGTCCGCCGCTGGGGGAGACGAAACCCGCGATCATTTGCAGCGTGGTGGTCTTGCCGCAGCCCGAGGGTCCGAGCAGCGAGAGAAATTCGCCGCGTTCGACCGAGAGATCGAGATGCTCGATCGCCGTGAAATCGCCGTAGCGTTTCGAAATGCCTTGCAGGGTGAGAAAGCTCATGCGCGGTAGTCCTTACTAAACCATAAGCGGATGAATCGGCGTGCGTCGCGCCCCGGAAGAGGCGCGGCGCGTGCGCTCAATCACCGCTCGACCGAGCGATTCCAGCGCGCCGTCCATTCGGCGCGATGCTGGTTGATGGTGGTCCAGTCCATGGCCGTGAGCTTCGCGATCTGGTCGGGACCGTAGGGCACGCGCGCGGCAACGTCGGGCGGCAGCTTGACCGTCTTGTTGACGGGGCCGAGGCCGATCGCCTGCGCCTGCAACTCTTGAACTTGCGGGCTCAGCAGATACTGGATGAACTGCTGCGAGAGCTGCGGCTGCGCATTCTCGGCAAGCGCGCACGCGCCCACCTGCAGCGCCACGCCGCCTTCCTTCGGGTAGACGAATTTGAGCGGGAAGCCGGTGTTTTGCAGCGCCACGGCGCGGCCGCTGCCATACACGGCGGCGATCACGTCGCCCGATTGCATGAGGCCGTCCATTTCGCCGGGCGTGGGCGCCCACGAGAGCACGTTCGGCGCGACCTGCTTCGTCATGGCCGTGAAGCCCGGGTCGATGTTCTTCTCGCCGCCGCCGTTCAGGCGCGCGAGCATCACGAGCGTATGCAGGCCATAGGTGACGGTGATCGGCGGCACGCCGAGCTTGCCCTTGAGGCGCGGGTCTTCGAGCGACTTCCACGAATCGGGCGCGGGCAGACCGAGCTTCTTGAAGGCATCGGCGTTATAGCCGATGCCGGTGGCGACGATGCCGAGGCCTACCGAAGTCGGGCCGAGCCGCGCGAGCGGGTAGAGATCCTTCATGACCGGCGCGTCGTCGATCTTCGCGCACAGGCCGAGCTGCATGGCCTGATACATGGGGCCGTCGTCCATCACCGCGACGTTGATCTGCTGATGGCCCTTCTGCGCCTGGAGCTTGGCGAGCGTGTCGCTCGAATTGCCCGCGACGTAGACGATCTTCACGTCATGCGCCTTTTCGAACGCCGGAATGACCTTCTGGCGATAGAGCTGCTCGTTCGAGCCGCCGACGTTGGCGACGTACAGCGTGGTCTGTGCGTGGGCGAGCGCGGCGGCGCCCAGCGCGAGGGCGGCGCAGGCCGCCATGCGCAGCTTCGGCGCGAAGCGCGAGGAACAACGACGAAGCGGAAGACCCAACGAGCTGCGACGCGAAGCGTGATCCATGACGACGATCTCCATTCGATTGTGGTGGCCGGCGTCATCCACTCATGCGCCGATGCAACGCAGTCTGGCGCGCGTGGTCCATATCGTCCAATACCAATAAAATAGCAACCTATGCACCAATGATATGGACCAGGGCAAAGCCTGGGGGAGACCAACGATGAATCTGAAGCACATCGAGGCGTTTCGCGCGGTGATGGTATCGGGGTCGATGACGGCGGCGGCGAAGGAGCTATTCACTTCGCAGCCCAACGTGAGCCGCCTGATCGGACAACTCGAACGCGACACGGGGCTCAAGCTTTTTCAGCGCGTGGGCGTGCGGCTCGTGCCCACGAGCGAAGGCACGGCGTTCTTTCGCGAGGTGGAGCGCGCTTATGTGGGTCTACAGGGGCTCGCGAACTCGGCCGCGCAGATTCGCAATCTGGGCACCGGGCGTTTGCGCATCGCGGCGATGCCAAGCGCGGGTTATACGCTCGTGCCGCATGCGATCAAGCGTTTCCAGAGCCTGTATCCGGGCGTGACGGTTTCGCTGCACGTGAACAGCTCGGGCACGATCAATCACTGGACCGCTTCGCAGTTCTGCGATCTGGGCGTGGCCGTGTACGTGAGCGAAGCTTCGAACTGCGAAGTGGAATTGCTCTCGACGGTGGCCGCCGTGTGCGTGATGCCCGCGGGACACAGGCTGGCGAAAAAGCGGGTGATCAAGCCCGCCGATCTGGCGGGCGAGTCATTCGTCTCGCTGTGTCACGGCGATGGCACGCGCGCGCAGATGGATGAAGTGTTCGAGCGCGCGGGTGTGGAGCGCGTGCTGGCGATCGAGGCGCAGTACTCGGCGATTTGCTGCGAGATGGTGCGTTGCGGGATGGGTGTGACGCTCGCGCATCCGATCGTTGCGCTCGATTTCGCTGGGCCGGATATTGTGATCAAGCCGTTTTCGCCGGCTATTCTGTTTCCGATGTATTTGCTGTTTCCGCCGCATCGGCCGCGCGAGCGGCTGGCTTCGGCGTTCGTGGAGGTGCTGGCGGCCGAGCATGCGGCCACGCTGGGGACGCCAGTGGGGAAGGGGCGGAGGTAGAAGGTGGGAAGGGCAGGGCCCCTCTGATCGAGCGTCGGCTCCGGTAGGCTTTCCGCCGTCTGGTTCGAATCCCCGGGGCTTTTCTGGTCGAAAAATATGCGTCGGCGATCTGATTCAACGCTTTGCCTTCTTGACATCGTTGCTCGGCTGATTCGTCAGGATGGCGTTCGCGATCAGGTGAAAGAGATGATCGGCCCGCGGCGCGAATGAGGATTGGTCGCCAAGCCAGCCGAGCGCCGACATCAGGGCGAACAGGTCGTCGCCATTCATATCGGCGCGCGCGGTTCCCTCGGCTTGAGCGCGGAGCAGCAGTCGCTCGCCCGCTGAGTGCACCGCCGCGCATGAAGCGTAAAGCGCGGACTCGGGGGCCGCATGGGCGCCCGCCATCAAGGCGACAACGCCGCTATAGCTTTGCACGAACGCCACCCCTTCGCGAAACCAGGACACGAGCGCTTCGTCAGGTGGATTCGACGTTTCGAGTTCAACTGCTTGCTGCGTCAGTGCGTCCAGATTCTCTCGCAGCAACGCTTCGAACAAGGCTTCCCGCGTCGGGAAATGGCGCAACAGCGTGGCCAAACCGACGTCGGCGCGGCGGGCGATATCTCGCATGGACGCATCGGCGCCATGCTCGGTGACGACCTCGCGCGCGACGGCTAGTAGGTGGTCGTAATTTTTTCTGGCGTCGGCCCGCATAGTTTTCTTGACAAGTGGATCGGTGATCCGTATCTTGGGAATCAGAATCTGGATCAGTGATCCACAAGATACCGCACATTCGTGCAAAGGGGAACAGAGACGCTGTCCGACACCACGAAAGGAGATGTCATGGGAAAGCTAGACGGTAAGGTTGCAGTCATCACAGGCGGATCGAGCGGCATGGCGCTGGCGAGCGCCAGGCGGTTTGTGGAAGAAGGCGCCTATGTTTTCATCACGGGCCGGAGGCAGGAGGTGCTCGACGAAGCCGTCAGGCAGATCGGCAGGAACGTGACCGGCGTGCGCGGCGACGCGGCCAATCTCGACGACCTCGACCGCCTGTTCGATACAGTGAAGCAGGAAAAGGGCAAGATCGACATCCTGTACGCGAGCGCCGGCTGGGGCGAAGCCGTCCCGCTGGGCGAGATTACCGAGCAGCATTACGACGCGATCTTCGACCTGAATGCGCGCGGCACGCTGTTTACAGTTCAGAAGGCGCTGCCGCTGTTCAACGATAACGGATCGATCTTCATGACGGGATCAGTTGCTTCGGTGAAAGGCTTTCCTGGTTACGGCGTGTATGCGGCAAGCAAGGCGGCGCTGCGCTCATTCGCACGCACGTGGCTCAACGAGCTGAAGAGCAGGAATATCCGCGTGAACGTGCTGAGCCCGGGGCCGATCGCCACACCGATGCAGGACCAGGTTCTCGACGAGGAAGCGAAGAAGATGTTCGAATCCGTGATTCCGCGGGGAAAGATGGGGCGTTCTGAGGACATTGCGACGGTCGCGCTGTTTCTTGCTTCCGACGATTCGAGTTTCGTGAATGGGGTGGAGTTGTCTGTCGACGGCGGCTTGTCGGCTATCTGAAATCGCGCGGGAAAGCGCGCAAGGGGGCTGTCAACTTGAAAAAGGCGAACCGGTTTTCGTCAATCAATTTGGAATCCAAATCAATATGTGGAATTGGCTTCCGTGATTGCTGTGGTTCGTCAAAATGCCCCCTGAATGGAGAGTTCGCATGAGCTATTCGATTATTGGCTTTGGCGCGGTAGGCCAGGCGCTCGCCCGAGCGTTTGCAAGAAAGAACATCGATGTGATCGTCGCCAGCCGGCGACCTCCCGAGACGTTGATGCAGCAGGCACGAGCGATCGGCCCGACCGTTGTCCCCAGGACGCTGCGGGATGCAATCGCGTCCGACACGATCTTCCTGGCGGTCCCGTTTTGGGAGCATCGCGAAGTCGCGAAGCAGATCACAACCTGGCAGGGCAAGACGATCGTCGACACGACAAATGCTTTCGGTGTTCCTGTTGAAGACCTTGAAGGTCAGCCGTCGTCCGCAGTCGTCGCCAAAGCGTTTAACGGCGCCAGGTTCGTAAAGGGCTTTAACCATTTGCCCGCTGCCGTCCTGGCCGCTGATCCGGGCGTCAATGGCGGCAGCCGCGTCGTGTTTCTGTCGAGCGATGACGAAACTGCGGTGGCGCCGGTCGCCGCTTTGGCCGAACAACTCGGTTTCGCGCCGATTGCGCTGGGACCGCTCAAGGAGGGCGGCTCGCTCGTGCAGGCCAGGGGGAATACCTGGGCTGAACTGATCTTCAAGGATCTCGTGAAGTTCAAATAGCGGCGGACAAAGCCAAAGAAATAGGAAGAAATCTCGCCCGAAACCATTTCGCGCATGGACGGCCTCCCCGTGGGGTATCATCGCCCCGATGAGGGTGGTGGCGGCAGGAGGCGTCGCTTCTACAGCGGTGTTTGGCGTCAAGGCAGTGCTCAATGGCCGTGCGGGCGAGGTCGTCTCGCTCCCTCGCGACAATAATTCCTCAAATAATCGGAGAGAGCATACCGTGTCGGTTACGGGCACAGATTCACACAGCCACGCCACTTTGGGTCTCGCACTGCTGTCCTTCGCGGCAGGCAGCATGGATGCGATTGCGTTCTTTGCCCTGGGCGGAGTCTTTACTTCGGCCATGAGCGGCAACACCATTGTCCTTGGCATCGGAATTGGCCAGGGGCACTTCAATACAGCGTTGCACTCCTTTACTGCGATCCTCGGCTATGTGGCTGGAGTCGGGATATCGTCCCTGTCTTTTGCGAAATTCGGGCGGGGTAGTGGTTGGACACTCGGCGTTGAAGTGCTTTTCCTTGCCGCTTTTGTCGCGCTGTGGATTTTCGCCGGCACTCCGGCTTCCTCGTTGGCCATGTATAGCCTCATCAGCATCTCGGCCATCGCCATGGGGTTGCAAGGCGGTATCGCCCGCGCAATAGGCGTGTCGGGGATCATGACAGTGATCTTCACAAGCACTTACACGGTGCTTGCCAGCAACTTCGTGGAGCGGGCGCTTGCCGGCGATCGCCCGCTGCTGACGGTCATGGCAGTCCGTCGGTTGGCGGCGCTTGCCGCTTATCTCGGTGGAGCAGTAATCGCAGCCATCATCGTCGAGCATTGGCGCTCGTTCCTGCCGTTCCCCCCTTTCATTGCGATCCTGGTGGTGTTCGTCGGATTGAAGCTGCGCCTGATAACCTTTGACCAAAATTCGGCATGAATGCACACCGCTGAGAATATATTTTCATTTGTCTCAACAACATTCGCCAGGCACCGTGCTGCTCGTGGCCGGAGCTATACCCTGATTGTCGCGTGATCGAACTGTTTTGGCGGTGGAGGTTGCAGATGGGATCTGATGAACGAGCTATTCGTGAGGTGCACACAACCTGGATTGATGCAGTCAACACTGGCGATCTTGTCCGCTTGCTCGCCTTGATGGCGGACGATGCCGTGTTTCTGAATCCGGGCCGGGCGCCGTTACGCCGGGATGGATTCCCCGTCGGCTTCGTGGCCGCTCACCAACAATCTCGTATCCGTTGCATCAGCGAGCTGGAAGAGGTCGTGATTGTCGGCGAAGTCGCCTATACCCGGTGCCGTGACTCGTTATCTGTAACGCCGCGCGCCGGCGGAGAAGCAACGCAACTGGCCGGCCATCGAATCACCATATACCGCAAACAGCCCGACGGCCGCTGGCTTCTGGCCCGCGACGCCAACACGCTGTCCCCGGTGGCAAGCTGAGGTAGTGAGGCGGCTTTCGTTGGCTGTCGAACGTCTTGTCCAGGGCGACGACGAGCTTCGGCGATCGGCCAGAAGCAGCCTTCTGGACACAACAAGCCAAGGGCGCGCTTCACTTCAAAAGGCGACGTTCGATATTTGGAGCGTCAATCGCGGATTTCGACTCGCATAAGATTTTGCTAAGGCAGCCGGTGCACCTGGCGGCCGGATTGTCCCGATAGCGATGATGTGACATCCCGGGCGATGTCAGCTAGCCGCTTCTTTCCGAAAATCCGAAGCAACGTCTCCTCCGCAGAACTCAACGCCTCATTGATATGGCGATTCACCGCCGCCTCTACGGGGCATGCCGGATTGTCGTCAGCGGGCCCGAGTGCAAAAAGCGCTGTGTGTGCTACCGCCACGAAGACATCCTTAACCGTAAAGTCCTCGAGTTTTTGCGCAAGCGTCCAACCACCACCTCGTCCACCGGTAGATTGCACATAGCCTGCATTGCGCAGTGCCGCCATGGTTCGCCGGACCACAACCGGGTTCGTGTGGAGCATCAGCGCGATGTTTTCCGATGTGGTTGAACCACCGCGTAGATGCATGTGTACCAGAACGTGCAGAAGTCGGGCCAAGCGGGTATCGAATTGCATGAGATCGAAACCATTGAGTTTCCGTAACGTTTGATGTTACGCTAATAGCGATTGCCATGATCCACGATGATACCGAGTCACCATGAGCGCCTACCGTCAAAACTTTATCCAGGCCAACGGCATTCGGCTGCATGTCGCTGAGCAAGGCGAAGGACCCTTGGTGCTGCTTTGCCACGGGTTTCCTGAAACATCACATGCCTGGCGTCATCAACTAACAGCACTCGGGCAAGCTGGGTTCCACGCCGTCGCACCGGACTTGCGCGGATACGGGCTGAGCGACTGTCCGGGGGATATCGGACAATTCACGACCCTCGATGTCATCGGCGATCTCGTTGCGCTGCTGGATGCATTCGGTGAAAGCAACGCGATTGTAGTCGGAACGGATTGGGGGGCGACCATCGCATGGCAAGCCGCGATGCTTCGCCCCGACCGTTTTCGGGCTGTTGCGGCGCTCGGCGTTCCAATGATGGGCCGCGCTCCCCGTGCACCGAGCAGCCTTTTTCCGCAGGATGATCAGGCGTGGTTCTACACGCATTATTTCTCGCAACCGGGCTTGGCTGAAGAGGAGCTTGAGCGCGACATTGCCGCGACACTGCGCAAGATTTATTTTTCAGCGTCGGGCGATGTCGGTGTTCGCGACGCCAGCACACCAAACCCATTTGGGTTGATATCGCGAGGCAAAGGCATCCTCGATTCACTCGACGATTTCGCCTCGTTGCCGAAATGGCTTACTTCCGCTGATCTGGACGTGTTCGTGCGCGCCTACAATACTTCAGGCTTTCGCGGCGGCCTGAACTACTATCGCAACCTCGACAGGAATTGGGAGATGCAGGCAGCGTTCGAGGGGCTGCGGGTCGAAGTTCCTGCCCTGTTCCTTGTCGGCGAAAGAGACACCGGGCTTGCAATGCCTGGCATGCGCGAAATCATCAGAGACATGCCGATGATCGTTCCAGATTTGCGGAAGTCTGAAGTGATACCGGCAGCAGGACACTGGCTGCCTCAAGAAGCGCCGGACGTCGTCAACGCGAAGCTAGTCGAGTTTCTCCGGGAGCTTTGACGTTACGCCGCGTGTTTTTGACCGTTCACGGGTCATCACCGGACGCCCCCTGGCTAGCAGCAAGAGGCCGCGCCGGTTCGCACTCGGCCGCTCACAAGCCTCGCGCGCGCACACTCCGTGCAAAACGCATAAGGCAGTAGTCGGCCATGAGCGGTCGTTGGAACAATGCTCATAGATCGGCGACAATCGGACATACTGGACAGCCATGCTTTCAGCTGCGCCGATGTCCTGTCCACTGCGTGCTTAAAGTGCAGCCAGATTCGCGCTGCTGTTGTTCACGGTAATCATCTCGGGCTCGCCGTTCTGTTCACCTTCTCGAAGTAACAGCGAGCGACTTGACCGCGCTAACGCGACAAAGCCTTCCAGACCTTCAAGGACGCAGGGCCGGAGACACATCGAACCCGTTCGCGACATCATGACCACAACGAGAAGCCTGGCGCTCATTCTGGCATGCGTGCTTGCCTATTCTCAGCACGGCCACGCGCAATGTGTCGACCTGGTCGCCAGTCTTGACGACGGCCAGTTGATGCAGTCGCGGATTGCGCTGGTCGACCGTGCCACGCCTACCGAGCAGATCCGCATCCTCGCCTACATCTTCGAAATCGATCAGACCGGCGGCCTGCTGTTGCGTCATCTGGTCGAGGCCGCGCGCCGAGGCGTGCCGGTCAAGCTGCTGATCGACGGCATCGGCCCCGAGCCGCACTACCCGTTCGAGGACGAACTCATCGTCGCCCTGCACGAGGTGGCTCCCGGCATCGAACTCCGAATCTTCCATCCACGATCCGATCTCGTCGAGATTTCGCATCGCATGCACGACAAGCTGTTCCTGGTTGGCGACACGGCCGTGATCGGCAGTACCTCGATCTGGGATGAGAGCTTCCGCAACTGGCTCAGCGAGCGCGATCTGATGGTGTCGGGCGACGCCGGCCAGGATGCTTCCTCCCTGCACGCCATGTACCAGCATTTCGCCTTGTTCTGGAATAGCCCGGAAGTGGTTCGCCCCGAGCCGGAAAAGTTCCTCAAAGTCGAAAGTCCTTATCGCGACTCGCAGGGTTATGCGACGCTGGACCCGGCGCGCATCCATTATTGGCGCGAATGGCTGCTGGCTCCGCTCGATGCTGCAGCCGGGGCGGCAGACCTGGCCGCCACCGATACGCCAACTGCCTCCGATACACCCAATGATCCCGCCGCCGCGCCCGCTCCCGGGGCGTATTTTGATCCCGCCTGGATACCGATCGCCTGCGAGCGCCTGCGCTATGTCCACGACTGGCCCGACAAGCGCTCGCCAGGCACGTTGCAGGACATGCTGCAAGCGTTCGATACGGCGCAGCACGAGATCCTGATCATCAACCCCTACCTGATCCTGGTGCCGGAACTGCGCGAGACGCTCGAGCGCAAGCAGCGCGAAGGTGTCCACGTGATCCTGGTGAGCGCCTCGCTGGCGAGCATCACGCAGGAATTTCCCGCAGTCGGGCGCGCCTATGCCGACGATCTGCCCGGCCTGGTGAATGCCGGGATCGAGGTGCGCGAATATTCCGACCGGGAGAACCGCATGATGCACGCCAAGCTGGTCCTCATCGACGGCCATCGATACTATCTCGGCAGTTTCAATTTCGATTCGCTGTCGGCCCGCTTGAATACCGAAAACGGCCTGTGGCTAGATATCCCTGAGGACGGGCCCGATCCCTTGCAAGACAGCGTGGCGTACTTCCTGCGCAACTCAAGCTCGGTGAGCGACGCCAATGGCCGCCTTCTGGCGGATCCTGATGCGCGCTGCCGGGCCGCCGGCTGCGGCGGTGCCTGGGAGTGGGCGACGATGCTGATCAGGAGCTTCCTCTGAGCGCGGCGTGCCCTGTCGCTAAACTACGTGGCCAGTTCGGGGCGCCGTCCGCACTGTGTCGCGCAGTAGTCGACCATGAACGGACAGTCGACCAGGCGGCTCGAATCGATGACAATCTCCGGGACAACTTAAGCATCCGTCCAACGCGAATGATCATGGATATCAGAAGCAGTGCCGCCGAACCTGTCTGGATGCCGGTGGCGATTGCCGAATGTGGTGTCAGACGCTTTCCGGTTGGCGCAACCAATCCACGGATAGTCGAATACAACAACCAGACAAACCTCGTTGGCTACGACGACAAGATCTCCTGGTGTTCCTCATTTATTAACTGGTGCCTGGCAGGTGCCGGGGTTCGCGGGACGCGATCAGCCTTGGCTCGGTCCTGGCTCGATTGGGGAGTCGCTCTTGATAG
The DNA here is from genome assembly GCA_031286755.1 of Paraburkholderia sp. Classification (GTDB taxonomy): domain Bacteria; phylum Pseudomonadota; class Gammaproteobacteria; order Burkholderiales; family Burkholderiaceae; genus Paraburkholderia. The sequence goes on from JAITTX010000038.1 coordinate 16,569, forward strand.
CCCGGTCTACGGCTGCGTTACTGTGTTAATGCGCGACGATCCGACAAGCTGGAAGGGACATGTAGGCTTCTACCTTCGCCACGACGAAGAGTTCATTTATCTCCTCGGTGGAAACCAATTGGACGAGGTTCGCGAACTCGCTTATCCAGTCGCCTCGATTCTCGGCTATAGATGGCCAGAGCCGTCCTGATGGTTCCGTGCTCGTCGACGAGGGACCGCTTTTGGGCGACGCCTGTGCACCGCTCAGCCGCGAGCCGCGAGCGGCGTTGAGCATTCATTCGACCTGACGTACGCACGCGGCCGACTCTCCCAACCGGCCGCGCGCGCAACCCATCAGTCCTTGTCGTACGAGAACTGAATACCCGCCGTGCCACCGGTTTGAATGAACAGATCAATGAACGCCGGCACGGTTTCGCTGCGAGCCCAATCACGTTGCAACTCGCAGAACAACTGCGCGACGCTAATCATCTTGCCGCCTGCCTGTTCGATACGGCGCAACGCGGCATCGTGCGCCGCGACGGATGTGCCGCCCACCGCATCCACAACCACATAAACCTCATAACCGGCCTTCAGCGCATCGAGCGCCGGGAACGTCAGGCAAGCTTCCGTCCAGAGCGCCGTCATGATCAGTTTCTTGCGGCCGGTGGCTTCGACAGCCTTGCGGAATTCGACGTCCTCCCACGAATTGATGCTCGTGCGATCGTAGGTCGGATAGTCGCCAAGCGCGGCGCGCAGTTGCGGAATCGGCGGCTTGTTCAGGCCCGTCTTCACGTTCACCGTCGAATGGACGATCGGCAGCTTGTAGGCGACTGCGGCCCTGGCGGCACCCACGATATTGTTGACCAGCAACTGGCGATCCATTGAGGCGATGGAATTCACCTGGACCGGCTGGTAATCGATGACGATGAATGCCGCATTCTGCGGGGTGAGCAGATGATCGTTCGCGGGGTCGCGAATGGGTTCGCTTGCCATGGTTGGCTCCAGAAACAGTGCAGGAAGTGAGAGCGGGATCCCGGGGATCGATGCTTGAAGCATCGGCTTTGCATGCAAAGGTAATCCTATGCGGGCGACGACCGGACTTCCAGCCCGCGAAAATGCCGACTGTGTTCCATGAGAAGAACAACGGCAATCTTTGGCGCCCCAATGCCCTAAGATGTCTTGATTGTCCTGTCACAGGAACAGTCATGGACGACTTGAACGACATCTTCTACTTTGTGAAAGTGGTCGAGAACCACGGTTTCACGCAGGCCGGCCGTGCGCTCAATATGCCCAAGTCCAAGCTGAGCCGGCGCGTCGCCGACCTCGAAGCCCGCTACGGCGTGCGCCTGCTCAACCGGTCCACGCGGCATTTCTCGGTAACGGAGACGGGACAGGAGTTCTACGAGCGCTGCGTCGCGGTGCTCGTGGAAGCCGATGCCGCCCGCGAGGTCATGGAGCGCAGGGTTTCCGAGCCCCAGGGCGTGGTGCGCATGAGTTGCCCGACTACGCTGCTCGAATACCGCATCGGGCCGCTCGTGGCCGACTTCATGATGCAATACCCGAAGGTGCGGATCCTTCTCGATGCAACCAATCGCCGGGTCGATGTCCTCGGCGAAGGCTTCGATCTCGCGCTGCGCGTGCGTTTCCCGCCGCTCGAAGACAGCGGGCTGGTGATGCGAGTGCTGTCTGGCAGTCCGCAGCGTCTCGTTGCTGCATCGGCGTTTCTCGAAACGCACGGGCCGGTTGCCCATCCAGCGGATCTCGCCGGCATGCCGAGTCTCGACTGGGGACCGCAGCGCGATCACGCCTGGGATCTGGTCGGTCCGGACGGAGCCGGGGCGCGTGTGCCTCACACACCGCGCTACATCACCGACGACTTGACCGTGCTCCGGCAGGCCGCCATGAAAGGCGTAGGCGTCGTTCAGATGCCCTATATGGCCGTCGAAAACGAGCTCAAAAAAGGCACGCTGGTCGATGTGGTGCCGGGCTGGACGCCCAGGGGCGGGCTGGTTCATGCCGTCTTTCCGTCGCGCAGGGGCCTTCTGCCTGCCGTGCGGCTGCTGATCGATCACCTCGCCACCCACATTCAAAAGGACGATTGAGCGCTTTGCGCGCGCTGTCTCTCCACCATCCCGCTGCAGTCGCGCGTTTCGATTGCCCGTTCTGCGCTTTCTTCGATTGTTCCTTTGACAGGACACTCTGTGCGTCCGCGCGATCTACCGCGGCCGCGAGCCCATTTCTATTCTTTCCTCATCGAGCCTCGACATGCCATCAAGTTGACAACATCTGGAGACGCCATGCGATACATCCACTTTTCCCCCGACAACCGCCGCCGCCTGCTTGGACTCGTACAGGGCGATACCATCCATTCGCTCGGCGAAACGACGCTCGACGACCTCCTCGCGCGTGGCGTCGATCTCGCGTCCCCGGAGGCGGCACAACTCGCGAACGGCGAGACATTTCCGGCCGCTTCAGTCACGTATCTACCGCCACTCGCGCGCCCCGGCAAGCTGCTGTGCATCGGGCTCAACTATGCGGACCATACGAAGGAAAGCCCGTATGAGCAGCCGGACTATCCGACGATCTTCCCGCGCCTGAACTCGAGCTTGATGGGCCACGAGGCGCCCATGATCCGTCCGCGCATCTCCGACTCGCTGGATTTCGAAGGCGAACTGGCGGTCATCCTCGGCAGCGGCGGACGTCATATTTCAAAACAGCATGCGCTCTCCTGCGTTGCGGGTTACTCGATCTTCAACGACGGATCCGTGCGCGAATACCAGTTCAAGTCGCCGCAATGGACGGTCGGCAAGAACTTCGACGGCACCGGCGCGTTCGGCCCGATGTTCGTCACGGCGGACGAACTGCCCGCGGGCGGTGCAGGCCTCAAGCTCGAAACGCGTCTGAACGGCCAGGTCGTGCAATCGGCGAATACGAACGACATGCTGCACGACGTCGCTTCGCTCATCTCGGTCATCAGTGAAGCGATCACGCTCGAAGCCGGCGATGTCATCGTGAGCGGCACCCCTGCCGGCATTGGTTGGGCGCGCGAGCCGAAGCTCATCATGCGTGCCGGCGACGTGTGCGAAGTCGAGATCGAAGGACTTGGCGTACTGCGCAACACCGTCGTCGATGAAGACGCGTCGATCCGGCGTTGATCGATCGTTCAGTTTCCCTGAAGGAGGAGACATGAGACAGATTCGCGTCCCGGTTTTTGTGGTGGGTGCGGGCCCCGCCGGACTCACGGCCGCCGCATTGCTGGCGAAATACGGTGTGGAAGTGCTGGCGATCACGCGCTATTCCGGAACGGCCCATTCGCCGCGCGCGCACATCACGAATCAGCGCACGGTGGAGGTGTTTCGCGATCTGGGCATCGAAGATCGCGTGCGAGCCCTCGCCACGTCCCACGAGCTGATGTCGAATAATGTCTGGGCGACCAGCTTTGCCGGCACGGAACTCGCGCGGCTGCAAACATGGGGCACTGGCGTCGCTCGAAAGTCCGACTACGAAGCGGCGAGCCCCTCGCAGATGTGCAATGCGCCGCAGCACCTGCTCGAACCGGTCATTCTCACGGCGGCGCGCGAGTATGGCGCGCAAATCCTTTTCAACACGGAGCTGGTGTCCATCCGCCAGACCGATGAAGCGGTTCATTCGCGGCTCGTCGATCGCGTGACCGGCGAGGAAATCGAGGTGATCTCCGACTACGCAGTGGGCGCGGACGGCGCGCAAAGCGTGGTCGTGCGGGATCTCGGCTTCGAGATGGACGGAGAAATGGGACTGGGCTGCGCGGTCAACTGCTGGCTGGAGGTCGATCTGGCGAAGTACACGGCGCACCGCCCCGGCGTGCTGTACTGGATGACCCAGCCGGGCAGCGATTATTGGGTGGGCAGCGGCACGTGGATCAGCGTGCGTCCGTGGAACGAATGGGTTCTGCTCTTCATGTACGACCCGAGAGAGGGCGAGCCCGATCTCAGTGAGCAAGCCGTGATCGCGCGCGCCCGCGCCACCATCGGCGAGGCGGATATCCCCGTTCGCGTGAAGGCCGTCTCGAAGTGGACCATCAACCGGATGGTCGCGCGCACCATGGTCAAGGGCCGCGTGGCGATCGCGGGGGACGCCGCGCACCGGCATCCCCCGGCCAACGGGCTGGGCTCGAATACCTCCGTGCAGGATGCGTTCAATCTGGCCTGGAAGCTCGCGATGATCGTCAAGGGCGAGGCATCGCCGGCGCTCCTGCAAACCTACTCGGACGAGCGTCAGCCGGTTGCCCAGGGCGTCGTGAACCGGGCGATCAAATCGGTCGGCGAGATGCTGCCGATTGCGAATGCGCTCGGCTTCTCGCAAGGGCAGAGCGCAGAGGACGGCTGGGCCTCGCTCAACGAACTGTTCTCGGACAGCGAAACCGGCAAGGCGCGCCGCAAGACACTTGCTCAAGCCATTGATCAGCAGAACTATCAGTTCAACTGCCATGGCGTCGAACTGGGGCAGCGCTACGAATCGGCTGCAATCGTGCGCGATGGTGCGACCTTTCCCGCCGCGTGGCGCGACCCCGAGCTGTATTACCACGCCACCACGACGCCCGGCGCGTATCTTCCGCATGCGTGGATCGAGCGCGAGGGCAAGCGGGTATCGACACTCGATCTGGTCGGCAACGGCGTGTTCACGGTATTGACCGGCAGGGGCGGGGAGGCCTGGCTCGATGCGGCGCGGCAGGTTGGCGGCGAGTTCGGCATCAGGATCGAAGCGGTGTCGATCGCGCACGCGAGCCCCACGTTCGATGCATACGGCCAGTGGGCAGCGCAACGCGAGATCGAGGACGATGGCTGCGTGCTGGTGCGGCCGGACCGCTTCGTCGCCTGGCGCTGCAGCACGCGCGCGGTGGACCCCGCGATGGAATTGCGGCGCGTGCTGACGCAGGTGCTGGGCGCTGCGCCAGGCGCAACGACTGGCACGCAGGCACACGCGAGCGGCGTGGCCGCCTGACACGGGAGTCGAGCTCATGACATCGACGACGAACAAGCGCGCGCGTTTCGGCATTCATTCGATCGACCATTTCGCGCTCGACGTGCCAGACCTCGAAGCGGCGACGCGCTTCCTGAACGCCTTTGGCTTCGCGCTGGAGCTGCAGCCAGGCGAGCTGCTGTTGCGCACGCCGCAAAGCGATCACGTGTGGGCGAAGGTTCGGGAGGGCGCGCGAAAGCAGCTCGCGTATCTCGCGCTGAACTGTTTCGCCGACGACTTCGCGCCGTTGTGCGAGCAGATTCTGGCAGCCGGTGCAAAGGCTGCCACGCCCGAGCGGCTCGCGCGCGACAACGGCTTCTGGTTCCACGATCCGGACGGCAACCTTCTGCAGCTCAAGGCAGGCGTCAAAACATCGCCCGGGTGCAAGCCGGAGCCGGGCAGGGCATCGGCGCCCTTGCGTTCACGCGGCGCGTGCGCTCGCGCCGACGCGCCGGTTACACGCCCCGCGCGGCTTTCTCATGTTCTGATGTTCACGCCCGACGTGCGCGGCACGGTCGCTTTTTACGAGCGCGCATTGGGCTTGACGCTATCCGACGGGTCCGAGGGCATCGTCGCGTTCCTGCACGCGCGCCACGGCAGCGATCATCATCTGGTCGCATTCGCGCACGGCGAGAAGAGGGGGTGGCACCACAGCGCGTGGGATGTTCCGGATGTCGAGGCGGTCGGCCTTGGCAAGATGCAGATGCAGCGCGCGGGCTATGTCGACGGATGGGGCGTGGGGCGCCACGTGCTCGGATCGAACTACTTTCAGTACGTGCGTGACCCCTGGGGATCGTTCTGGGAATACTCGGCCGATATCGACTACGTTGGAGCAGGCACGCAGTGGCCCGGCAGCAACCATCCGCCCGAAGACTCCCTGTATTTGTGGGGGCCGGACGTGCCGGGCTATTTCTTCGAGAACACCGAGCATTGACAGGCAAAACAACGGGGCCTTGAAATCGACCCCGTTGTTTGCACCTGTCACCCGTCTTTCGAACCCGCCCCCTCAATTCCCATACATATCGAAGTCGAAGTACTTCGACTGAATCTTCTGATACGTGCCGTCATTGCGAATCTGCGCGATGGCCCGGTTGAGCGCGTCGCGCAGGTCGGTGTCCGACTTGCGCACGCCCGCGGCGTCGCCGGTGCCCATGATCTTCGCGTCATAAACGGTGCCGCCCGCGAACGCGAAGCCCTTGCCTTGCGGTGTGGCGAGAAAGCCGAGCTGGCCCTGCACGGCATCCATCAGCACGCCATCCACGCGCGCATTGACGAGGTCGGCATAAGCCTGGTCGTAGCTCGGGTAAGGCACGACTTCCACGCCCGCAGCGGACCACTTCTGGCGCGCATAGGTTTCCTGGATCGTGCCCTGCTCGACGGCGATGCGCTTGCCGGCGAGCTTCGCGGCTTCAGGCAGGAGTCCGGAATTCGCGCGCGCGATCAGGCGCGTCTGGTTGCGATAGAGGCGGTCGGTGAAGTCGATCTGCTGGCGGCGCTGCTCGGTGGCCGCCATCGACGAGAGAATCACGTCGAACTTGCGTGCCTGCAAGCCGGCAATCAAGCCGTCGAAGCTGCTGGAGACCCACACGCATTTAGCGTTGAGCTTCGCGCACAGCGCATTGCCGAGATCAACGTCGAAGCCCTTCACGCTGCCGTCGGTGGCGGTGGACTCGAACGGCGGGTAGGTGGGGTCGACGCCGATGCGGATCGTCGTCCATTCCTTTGCAAAGGCGTGCGAGGCGAAGGCCATGGCCGCGGCCGAGAGGAGGATCGTAATGCGCGTCTTCATGCTGGGTCTCCGTTCGTATGGGAATGAGGATGCAAGGGGGTGCGTGGCGCGGCCCGGCCGCGATTCAACTCGGAAACTCGCCGCGCTGGAAGTCGTCCGCGAGTTCGATGGCGTCGGCCATCTCGCCCACGGTGATCGGCTTGATGGGCGCGCGTATGCGGTAGTGGCCCACCTCGGCCACGTCGCGGTGCTGGACCTGCGCAATCAGTTCGCCCACCGTCGTGCCGCACCAGCGGCCCTGACACGGGCCCATGCCGCAGCGCGTGAACGCCTTCATCTGGTTGGGGCCCTGGCAGCCGAGTCCGGCGAGCCGGCGGATTTCGCCGGCCGTGATCTCTTCGCAGCGGCAGACGATTGTTTCGTTGTCCGGAATGCGCTGCGTGATGGGCGGCGTATAAAGCGCGTCGAGCAGCGGGCGCACGGCGAGATGGCGGCGCAGCGCGTGCTGCACGGGGCGCTCGCGCGCGGCTTGCGTTTGCGCGTCGAGCTTGCCGAGCGCCGTGGCGATGTCGAGCGCCGCCACTTCGCCCGCCAGGGCAGCGGCCTGCGCGCCGCCGATGCCAGCGCCATCGCCGGCGATCCAGACGTTCGGCACGCTGCTGCGGCCTCGGCTGTCGTGTTGCGGGCGCCAGCAGGCCGCATGGGTGTCCCATTCGTGCGCGCAACCCAGCGAGCGGGCGAGTTGCGTCGACGGGATCACGCCTTGATGCAGCAGCACGAGCGAAGTCGCCAGCGTTTGCACGGTACCGCTGGCATCGCGAAAGCGGATGCGCTCGGCACGCTCGTCGCCTTCGATTGCGACGTCGCTTGCGCCGCTATACACGGGGATGCCGGCGCGGCGCACCGCGCGCAGCATGCGCCAGCCCTTGAGCAGATAGTCCGCGCCGCGCAGCGCGGGCAACGCATGCGGCAGGGCGCGCCGCCAGGCGTCGCGCGGCGTGGTGTCCACGAGCGCGCGCACGCGCCGCCCCGCATTCAGCAGTTGCGCGGCGAACAGCCAGAGCAACGGGCCGCTGCCCGCAAGCACGGTGTCGGCTCCGGGGGCGAGGCCCGCGGACTTCAGCAACGTTTGCGCAGCGCCCGCGCCCATCACGCCCGGCAGGGTCCAGCCGGGCACGGGCCAGGGGCGCTCCTGCGCCCCCGTGGCGATCAGAATGGCGCGCGCACCCACCTCCAGCGTGCCGCCCGAGGGCCCGCTTTGCGTGAGCATGGCCACAGGCCCCGGTTCGAAGGCGAGCTGCCAGACGACGCTGCGCGGCAGATACTGCACGCCGCTCGCGAGCAGGCCGTCGACGAGCGGGCGGCCCGCTGCGTAGTCCTTGCCCAGCCATTGCACGAGATGCGCCGGCGTGGCGGCGAGATTGCGATAGATCTGGCCGCCCGGCGAGGGGCCTTCGTCGGCCACGGTCACGGCGAGTCCCGCAGCGCGTGCCGCGATGGCGGCGGCCATGCCCGCGGGGCCCGCGCCGACGATCAACAGATCACATTGGCGGCGCGTCATGGCAGCTCCGCTTTGCCGCGCATCGGGCGCACCTGCATGCCGTCGCGCACAGGCGTCATGCAGGCCTGCACGTTGGGAATGCCGTCGATCTCGACGAGGCAATCGAAACAGACGCCCATCATGCAGAAGGGGCCGCGCGGGGCGCCGCTCACCGCGCTCGCGCGGCAGGCCAGGGCGCCGCTCGCGAGCAGCGCGGCTGCGACGCTGTAATGCGCGGGCACGTCGTGCAGCAAGCCGTCGATCTGGATGCGCACGCGCGCATCGCTCGCGGTGGCGGCGCGGTTGATGGGTTCAAACATGGGGTACGACCTTGGGCGCGGCGAAGCGCGCTGTGGTGAAGGCATCGAGGTCGGCGGGCGGCGCGCCGCCCGCGATCCAGGGCGCGACGAGATCGGCGTGGGCCGCGGCCAGCGTCACGCCGCTGTGGCAGATGGCGACGAACGCGCCGGGATGGCTGGGCGAGTCCTCGTAGACGGGCAGCCCGTCCGGCGTCATGATGCGCAGCGCGCCCCACGAGCGCACGACGCGCGCGCGAGCGAGCGCCGGAAACGCGGTGCGCGCGCGGCGCGCGATATCGACCATGGCCGAGCGCGTCTGGCCGTCGTCGAAGCCGACGTCCTCGGCCGAGTCGCCCAGCAGCACCGAGCCTTCCGGGGTTTGCCGCACCACCAGCGTGGGATAGGCGAGAAACGGCGCGAGCCGCTCCGTGACCATGATCTGGCCGCGCAGCGGCGAGATGGGCGCATGCATGCCGACCATGGGCGCGAGCCTCGCGTTGTCGAGACCGGCTGCGAGCACCACGCGCCCCGCCTCGAGCAGGCCCGAGGGCGTGTCGATCTCGAAGCGGCCCGCGCGCGGGCGGACTTCGCGCACTTCGTTGCGCGGCAGGTAGACGCCGCCGCAGGCGAGGAAGGCTTCGAGCATCGCGCGCAGCGTGTAAAGCGGGTTCGCGTGGCCGTCGTGCGGCGACCAGAGCGCACCCGCGAGCGATGGGGATGCAGCCGGAATGCGCTTGCGCAGCGCCACGGGATCCAGTACCTCATAGGTGAGCGCGGCGTCCTGCCGGCGCAGCGATTCGAGCAGCGCGCTCGCGCTTTCCAGCTCGGCAGGATGCTCGCAGAGCTCGATGCCGCCCGGACGCTCGAAGCCGCAGCTCACGCCGGTCTCGCGCTGCAACTGGCCGGCGAACGCGCCCCAGCGCTCGGACGAGACCCGCGACCAGCGGGCGTAGGGCAGGCAGCGGCCGCCCTTGCCCTGAACCCAGACGAGCCCGAAGTTGCCGCGCGCCGCGCGAAAGGCGATGTCCTCGCCGTCGCAGACCGCGACGCGCAGGCCCAGGCGCGCCACGCCCCAGGCGAGCGCCATGCCGACGAGGCCGCCACCGGCCACGACCACGTCGAAGCCGCGCGATCCACGTGCCTCAGGTGTTGTCACGCGGGCCTCCTGCGGGTGTTATATCCCATGCCGATTCGCTTCCTTACGTTCTTTTCGTTGCAGAATGGATCTTGAGGCGGGCAAAATAAGCCGTCCAATACAGCTTGTTCAGCTTCCCATAATCCAATGTTATGAGTGCGCCTTCCCTCAGAATCCGCCAGATCGAGGCTTTTCGCGCGGTAATGCAGCGCCACACGGTGACGCGTGCCGCGCGCGAGCTCCATATCTCGCAGCCGGCGGTCAGCCGGCTCATTGCCGACCTGGAGGACCGGATCGGCTTTGTCCTGTTCGAACGCCAGCCGGGCCGCTTCGTGCCGACGGCTCAGGCGCGCGTGCTGTACGAGGAGGTGGAGCGGGCCTTCGTCGGGCTCGATCGCGTGGCGCAGGCGGCCGAGCAGATCCGCGCGATGCGGCTGGGCACCCTGCGCGTGGCGGGCTCGCCCGCCGTCGCGCTCGACTTGCTGCCCGAGATCGTCACGCGCTTCACGCGCGCGCATCCGGGCATCGACGTCACGCTGCTCGCGCACAGCGCGTCCACGGTGGTCGACAAGGTGGCCTCGGGGCAGTGCGATATCGGGCTCATTGCCGAGCCCGTTCCGCATCCCGCCATCCGCAGCGAACGGCTGGCGGAAGCGGCCATGCGCTGCATCCTGCCGCGTCAGCACCGGCTCGCGCGCAAGCGTTTCGTGCGCCCCGCCGACTTGCGCGGCGAATCGTTCATTTCGTTCCCGCCGAGTTTCGAGGCGCGCAGCGCGATCGACCGCGTGTTCGTGGAGGCGGGCGTGACGCGTTCGATGTCGATCGAGGCGCAGCTCTCGCAGACCATCGTCGCGTTCGTGGCAAACGGCGCGGGCGTGGCGCTGATCGATCCGGTGACGGCCGCGTATGCGGACCCGCGCGTGATCGTCAAGCCGTTCGAGCCGCAGGTGCCCGATCACTTCTATCTGGCGACGGCCGCCTCGCAACCGCTTTCGATGCCCGGCGAGGCGTTTTGCGCGATGTTGCGCGAGGCGTTCGCGCGCATGGAGATGCGCGGCGGCGAGGGCTCAGCCGTCAGGGATCGTTGACGAGGTTGATGAGGTCCGTGAGGAACCACGGCAGGATCAGTTGCGTATTGGGGTCGCTCACGCCGACGCTGAGCCTGGGCGGCTTCGAAGGGGAGGCGTTGCGCGCTGCAGCGTAGTTGGTGGGCGCGGCGGCGCTGTTTGCGTAGGCGTGTGTTTGCGCCGGAGCCTGCCGGGCGGATGGACCGCTCGCGGGCGGCGGTGTGGAGGCGCAGCCGCCCGCGAGCGCGACGAATACCAATGCGGAACAAAAGCGTTTCATGAGAATGAACTCCAGCCACGTTATTTTCGACAACGTGGCCGACGGCGAGTTCGTCCCGGCGCGCCGGCGTTGTGAAGTTCACGCCGCGCGCTCACATCGCGTTCACACCATCAAGCTCAATCCGGCAGCAGCGCCCCGCTTCGAACCGGCTCCTTGCCCGCGACGCACGCTACCTCCATGCCTGCCGTGGCAAAGCGCGCGCGCTGCCGCGCGTAGAGCACCCCGGTAACGGAGCTCTTGACCGTGACGACGCGCCCGGTGAGCGGGTCGACAATATCGGCGACAGGCTGGCCGGGCTCGACCCGTGCGCCAACCGGGGCGCGAAACACGATCACGCCGGACACCGGCGCGGTGAGCGATTCGCTGCCGGCGAACGGCGTGGGCGCGAATTCGAGCGGCGGCAACGGCGCGGGCGTGCCGTCGATCACGCCGCGATACGTCAGGTATTCGACGATCGCGTTGGCGTCCTGCTCCGCGAACGCATAGGACACGTCCGCCTGGCCGCGAAGCTCGATCGTTACGGAGATCGAACCATTGGGAATGGGGTAGCGCTCGCCGTAGCGAGCACGCAATGCCGACCAGCAAAAGCTGTGAATCTCGTCGAACGGGTTGCCGATCGAATTGAGCGCGAGCAGCGAGGCCTTCGCGTCCAGATATCGCGCGAGCGGCTCGACCTCGGGCCACAGATCGGGATTCGTGTAGAGATGCAGCGCGGCTTCGAAGTCGCAATGCAGGTCGAGCACCACGTCGGCGTCATACGAGAGGCGCTGTAGCGCGAGACGCTGCGACTGAAGCTCGGTGGTGGGGGTTTGTTCGGCGAGCGCCTCGCGCATGGCCGCGCGCACCGCAAGCAGGTTCTGTTGCGCGTCGCCGGTGAGGCGCGACTCGACGCGCGGCATCACGAGTTCGGCCAGATCGTGGAAGTTGCGATTGAAGTTCGAGGCGGTGCCGGTTTCGAAGCGGCCGAGCATCTGGCCGAGCAGGCGCTGGTTCAAGCCGATCGGATTTGGCACGGGAACCACCACGATCTCGCCGCGCAACTTGCCCGCGGCCTCCAGCGCGGCGAGCCGGCCGCGCAGCGCCCAGGCCACCAGCATGCCCGGCAATTCGTCGGCGTGCAGCGACGACTGGATGTAGATCTTCTGCCCGCCGCTGGGGCCATAGTGGAAGCTCGTGAGGTGCCGCTCGGTGCCGAGCGCGGGGGAAATCAGGGGATGCGTCTGTGTTTGCATGATCGAGTGACTGCGCCGGATGCCGGGCCGGCGCGCGGGATGAGAGGAAATGCGCTTGGGGACAACGCGGCGTGGCGCGAGGAATGTCCCCGCGCCGTGGCGCGTTAGCCGCCGTACACGTCGAAGTCGAAGTACTTCGACTCGATCTTCTTGTAGGTGCCGTCCTTGATCATGTCGGCGATGGCCTTGTCGATCTTCGTTTTCAGCTCGGTGTCGTCCTTGCGCAGGCCGATGGCGGCGCCGGCGCCGAGCGTGCCCTTCGGGTCGTCGATGTTGCCGCCCGTGAACTGGAAGCCCGCGCCGCGCGGCGTCTTCAGGAAGCCCTGCTCGGCCTGCACGGCGTCTTGCAGCGCCGCGTCCAGGCGGCCCGAGATCAGGTCGGCGTAGACCTGGTCCTGGTTCTGGTAGGGCACGACCTGCACGCCCTTGGGCGCCCAGTAGAGCTTCGCGTAGGTCTCCTGAATCGTGCCCTGCTCGACGCCCACGGTTTTGCCCTTGAGCGCGTCGGCCGTCGGCTGGAGGCTCGAACCCTTCTTCGCGACCAGGCGCGTGGGCGTGTGGAACAGCTTCGTCGAGAAGGCGATTTGCGCTTCGCGCTGCGGCGTCATCGACATCGACGAGAGCACGCCGTCGAACTTGCGGGCCTTCAGCGCCGGGATCATGCCGTCGAACTCGTTCTCGACCCACACGCACTTCGCGTTCAGGCGCTTGCAAATCTCATTGCCGAGATCGATGTCGAAGCCGACCAGCTTGCCGTCCGTGCTTTTCGATTCAAACGGGGGATAACTCGCGTCGACGCCAAAGCGGACGGTGGACGCGTCCTTTGCGAAGGCTGAGGTGGCGAGAGCCAGGATCGCGAGGGACAGGGCAAGCTTCTTCATGGACGTAAGGACTCCAGTATCGACATCGGGGCCGCCGCGAAAGAGGCGGTTTTCATCTGCAAAGTTGAATAGACAAGATAGCGAATCGAAGATGATTGGTTAAGTAGGGTTTTCGCTGAAAAGTTTGCGGCTTACGTCTATTACGGCGGGAGTTTGCGCGAAATTGCGGAGGGCGGAGCCGCGGAGGAAGCGTCCTATGTGTTTAATGTATAGACAACAATATTGACGTAATTAAAACGTCATGAAAAAGAAGGCTGGAGTGCGCAATTGGTTGATGGCTTCCCGAACGACCTTGCCGAAAGTCAACGTACCGTCTCGCGTCAATGCAGCATGCATGGTTCTTCCTCTTTTTCATCCTCGTCTGATGATCCTTGCGCTTGCCATTGTGTTCACATCGCTTGTGAAAGCTAAATTTAGCCTGATTTGTTGCCGGTTGCGGGACCGGGCCGGCTCGTTTCAGCCATTCGCAGTGGAGCACTCGAAATGTCGGAACAGGAAAAACGCCAAGGCGCCATCTATGCATTCGTGACGATCGGCGCGCGCACGGAGCGCGGGGGCTATTACCCGAACGGCACAACGGCGCGAATCGTTAGCGGCCTGGCGATAAAGCGCAATCGCGCCCTTGCGCAATTCGCTTATGTGGAAAGTGGGCTCGATAACGGCGACACGATAACGGATAGTCCAGATTGCAAACGGCCCACGTGGTCAGGCACCTGGGAGGTCGTTACCGAAGCACAAATGCAAGACCCAAGCGAGGCCGTATGATCCGCACATTTCTGGGCGTTGGCGACAAGGCTGGAGATGCGGTAATTACGGAGGGCTTGCCGAGCGTGACGTGTTCGAGTCCGCCACCCCGCGTGAATATCTCAACGCTTTACATGAAAACGTGGTGCAGCGCTTGCGAACAGGAAGGCTTTATTGCTCCGCGAGGGCCGCGTCGCGCCGGCACCGGCCCGAATGGTCAGCAGTGGGCATTAAGCGGCGATGTCAATATTTGTGGTTG
>JAITTX010000094.1 GCA_031286755.1 Paraburkholderia sp.
AAGGCCGGGCGCGAGATAACCGTCGTCGTTGCTGATCAGGATTCGCATCCGCCGATTGTAACCGAGGAAAGAAGGCAGGCGAACGACATCCCGGCATGTGGCGCGCCGCCGTGCACGCCACGATCCGTGGCGCATTCCGACATGCACCGCGAATCTCACTCACAGTGTTTTTCGCGCCGTTTTCTGCCCCTTGCATACGTCGGCCACCCTCCCTGTTCCGACTGGGTGCGCACTGGGTTTTCGACTCATCGGCAAAAAAACGCACGATCGTTCTTATGTAGCCGGATTGCCGTACACTGTGATGCTGTGCCGGATCCATGACTGACATACCCAGAAAACAGGAGACACGATGCGCGCAATCCGCTGCAACCAGTACGGCCCGCCTGAAACGCTCACCCTCGAAGACCTGCCGGATCTTGTGCCCGGCGCTGGCCAGGTGGTGATTGACGTGAAGGCCGCCGCGGTCAATTTCCCGGATGTTCTGATCATCGAGAACAAGTATCAGGTCAAGCCGCCGCTGCCCTTCACGCCCGGCGCCGAAGTCGCGGGCATCGTGCGCGCCGCGGGCGATGGCGTGAAGCTCGCGCCGGGCGCGCGCGTGGTCGCCTATGTCGGTAACGGGGGATTCGCGGAGCAGGCGCTCGCCGATGCCGCCGCGTGCGTGCCGCTGCCCGAAGGCGCCGATTTCGCGACTGCGGCCGCCTTCACGCTCGCTTATGGCACCTCGCACCACGCCGTGGTCGACCGTGCCGCCCTGCGTGCCGGTGAAACCATGCTCGTGCTCGGCGCGGCGGGCGGCGTGGGTCTGGCGGCGGTGGAGATCGGCAAGGTGCTCGGCGCGCGCGTGATTGCCGCGGCATCGAGCGACGAGAAGCTCGAGGTCTGCCGCCGCTTCGGCGCCGACGCCACCATCAATTACAGCACCGAGGACCTGCGCGAGCGCATCAAGGCGCTGACCGGCGGCAAGGGCCCCGACGTGATCTACGACCCGGTCGGCGGCGTCTATGCCGAGCCGGCGTTTCGCAGCATCGGCTGGCGCGGGCGTTATCTCGTGGTCGGCTTCGCCAATGGCGAAATTCCAAAGCTGCCGCTGAACCTCACGCTGCTCAAGGGCGCGAGCATCGTGGGCGTGTTCTGGGGCGATTTCGCGCGCCGCGAGCCGCAGCACAACGCGGCGGCGTTCGCGCAGATGGTGGGCTGGATCGGCGAAGGCAAGCTCAAGCCCTATGTCTCGAAGCGCTACGCGCTCGCCGACACCGCGCAAGCGCTCAAGGACATGGCCTCGCGCAAGGTGACGGGCAAGATCGTGATCGAGCCCTGAGCGGCGCCCTCACACTCGTAGAAAAACAAAAGGCTCGCAGCGTGCGAGCCTTTTTTACGCTTTCAGCACCGCGGCAATGCGCGCGCCGCTAGACGATTTGTTGCGCATGCAACTGTGCGATGCGCCCCGCGTCATAGCCGAGCGACAGCAGGACTTCATCGGTATGCTCACCCAGCTCGGGGCCGAGCCAGCGCGTGTCCCCGGGCGTGGCCGAGAGCTTGGGCGTGACCGCCGGCAGCGCGATATCGACGCCCTCGCCCTCCTGTGCATCCTTCTTCTGCCAGCGGAACTGCTGGATCATCTGGCGCGCGGCGAACTGCGGATCGGTGAACATGTCGGCCACCGTGTAGATGCGGCCCACGGGCACGTCGGCGGCGTTGAGCACGTCGAGCGCCTCGTCGATGGTGCGCGTCGCGAGCCACGCCGCAATCGCGCCGTCGATCTCCGCCGTGCGCGGCACGCGGCCGTCGTTATGCGCGAGGCCGGGATCGTTGGCGAGATCGTCGCGCTCGATCGCCGTCATGAGGCGCTTGAAGATCGGATCGCTGTTGCCGCCGATCACGATGCTGCCGTCGCGGCACGGATACGTATTGGACGGCACGATGCCCGGCAGCGAGGCGCCGGTGCGCTCGCGCACCATGCCGTACACGCCGTACTCGGGCACCACGCTCTCCATCATGTTGAACACGGCCTCGTAAAGCGCGACGTCGACAATCTGGCCGCTGCCGCCATTCATGTTGCGATGGTGGAGCGCCATCATCGCGCCGATCACGCCGTGCAGCGCCGCAATCGAGTCGCCGATCGAGATGCCGATGCGCGGCGGCGGCAGCTCCGGGTAGCCGGTAATGTGGCGCAGGCCGCCCATCGACTCGGCAATGGCGCCGAAGCCCGGCCGGTCGCGATACGGGCCGGTCTGGCCATAGCCCGAGAGCCGCACCATCACGAGCCCGGGATTCTCCTTCGAGAGCACGTCGTAGCCGAGCCCGAGCTTTTCGAGCAGGCCGGGCCGGAAGTTTTCGATGACGATGTCGGCTTCTTTCGCAAGCCGGCGCACGATCTCCTTGCCCTCTTCGGCCTTGAGATTGATCGTCACCGACTTCTTGTTGCGCGCCTGCACCGCCCACCAGAGCGAGGTGCCGCCCGCTTCGGGATAGAGCTTGCGCCACTTGCGCAGCGGGTCGCCGCCCTTCGGGTCCTCGATCTTGATGACCTCGGCGCCGAATTCGCCGAGAAAACGTGCGGCGAACGGGCCCGCTATCAGCGTGCCGAGCTCGAGCACCTTCACGCCCGCGAGCGGGCCTGCGGGCTTTTCGCTGCCCGCCGCTTCATTTGCCATATCGTTTGCTGTTCCGCGTTGCGCGCCGGACTCAGGGAAAGGGGCTGCGTTCATGGGTCTCCTTTCATGTTCTTCGAAGCTGCTCGCCGGAATGCGCGCCACGCGTGCCCGCCGGGCGGCCACGCTCGCCACCACGGAAGCCGCTCGACGCTACATCGAGCGCCGGTCGAGCATCGCGCGCGCGATGGTGCCCGCGTCGACGTATTCCAGCTCGCCGCCCACCGGCACGCCGCGCGCGAGGCGCGTGACGCTCAGGCCGCGGGCCTTGAGCGTCTGGCCGAGATAATGCGCGGTGGCCTCGCCCTCATTCGTGAAGTTGGTGGCGAGCACGACTTCCTTGACGACGCCGTCCGAGGCGCGCTTCACGAGGCGGTCGAAATGAATCTCTTTCGGGCCGATGCCGTCGAGCGGGCTCAGATGGCCCATCAGCACGAAATACAGCCCGCGATAAGTCATGGTCTGCTCGAGCATGATCTGGTCGGCGGGCGTTTCCACGACGCACAGGAGCGTGGGATCGCGCTCCTCGTCGAGACATGTTTCGCATACCTGAGCTTCGGTGAAGGTGTTGCACTTCTCGCAATGCTTCAGGTGGTCGGTCGCGAACAGCAGCGCGCGGCCGAGCTTTTCAGCGCCGTCGCGGTCGTGTTGCATCAGGTGATA
>JAITTX010000104.1 GCA_031286755.1 Paraburkholderia sp.
CGCGCCCGGCCCGACACCACCCGCGCGATCCTGCTCAACGGCAACTACGGCCAGCACATGGCGATCCTCGCGGGCTTCGAGCAGGCGCGCGGCGAAATCGTCATCACGCTCGACGCCGACTTGCAGAACCCACCCGAGGAAATCGGCAAGCTCGTCGAGAAGATGCGCGAGGGCTACGACTACGTGGGCACCATCCGCATGCAGCGCCAGGACAGCCTGTGGCGGCGCAAGGCCTCGCAGGTGATGAACCGCCTGCGCGAGCGCATCACGCGCATCAAGATGACCGACCAGGGCTGCATGCTGCGCGCCTACAGCCGCCACATCATCGACACGATCAACCGCTGCGGCGAGATCAACACCTTCATTCCCGCGCTCGCCTACACGTTCGCGCAAAACCCCGTCGAGGTCGATGTCGCGCACGAGGAGCGCTTCGCGGGCGAATCGAAGTATTCGCTCTATAGCCTGATCCGCCTGAACTTTGACCTCGTGACCGGCTTCTCGGTCGTGCCGCTGCAGTGGCTCTCGTTCATCGGCGTGATTCTCTCGCTCGGCTCCGCGGGCCTCTTCATGCTGCTGCTGATCCGCCGCTTCATCATCGGCGCGGAAGTGCAAGGCGTGTTCACGCTGTTCGCCATCACGTTTTTCCTGCTCGGCGTGATCATCTTCGCGCTCGGCCTGCTCGGCGAATACATCGGCCGCATCTATCAGCAGGTGCGCGCGCGTCCGCGCTATCTCGTGCAGACGATCCTCGAGGAGCGCAACGGCCGCGAAGTGGTCGGCGTGCCGCGCCAGGACGTCGTGCAGGGCCTGCAGGCGTCGCTCAACATCGGCGCCGCGGCTGCCGCGAACCAGGGTGCCAATCAAGCCACCAACCAAAGTGCCAACGCCGGCACCAACCCGGATCCGCAGCGAGGAGCCCAGTCATGAAGCCGCGTGCCGTCGTTTTCGCGTATCACAATGTGGGCGTGCGCTGCCTGCAGGTGCTGCTCGCGCGCGGCGTGGACGTGGCGCTTGTCGTCACGCACGAGGACAGCCCGACCGAGACCATCTGGGTCGGCAGCGTGAAGTCGGTGGCCGAGGAACATGGCATCGACGTCATCACGCCCGCCGATCCGAAGAGCCCCGAGCTGCGAGCGGCCGTGTCCGCCGCGCGGCCCGACTTCATCTTCTCGTTCTATTACCGGCACATGCTGCCGGTGGACCTGCTCGCGACCGCCGCGCGCGGCGCGTACAACATGCACGGCTCGCTGCTGCCGAAGTATCGCGGCCGCGTGCCCACCAACTGGGCCGTGCTCAAGGGCGAGACGGAGACCGGCGCGACGCTGCATGAGATGGCCGCCAAACCCGACGCGGGCGCGATCATCGCGCAAACGCCCGTGCCGATCCTGCCCGACGACACCGCCGCGATGGTGTTCGACAAGGTGACCGTGGCCGCCGAGCAGACGCTCTGGCGCGTGCTGCCCGCGCTCATCGCGGGCGAGGCGCCGCATCTGCCGAACGATCTCTCGCACGGCAGCTACTACGGCGGGCGCAAACCCGAAGACGGCCGCATCGACTTCACGCAGCGCGCGCAGGACGTCTACAACCTGATTCGCGCGGTCGCGCCGCCCTATCCCGGCGCGTTCACCGACATCGACGGCAAGCGTTTCGTGATCGCCCGCGCGCGCCTTGCGCGCCCCGGCACGGCGCTGTCCAGGCTGGCCGCGCACCCGGGCCAATTGCCCCCGGGTATCCACGTAAGCGATAATGCGTTTTTCGCCGTCTGCGGCGACGGCCGCGCCATCGCGATCCACGAACTGCGGCATCAGCAAAATGGTCAAGAGACCATCGTTACCCCCGCCGCATTCACCGAACTCACTTCATCTGTCCCCCGTCCATGAAAAAAGTCCTGATCCTGGGTGTGAACGGCTTTATCGGCCATCACCTCTCCAAGCGCATCCTCGAAACCACGAACTGGGAAGTGTTCGGGATGGACATGCAGACGGACCGCCTCGGCGATCTCGTCAAGCATGAGCGGATGCACTTCTTCGAAGGTGACATCACGATCAACAAGGAATGGGTCGAGTATCACATCAAGAAGTGCGACGTGATCCTGCCGCTGGTGGCGATCGCCACGCCGGCCACCTACGTGAAGCAGCCACTGCGCGTGTTCGAACTCGACTTCGAGGCGAACCTGCCGATCGTGCGCTCGGCCGTGAAGTATCACAAGCATCTCGTCTTCCCGTCGACCTCCGAGGTCTACGGCATGTGCTCCGACGAGCAGTTCGACCCGGACGCGTCCGCCCTCACCTACGGTCCGATCAACAAGCCGCGCTGGATCTACGCCTGCTCCAAGCAGCTCATGGACCGCGTGATCTGGGGCTACGGCATGGAGGGCCTGAACTTCACGCTGTTCCGTCCGTTCAACTGGATCGGCCCGGGCCTCGACTCGATCTACACGCCGAAGGAAGGTTCGTCGCGCGTCGTCACGCAGTTCCTCGGCCACATCGTGCGCGGCGAGAACATCAGCCTCGTCGACGGCGGCGCGCAAAAGCGCGCCTTCACCGACATCGACGACGGCATCGAAGCGCTCATGAAGATCATCGAAAACAAGGGCGGTGTCGCCACGGGCAAGATCTACAACATCGGCAACCCGACCAACAACTTCTCGGTGCGCGAACTCGCGCACAAGATGCTCGCGCTCGCGGCCGAGTTTCCCGAATACGCCGAAACCGCGAAGAAGGTGCAGCTCGTCGAGACCTCGTCGGGCGCGTACTACGGCGCGGGCTACCAGGACGTGCAGAACCGCGTGCCGAAGATCGACAACACGATGCAGGAGCTCGGCTGGGCGCCCAAGTCGACCTTCGACGACGCGCTGCGCAAGATCTTCGAAGCGTACCGCGGCCATGTGGGCGAAGCGCGCGCCCTCGTCGAGCAGCAATAAGCGCGAAGGACCCGCCCACTTGGCCCGTATCGTCCTGAAAATCGACGTCGACACGCTGCGCGGCACGCGCGAGGGCGTGCCGAATCTCGCGCGCATCTTCGACCGCTACAAGGCGCGCGCGACTTTCCTCTTCAGCCTCGGCCCGGACCACACGGGCTGGGCGCTGCGCCGCGTGTTCCGGCCGGGTTTTCTCAAGAAGGTTTCGCGCACATCCGTCGTGGAGCACTACGGCGTGAAGCAGTTGATGTACGGCGTGCTGCTGCCCGGCCCCGATATCGGCGTGCGCGCGGCGGCCGAGATGCGCGCGATCCACGAAGCCGGCTTCGAATGCGGCATCCATACGTGGGATCACGTCTATTGGCAGGACAACGTGCGCAGCCGCGAACGCGACTGGACCGCGCGCGAGATGAGAAAGAGCCATGAGCGCTTCGCGCAGATCTTCGGCACGCCGCCCGCCACGCACGGCGCCGCGGGCTGGCAGATGAACGAGGCCGCGTTCGAGCAGATCGACACGTGGGGCATGAAGTACGCCTCGGACGGACGCGGGCATTCGCCCTATCGCCCGGTAGTGGGCGGGCGCACGCTCAACCATGTGCAGATGCCGACCACGCTGCCCACGCTCGACGAAGTGCTGGGCGTGGACGGCGTGGACATCGACAACGTCGCCGCGTGGCTGCTCAAGCGCACCGAGCACAATCCACACGACCAGGTGTTCACGCTGCACGCCGAGCTCGAAGGCCAGAAGCTCGCGCCGGTGTTCGAGCAACTGCTCGCAGGCTGGCGCGCGCAGGGCCATACGTTTGCCACGATGGGCGACTACCATGCGACGCTGGACCCGGATTCGCTGCCATCGTACCCTGTCACCTGGGGCGAGATCGCAGGCCGCTCGGGCGAGCTGATCGTTCAACCCGACTGAAATCCGCTGCAAGGCGATGCCGCGACGTGCATGAGACCGCACCTCGCTGCCGATCCCGATCGTCGCGCCCACCCATGCCAGCAGCCCATAACAACAGGAGAGCCACGTGCCTGACGTGACCATCGCAGTCGACCAACCCGTTCCCGATTTCACCGCGCCCGCCACCGGCGGCGACTTCACGCTCTCGAGCCTCAAGGGCAAGAAGGTCGTGCTGTACTTCTACCCGAAGGACAACACGCCCGGCTGCACGCGCGAAGGCATGGAGTTCCGCGACCTCTACCCGAAGTTCAAGAAAGCGGGCGCCACGATCGTGGGCGTCTCGCGCGACAGCGTGCGCTCGCACGAGAACTTCAAGACCAAGCTCGAGCTGCCGTTTACCTTGGTATCGGACGGCGACGAAGCGCTCTGTTCGCTCTTCAACGTCATCAAAATGAAGAAAATGTATGGCAAAGAAGTACGGGGGATCGAACGCTCCACGTTCCTCATCGACGCCGACGGCGTACTGCGCCAGGAGTGGCGCGGACTCAAGGTGCCGGGCCATGTCGACGAAGTCCTGGAGGCTGTACAAGCGCTGTGAGGCGCGTTATATTGGGCTGCAATGAGTGCCTGTCCACCCCATTTTTTGTCGCATTTGCCACGCCCGCGCGGTCTTGAGAACGGTCACAGGATGACCGCTCCAGCGCATCCGGGGCAACGCGCCATTAAAGCAGTCAAGCCGCTTGCCTCGTCACCCGGGGCAGCGGCTTTTTTGTTTGCTTCTTTGTTAGCAGTCACTCCCTCCACGTCGTGCCGGATTAGCGACCCGGTGCGCGTCAACGTCAAGGAGCCGATCGAAAAACAGGCGAACCGGCATTTTCAGACCTGAGCGCGCAGCCAGCGCGGTCACGACGGGCGCCTGACCGGCACCCGCATGCACCGCCCGAAAGCGCACCGTACGCGCATCGTACGGTCAACACCGCGACCACTCGACCCGAATTTTTCGAGGGACACCATGCCTTTGCCTACTCCCCCCAGCAAGCTCGGCAACCTGCTGCCGCCCGATGAATACAAGGCGCGTGCGCGCACGACCCGCAGCACGCGCAAAACGGCGAGCGAGAACGACGCCGCCGATGTCGCCGACTATGGCGCGGAAAGCGTCGCCGAGCCGATGACCCTCGCCGCCAACGCGTCAACCACGCTGCGCACGGTGCCCATGCACAGCGCCAGCGCCGAACTCGCGGCGCTCGAACCCGTCGCACCGGCGCCGGCGCGAAAACGCAAGCAGCAAACCGCGGCGCTGTTGCAGCCGGTGCAGGCTCATGCCGAGCCGCAGACCGAAGCGCCCGGCGCACCGACCGCACCCGCGGCGCCTGTCGCGCGCGGCGGCAAGTCGCCAGCGGCCAAAACGGCGAGCGGCGCAGCCGCGCCCACCGCGCGCGCGGGCACGAAAAAACGCGTGCACCCCGAGGAAACCATCGAGATCCAGAAGCTCTTCGTGCTCGACACGAACGTGCTGATGCATGATCCGACCTGCCTCTTCCGCTTCGAGGAGCACGACGTCTTCCTGCCGATGATGACGCTGGAGGAACTCGACAACCACAAGAAGGGCATGTCCGAAGTGGCGCGCAATGCGCGCCAGGTGAGCCGCACGCTCGATCAGCTCGTTGCGAACGCCGGGCCGATCTCGGAGGGCATCTCGCTCGACCGCCTCGGCAGCCGCGAGGCGCTCGGACGCCTCTACTTCCAGACCACGCTCACGCACATCGATCCGGTCGACGGTCTGCCCGAAGGCAAGGCCGACAACCAGATCCTCGGCGTCGTGCGCGCGCTGCAGCGCGACCGGCCGGACCGCCTCGTCGTGCTGGTGTCGAAAGACATCAACATGCGCATCAAGGCGCACGCGCTCGGCCTGCCCGCCGAAGATTATTTCAACGACCAGGTCCTCGAAGACAAGGACCTGCTCTACTCGGGCATCCGCGCGCTGCCGCAGGACTTCTGGACCAAGCACGCGAAGGGCATGGAGTCCTGGCAGGACACCAAGACCGGCACCACGTATTACCGCGTGACGGGTCCCGAGTGCCTCTCGATGCTCGTGAACGAGTTCGTCTATCTGGAGCCGCAGAACGGCGAGCCCACGTTCCACGCGATCGTGCGCGAGCTCAACGGCAAGACGGCGCTGCTGCAAACGCTGCGCGACTATGGCCATCACAAGAACAACGTGTGGGGCATCACGGCGCGCAACCGCGAGCAGAACTTCGCGCTGAACCTGCTGATGAATCCCGAGATCGACTTCGTCACGCTGCTCGGCCAGGCCGGCACGGGCAAGACGCTCGTGGCGCTCGCCGCGGGCCTCGCGCAGGTGCTCGACGAGAAGCGCTACAACGAGATCATCGTGACGCGTGCGACGGTGCCGGTGGGCGAAGACATCGGCTTCCTGCCCGGCACCGAAGAGGAAAAGATGCAGCCGTGGATGGGCGCCTTCGACGACAATCTCGAAGTGCTCCAGAAGACCGACGACGCCGCCGGCGAATGGGGCCGCGCCGCGACCCAGGAGCTGATCCGCTCGCGTCTGAAGGTCAAGAGCATGAACTTCATGCGCGGCCGCACGTTCGTGGACAAGTATCTGATCATCGACGAGGCGCAGAACCTGACGCCCAAGCAGATGAAGACGCTCGTCACGCGCGCCGGTCCGGGCACGAAGATCGTGTGTCTGGGCAACATCGCGCAGATCGATACGCCGTATCTGACCGAAGGCAGTTCCGGCCTCACCTACGTGGTCGACCGCTTCAAGGGCTGGGCGCATAGCGGCCACGTGACGCTCGCCCGTGGCGAGCGCTCGCGTCTTGCGGACTACGCGTCGGACATTCTCTAACGCCACGCGGCACCGGCGTTTTCGGTGCTCTCGGCGCTTTGCGAAGCGCTGAAGGCACCCCCGAAGGACCGTTTCCGGGCAACCGGATACGGTCCTTTTTTTATTCTCCGCAGCGCTTTTTAACGTGCCAAATCGGCAACAGATCGCGCCCGGACTTCAAGTAAGTTGTGAAGATTTCTTGCCGAAGCCATGTCCGACGGGCTACCATCCGCTCATTACCGGTTTTCCCCAATGGCGAACGCTCGGCATTTGTCGTTCGCCTTTTGCATTTGTCATGCGGCGACTCTGGCTTCCACTACTGATCGTGATCTTTCTTGCAGCGTGCTCCAGCACGCCGCAAAAGACTTCGCGCAACGGTAGCTCGAGTTCGAGCGCCAAGGCATGGCGGACCAAGCCACCGGGCTTCCCCAATTTCGTTGACCACAGCGTTGGACGCGAGGAAATCTCCATTCAGGCGATGAGTCTTGTGGGCATTCCCTACCGCTGGGGTGGCAATACGCCCGATAGCGGCTTCGATTGCAGCGGTCTCGTGAAATATGTGTTCGCGCGCTCGGCCCAGACCGACCTGCCGCGCACCACGGCCGACATGAGCCAGCGCGGCGAGGTCATCCAGCCCGACGAGATCGCGGCCGGCGATCTGGTGTTCTTCAACACGACCGGGCGGCCGCACTCCCACGTGGGCATCTACGTCGGCAAGCTGCGCTTCGTCAATGCGCCGTCGACGGGCGGCACCGTTCGGCTCGACTATCTGACCAATCCGTATTGGGCCAAGCATTTCGATGGCATTCGCCGCATGGCGCCGGCGAAGCGCACCCCGACCACGCCGTTCGATACGCCTACATGGGAAGCATCCGCGCCCGCGCCTGGTGCGCCGGCTGTTGCGGCGACGGCTCCGGCTTCGGCCACGCCGGCCAACACCTCCGTAGCCGCAGCGACGGCTAGCGCGGCGGCTATCTCCGCGCCGCCTGCTACGCGCACGGCTGTAGCGGACCAGAGCCGTCCGACGTCGGCACCTCAGCCCACCTATGCCGGCGCCGCGCCTGCTTCGAGCGCGAGCGCCGCCGCATCAGCCGACGCGTTCGAGCCGCCGCCCGCTGCGCTCAGCGCGGCGCAGGTGCAAGCCCACCAGGCCGGCGCAGTGGCGCCTGCTGCCGCGCCAGGTACACCAGGCACGCCAACCGCTTCCGCCGCCCCCGCAGCCACAACCACTCCGCGCGACGCTATCGACGCCGCCGCCGATGCCTTCGAGCCGCCGCCTCCCGGCATGAACGCCGCGGAACGGCAAGCCGTGCAGGCGGGCTCGACGTCAATCGAGCCCGCCCCATCCTCCGCCACGCCCGTGCAGATCATGCGCGCCTCCACGGCGGGCACAAGCGCCCCCGCCCCCACGCAATCCAGCGACGACCCGATCGCCCGCTTCGCCAACGGCTCGTACTGAGCCTGAGATCCGGCGCCGCACGCCCAGGCCACGCCGCACGTCCATGCGGCGCCCGGCGTTCGGCAGCTCCTGGCCGGAAGGCCAATCGAAAGGCTGATGCGGTTTCGCGCGCGCTGCGCGTCTGCTATCGTTTTGGGACTGTTTTTTTCATCCTTTCGCGCAGCGAGGCAGCAATGGATCTCGGACTCGGCAACAAAGTGGTTCTGGTCACGGGCGGCAGCAAGGGCATTGGCCTCGCATGCGCCCGCGCGTTCGCGAAGGAAGGCGCAAAAGTCGCGATCGTCTCGCGCGACCCCGCCAATCTGGCGCGTGCGCGCGAGCAACTGGCGAGCGAAGGGCTTCACATCCATCTCACGCGCGCCGACCTGCACGAGCCCCATAGCGCCGCCGACGTGATCGAGGAAGTCACCACGGCGGTGGGCGCCATCGACATCCTCATCAACAGCGCGGGCGCCGCGCGCCGCTACGACCCGGAGTTGCTCGACGCCGCGGCGTTCAAGGCGACCATGGAAGCCAAGTACTTCCCGTACATCTATCCGCAGCAGGAAGTGCTGCGCCGCATGGTGGAGCGCATCAAGGCCGGAACGGCCAAAGAGCCGGGCGCGATCGTCAATATCATCGGCATGGGCGGCAAATATGCGAGCGACATCCATATCGCGGGGGGCGCGGCGAATGCGGCGCTCATGCTCGCCACCGTGGGGCTCGCGCACTATCATGCGCGCTACGGCATCCGCATCAACGCGATCAACCCCGGCGCGACACTCACCGAGCGTCTGCAGGAAGCCATGCAGCTGGAAGCGGGCCGCGAAGGCACCAGCGCCGAAGACGCGCTCGCGCGCGGCGAAGCCAAAGTGCCGCTCGGGCGCTATGCCAGGCCTGAGGAAATCGCCGATGTCGCCCTCTTTCTGGCAAGCCGCCGCGCCAGCTACGTCACCGGCGCCGTCGTGCCCATGGACGGCTGCACGACGCCGGTGATCTAAACCACTCTGCGGCTGCCAGCGCCAAGCGCCCAAACCGCCCCAAAAAGAAACGGCGCCCGAAGGCGCCGTATTGTCCTGCTACCTGTCCCGCGTTCTTTACAGGAACCGGTGGCCCAGCCACCAGCCCGCCGCCGCGAGCGTGGCCGAAGCCGGAATCGTCAGAATCCAGGCCCAGACGATGTTGCCCGCCACGCCCCAGCGCACCGCGCTGAGCTTCTGGGTCGCGCCCACGCCCACGATCGCGCCGGTGATCGTATGCGTCGTGGACACGGGAATGCCCAGCGCCGAAGCCGTGAAGAGCGTGAGCGCCCCGCCCGACTCCGCGCAAAAACCGCCCACGGGCTTAAGCTTGGTGATTTTCTGCCCCATGGTGCGCACGATCCGCCAGCCGCCGAACAGCGTGCCAACGCCCATCGACAGATAGCAGCCGCCGATCACCCAGATCGGCGGCGCGTCCGCCGTGGCCGAGGCGTAGCCTGTCGCGATCAGCAGCATCCAGATGATGCCGATGGTCTTTTGCGCGTCGTTACCGCCGTGGCCGAGGCTATAAAGGCCCGCGGAAATCAGTTGCAGACGCCGGAAACGCCGGTCCACCTTGCTTGGCGGTGTGCGGAAATAGAGCCATGACACCGTGAGCATGAAGAACGATCCCAGCACGAAGCCGAGCAGCGGCGAGATGAAGATGAAGGCCACGGTCTTCATGAGGCCATCGAGGTTCAGCGAGTGCCAGCCCGACTTGGCGAGCGCCGACCCCACGAGACCGCCGATCAGCGCATGCGACGAACTCGACGGAATGCCGTAGTACCACGTCAGCACGTTCCAGCCGATCGCCCCCACGAGCGCGCCGAACACCACATAGTGGTCGACGATGTCGGGGTCGATGGTGCCCTTGCCCACCGTCTGCGCCACTTTGAGGTGGAAGACGAAATAGGCGATCACGTTGAACATGGCGGCGAACGCCACGGCCTGCTGCGGCTTGAGCACGCCCGTGGACACGACGGTGGCGATGGAATTCGCCGCGTCGTGAAATCCGTTCATGAAGTCGAAGATGAGGGAGATGGCCACCAGCGCGATGACCGTCCAGAGGGCGAGTTGTATCGAGTGCATCGTGGTCCGCTCAGGCGTTCTCTAGCACAATGCCTTCGATGATGTTCGCGACATCCTCGCACTTGTCCGTGATAGCTTCGAGGATCTCGTAGATCGCCTTCAGCTTGATCAGGGTCTTGACGTTGTCCTCTTCGCGGAAGAGCTTGGACATGGCGGCGCGCAGCAGGCGGTCCGCGTCCGATTCGAGGCGGTCGATGTCCTCACAGGCCTTCAGGATCTCGCGCGCCTGCTTCATATCGGAAAGCAGCCCCACAGCAGCCTGCACACGTTCGGCCGTGGCCGTGACCACGTGCGCGAGCTGGCTGGCCTCGGAAGTCACCGACCGCACGTCGTAGAGCGAGATGGCCGTGGCAACGTCCTCCATGAGGTCGAGACAGTCGTCCATCGTCGTGATCAGCTTGTGGATCTCGTCGCGGTCCAGCGGCGTGATGAAAGTCTTGTGCAGCAGATCGATGGCTTCGTGCGTGAGCTTGTCGGCGGCCTTTTCGGAGGCCTGCACGTTCTGCTTGTGGATTTCCGCGTCAGCCAGATTGTCGATCAGGAGCTCGAGCTCACGGCTTGCGGATACGATGCACTGCGCGTGCGCGTTGAAGATTTCGAAGAACTTGCCCTCGGTGGGCATGAATCGACCGAACATTGGAATCCCGGTAATTGGTCTCGGATCGCCGTCACAAAACGGCAAGATGGCCGTCATAAAACGGCGACATTGTATCGTCACGGAAAGGTCGCCGCACGGATCTGAGGATGTCGGAGCAAAACCTGCGCTACTTTGGCGCAAGCGAGCACCCCGCCTCCCAGCTAAATCGCCTTACTCGCCGTAAAAATTCTGCGCACCGGCAAAATTGTCGAACTTCGTGTATTGGCCGTGGAACGTGAGTCGAACTGGCCCGATCGGGCCGTTACGTTGCTTGCCGATGATAATCTCGGCCGTGCCCTTGTCCGGGCTGTCGGGATTGTAAACTTCATCGCGATAGATAAACAGGATGACGTCCGCATCCTGCTCGATGGCGCCCGATTCGCGCAGGTCGGACATGACCGGACGCTTGTTGGGACGCTGTTCGAGACCGCGGTTGAGCTGCGAAAGCGCGATCACGGGCACGTCGAGTTCCTTGGCGAGGCTCTTGAGCGAGCGCGAGATTTCCGAAATCTCGGTCGCGCGGTTCTCGCCCGACGAGGAGCCGCTCATTAGTTGCAGGTAGTCGATGATGATGAGCCCGAGCTTGCCGCACTGGCGCGACAGACGCCGTGCGCGCGAGCGCAGCTCCATCGGGTTCAGGCCACCGGTTTCGTCGATGAAAATCTGCGCCTCGCTCATTTTCTGCACGGCGTGCGTGAGCTTGGGCCAATCCTCGTCGGTCAGGCGGCCGGTGCGCATGCGGTGCTGGTCCAGCCGCCCCACCGAGCCGAGCATACGCATGATGAGCTGCGTGCCCGGCATTTCCATCGAGAACACCGCGACCGGCAGGCCGTATTCCACCGCCACATATTCGCCGATGTTCATCGAGAACGCGGTGTTGTGCGTGACCACGTAGTCGTCGGTCAGATACAGGCGCGCCGGATGCGACACCGAAATGCACTGCGCGGGCGTGATCCGCGTCGGTTCGATGCTGACGATGACGGGCAATTTCCTGCGCGAACGCCCTTCAATCAAACGCTCGCGCTTGCCTTCGAACAGGAACAGACTCTGCGGATCCGGATGGCCGATCGTGCATTGATAAGCGATCGCGCCCGGAATCCGCTCGCCGTCGCGCGTGAAATGGGTCCGCTTTTCCGAAATCGAGCACCAGCCGCCAAGTGAGCGCGCGAGTTCGCACACGTCGCGCGCGAGCTGTTCGCTCGCCGTCGAATAACGGACAGTGCCCCACGATTCGACCCAGCCGTCGGTATCGAGCAGCCCGCGCAGCACGTCGAGCCGAACTTCGCGCTCGGCATCGAGATAGCAGCGCGGGACGAATTTGTCATAACTGGTGCGTCCCCACACGCCGAGCTGCTCGAGCGCCGCCTTCAGCGGATTCGCGGGCAGCCGCGCCATGTCGGCGATCGAGCGGCGCTTGATCCGCCAGTCGCACTGCCCTGCGTATTCGAGCTCAACGGCATCGCCGACGCGCGAGCGCATCCGGTTCAGCGTTTCCTCTGCCTTCACGCTGAAGCGCACAGCCGTGCCGCCCAGCGATCCGTCGCCGAGCAGTGCGCCGAGCACCCACGGATCAACCGGCAGCGCTTCGCGATGCCCGAAATCGCCGGTCGGCATGTCGATCCACAAGCGGTTCTGGTAACGCTGACGGGTCAGCAACGTGCGGATCTCGGCCGTGCTCAGCACGCGCGGCACTGGCCATTCGCGATAGTGAACGCGCCAAAGATGCTCGTCGCAACACTCTGTCGAGCGCCCGTCGGAAAAGCGCACGCGATACACCTGGCGCTCGCCTTGGGGATAGACGCCAGTCACGATCGA
>JAITTX010000106.1 GCA_031286755.1 Paraburkholderia sp.
TTCGCCTTGAGGCGGTTCTTCAGCTGGTCGTAGACCTTGAAGAAGTTCGCGCCGGTACGGTCCATCTTGTTGACGAACGCGAGACGGGGAACCTTGTACTTGTTCGCCTGGCGCCACACCGTTTCCGACTGAGGCTGCACGCCGCCCACTGCGCAGTAGACCATGCACGCGCCGTCGAGCACGCGCATCGAGCGCTCGACTTCAATCGTGAAGTCGACGTGGCCCGGGGTGTCGATGATGTTGATGCGGTGCTCGGGATAGTTGCCGCCCATGCCCTTCCAGAACGCGGTCGTAGCAGCGGAGGTAATCGTGATGCCACGCTCCTGCTCCTGCTCCATCCAGTCCATGGTCGCAGCACCGTCGTGAACTTCACCAATCTTGTGGTTCACGCCGGTGTAAAACAGAATGCGCTCGGTCGTCGTCGTCTTGCCGGCGTCGATGTGAGCGCTAATACCGATGTTGCGGTAGCGCTCGATAGGAGTCTTGCGAGCCACTTTGATCCTCTATGGGGAGGTGCGCGCCGGGGTCGACCCAACGCGCCTGAACACAAACGGGCGAGGCGCTTGATAAGCGCACCCGCCCGGAATTTTTTTCCGCTTTTGAGCAAACCCCGGTAGGGGTTTTCTCTTAGAAGCGGAAGTGCGAGAACGCCTTGTTCGCTTCTGCCATCCGGTGAACTTCGTCGCGCTTCTTCATCGCGCCGCCACGGCCTTCGGCCGCTTCGGAGAGTTCACCTGCCAGACGCAGGGCCATCGACTTCTCGCTGCGCTTCTTCGCGGCTTCACGCAGCCAACGCATCGCCAATGCCATACGACGCGAGGGGCGCACTTCGACCGGAACCTGATAGTTCGCACCACCAACGCGGCGGCTCTTCACTTCGACCACCGGCTTCACGTTGTTGAGCGCGACAGTGAACACTTCCAGCGGGTCCTTGCCACCCTTGGTCTGGATCTGTTCGAAAGCGCCGTACACGATACGCTCGGCAACCGACTTCTTGCCGGAGAGCATCAGCACGTTCATGAACTTGGCTACATCAACGTTGCCGAACTTCGGATCCGGCAACACTTCCCGCTTGGGGACTTCGCGACGACGCGGCATGTTTCTTCCTTTAACTTTTCAGTTGAAGCGTGGAGAAAACCCAACGCTCCGCGGCCACCAACTAACCCGATTCATCCCGGGTTGTACATCCCCGGACTTACCAGCCTGGTCGGGTGACCACTTACTCGACAGCACCGGCCAATCCGATACCTGTCGCTTTTATCGCCAGCACCCGAAAGCGCGGACGACGCTCGACTCTTACTTCGCAGCCTTCGCGCGCTTCGCGCCGTACTTCGAACGAGCCTGCTTACGGTCCTTGACGCCCTGGGTATCCAGCGAGCCGCGAACCATGTGGTAACGCACACCCGGCAAGTCCTTCACACGGCCGCCGCGGATCAGCACAACCGAGTGCTCCTGCAGGTTGTGGCCTTCACCACCGATATACGAAATGACTTCGAAGCCGTTCGTCAGACGAACCTTGGCGACCTTACGAAGTGCCGAGTTCGGCTTCTTCGGCGTCGTCGTGTACACGCGGGTGCACACGCCGCGACGCTGCGGGCAGTCCTGCAAGGCCGGCGACTTGCTCTTCGTGACTTCCGAAGCGCGGCCTTTGCGAACCAGTTGATTGATGGTTGGCATTGTTTATTCCTGAAATTGAACAAAATCGACGCATTTATTTCCGTGCAAAGCGGAAAGCCATGCGTATCGAACTCCGGAAACCGAAAAACCTGGCGCTTTTTTGCGCGTTTTTCGCACCTTCCTGCGCTATTCCCACGCCAATCAGCCGACGAATTAGTCAAACTAACTGACGTGCGCAAGCATCCCAGAAACCGGAACCCAGCATGATATTCCGAAAATACCAAGCGAGTCAACGGCTTGCGACATTTCGGAGGACGGAGAATGTGGCGGATGCGTGACGCGCAGCCCGGCCGGCGCGCTCAATCGTCGCCGACGACCTCGACCAGCTCTTCGCCGAAACGCTCGAGCTTGCGTGCGCCGATGCCCGGGATGTCACGCAATTCATCGACCGACTCCGGGCCATTGCGCGCGATCTCCGCCAGCGTGGCGTCGTGAAAGATGACGTAGGCGGGCACGCCCTCGCTCTTCGCGGTTTCGGTGCGCCACAGCCGCAGGCGTTCCCAGCGCACGCGCTGGCGCGGGCTCATGCCAAGGGTCGGATCGGCGCGCTCGCTGGTGCGGCTCGACGAGGTGCGGGTGCGGGTGGGCTTCACGTAGCGGCGCATCGTGACCTTCTGCTCACCCTTGAGCACAGGCTTGCTGGCCTCGGTGAGCACGAGCGCGCCAAAGCCGTCGTGATCGACGGTAAGAAAACCGAACGCCACCAGTTGCCGGAAGATCGCACGCCATTCGGCTTCTGAAAGCGCCGCGCCGATGCCGAACGTGGAAATTTTCTCGTGCCCGCGCTGCATGATCTTCTCGTTGCGGTTACCGCGCAGAATGTCGATCAGATGGCCGGCGCCGAAGTTGAAGCCACTCGCGCGCTGGGCGCGGAACACACAGGACAACGCCATCTGCGCCTCGCGCGTGGCGTCCCAGGTCGCGGGCGGCTCGATACAGGTGTCGCAGTTGCCACATGGCTTGCTCTCTTCGCCGAAGTACGCGAGCAGGCGCACGCGCCGGCACGTGGCCGTCTCGCACAGGCCGAGCAACGCGTCGAGCTTGCCGGTCTGGACGCGCTTGTGCTGGTCGTCGGCGTCGGACTCGTCGATCATCTTGCGCTGCTGCACGACGTCGCCGAGGCCATAGGCCATCCACGCATTGGCCGCCAGCCCGTCGCGGCCCGCGCGGCCGGTTTCCTGGTAGTAGCCTTCCACGCTTTTGGGCAGGTCGAGGTGCGCAACGAAGCGCACGTCCGGCTTGTCAATGCCCATGCCGAACGCGATGGTCGCGCACATCACCACGCCCTCCTCGCGCTGGAAAAGCTCCTGGTGCTTCTGGCGCACCTCGAACTCCATGCCGGCGTGGTACGGCAAAGCGCGCACGCCCTGCCCCTTCAGCCACTCCGCGGTCTCTTCCACCTTGCGGCGCGAGAGGCAGTAGACGACGCCCGCGTCGGTGGTGCCGTCGGCGCGCGTATGCTCCGCGCGGATGAAGTCGAGCAACTGCGTGCGCGCGTTATCCTTTTCGACGATGCGGTAGCGGATATTCGGCCGGTCGAAGCTCGACACGAAAATGCGCGCGTCGTCGAGCGCGAGACGATGCACGATCTCGTCGCGCGTGATCGCGTCCGCGGTGGCGGTGAGCGCGATGCGCGGCACGTCCGGAAAGCGCTCGTGCAGCACCGAGAGCTGAATGTACTCGGGCCGGAAGTCATGCCCCCATTGCGACACGCAATGCGCCTCGTCGATCGCGAAGAGGCCGATGCGCGCGCGCTCGAGCAGATCGAGAAAGCGCGGCGTCATGAGCCGTTCTGGCGCGACATAGAGCAGGTCGATGTCGCCCTCGCGTAGTGCGCGCTCGGTGGCCGCCGCCTCGGTGCCGGTGAGCGTGGAATTCAGATACGCGGCGCGCACGCCCACTTCGGTGAGCGCGGCAACCTGGTCCTGCATGAGCGCAATGAGCGGCGACACCACGATGCCGGCGCCGTGGCCCGCCTCATGGCGCACGAGCGCGGGAATCTGATAGCACAGCGACTTGCCGCCACCGGTGGGCATGAGCACCAGTGAGTCGCCGCCCGCCGCGACGTGCTCCACGATCTCGGCCTGCTGCCCTCTAAAGGCGGGATAACCGAAGACTTCGTTGAGAATTTCGAGGGAGCGGGACATGAAGGCGGCGAGCGAGCGGTGCAATGGCGGTGGGCTGGATTTTACCAACCCGGACACTCCTTAACCGCCGCGACCGCGAAGATTGGCCATTAGGCCAGTGAAAAGCGGGGAAACGTGAGACAGAGGGCGCTCTCAGGCGCGCCGACGGACGACCAGCGATGCCCCAACAATCGTCACGACCGCGGCGACCGCCGAGATGACCACGAGCAAACCCATCGGCAAGAGCACAAAACTGCCGACGACGAGCAGGAGCGAGCCGATCGTGAGGAGTAAGCCACCTATCTTCACCTTGCCTGCGAGTTGCATGATGAAGCCGATGATCAGAAACGCCCACAAGACGAGAAAGATCGCGAAAAAATTCGCGGCCGAATCATTCCCGACGTGATGCAGCAGATGCGAAAAGTTGGCGACGCATGCCACCAGATTCAGGATGAGACCGACGCCGACGACCCACATGATTACCGCCTCCAGAACGGGCAAAA
>JAITTX010000118.1 GCA_031286755.1 Paraburkholderia sp.
CTGGCCGTGGAAGTGGGCAACGCGGCGGTGCCGGCGCTGCAAAAGCGCATGATTCGCCTCGCGCGCGACTCGAACAAGCTCGTCATCACGGCCACGCAGATGATGGAGTCGATGATCCACGCGCCGGTGCCGACGCGCGCGGAAGTCTCGGACGTCGCCAACGCCGTGCTCGACGGCACCGACGCCGTGATGCTCTCGGCCGAATCGGCGGCGGGCAAGTACCCGGTGCAGACCATCGAGGCCATGGCCGCGATCTGCGTGGAAGCGGAGAAGTCGGAGCAGAGCGAGCTCGACAAGGATTTCCTCGACCGCACCTTCACGCGCATCGACCAGTCGATCGCGATGGGCGCGCTCTTCACGGCCTACCACCTGGGCGCGAAGGCCATCGTCGCGCTCACGGACTCGGGCTCGACCGCGCTGTGGATGTCGCGCCACTGGACCCACGTGCCCATCTTCGCGCTCACGCCGCGCACCGGCAGCGAGCGCGCCATGTCGCTCTACCGCAATGTCACGCCGCTGCATCTGGACACCAGCAGCGACCGCGACACGGCGCTCCAGCAGGCCATCGAAGTGGTGGTGAGCAAGGGTTACGCGTCGCGCGGCGACATGATCGTGCTGACCGTGGGCGAGCCGATGGGTCAGCCGGGCGGCACCAACACGCTGAAGATCGTGCGGGTTGGCGACGTCTTTTAAATTCGCGGTGTTTTTTTTCGCATTATTTTCGCGGCCCGCGAAAATAATGCGGCTGGCACTTGCCACTGGCATCGATTGGTATCTAATTGGTATCTAATTGGTATCTGATCGGTGCCAGATAAGTGCCTGATAGGCGCCAGTTAGGTGTCTTTTCCCTGCAATTGCGGCCCGCTCGCAGATGGGGCAGGGCTCGGGCTGTCAACTCTTTTTGCATCTTCTCGCCGATTTGACGTCCTGATACGCTAATTTCATGCCAGTTCGATTTTTTGGCGGCGGGAATATCGCTGCTTCGCGATAAAATCATGCAATTGAGCCCGCGCTTTTTGTCACGCGCGGCGGCGGCCGCCAGGCTGCCCTCGACCGGTCGCGCAAGACGGCCGGCGGCATGAAGCAATTCGTTTCAAATCAAAGGAGTAGCAACAATGCCTCTCGTTTCAATGCGTCAACTGCTCGACCACGCCGCTGAAAACGGCTATGGCCTGCCGGCGTTCAACGTGAACAACCTGGAGCAGGTTCAGGCGATCATGGAAGCGGCCAGCCAGGTCGGCTCGCCGGTGATCATGCAGGCCTCGGCAGGCGCGCGCAAATATGCGGGCGAGCCGTTCCTGCGCCACCTGATCGAAGCCGCGATCGAGTCGTATCCGCATATTCCGGTCGTGATGCACCAGGACCACGGCCAGTCGCCGGCGGTCTGCATGGCCGCGATCCGCAGCGGCTTCTCGAGCGTGATGATGGACGGCTCGCTCGAAGCCGACGGCAAGACGGTGGCTTCGTACGATTACAACGTCGATGTCTCGCGCAAGGTCGTCGAAATGGCGCACTCGATCGGCGTCACCGTGGAAGCGGAACTGGGCGTGCTCGGCTCGCTCGAGACGATGAAGGGCGACAAGGAAGACGGTCACGGCGCCGAAGGCACCATGACGCGCGAGCAACTGCTGACCGATCCGGAGCAGGCCGCCGACTTCGTGAAGCTCACGCAGTGCGACGCGCTGGCCATCGCCATCGGCACCTCGCACGGCGCGTACAAGTTCTCCAAGAAGCCCACGGGCGACATCCTGTCGATCCAGCGCATCAAGGAAATCCACGCGCGCATTCCGAACACGCACCTCGTGATGCACGGCTCGTCGTCGGTGCCGCAGGAGCTGCTCGCGGAAATCCGCGAATTCGGCGGCGACATGAAGGAAACCTACGGCGTGCCGGTGGAAGAGATCCAGGAAGGCATCCGTCACGGCGTGCGCAAGATCAACATCGACACGGACCTGCGTCTGGCGATCACGGGCGCGATCCGTCGCTATATGTACGAGAACCCGTCGAAGTTCGACCCGCGCGACTACCTGAAGCCGGCGCGCGAAGCCGCGAAGAAGGTCTGCGTGGACCGCTTCCTCGCGTTCGGCTGCGAAGGCCAGGCTGGCAAGATCAAGCCGGTCGCGCTCGACAAGATCGCGGAGAAGTACAAGTCGGGCGAACTCGCGCAGATCGTCCGCTAAAGCGGGTGTTTGCGCGGGGCGCGCCGGCAGGATCCGGGCCGCGCCACGCCTGAGGTAGTAAAAACATCGCCGTTTCCGCCTGTTTTGGGGGAACGGCGATGGGCTTTTCTGGGATTTCTGCCTGGTTTTGGTTTACCCTCGCAATACTTTCAGATTCCGGCTTCCCGCCGCGGTCTGATTCCGCGATCCCGGACCGCGTTTTGGTCCGGCTCTGCCCGTTTTCGATTGTCCTCTTAGCGAATCACGACGATGTCTACCCTCTACGAATCCACGCTCCGCTCGCTGCCGCTCCTCGGCCGCGGCAAGGTCCGCGACAACTATGCCGTGGGCGACGACAAGCTGCTGATCGTCACGACCGACCGCCTCTCGGCGTTCGACGTCATCATGGGCGAGCCGATTCCGCGCAAGGGCGAGGTGCTCAACCAGATGGCCGACTTCTGGTTCGAGAAGCTCAAGCATGTCGTGCCGAACCACCTCACGGGCATCGCGCCGGAAACCGTCGTGAGCGCCGACGAAGTCGGGCAGGTCAAGGGCCGCGCCGTGGTGGTGAAGCGTCTGGAGCCGATTCTCGTCGAGGCCGTGGTGCGCGGCTATCTGGCCGGCAGCGGCTGGAAGGACTATCAGGCCACGGGCGCCGTGTGTGGCGTGGAGCTGCCGACGGGCCTGCAGAACGCGCAGAAGCTGCCCGAGCCCATCTTCACGCCGGCGGCCAAGGCCGAAATGGGCCACCACGACGAGAACATCACCTACGAAGAGATGGAGCGCCGCATCGGCACCGAGCTTTCGCGCACCATCAAAGAGATTTCGATCAAGCTGTACAAGGAAGCGGCCGACTACGCGGCCACGCGCGGCATCATCATCGCCGACACCAAGTTCGAGTTCGGTCTGGACGACAAGGGCCAGCTTTATCTGATGGACGAGGCGCTCACCGCCGATTCGTCGCGTTTCTGGCCGGCCGACCAGTACCAGGTGGGCTCGAACCCGCCGTCGTTCGACAAGCAGTTCGTGCGCGACTGGCTCGAAACCCAGCCGTGGAAGAAAGAGCCGCCGGCGCCGAAGCTGCCTGACGAAGTGCTGGAGAAGACGTCGGCGAAGTATCAGGAGGCGCTCGAGCGCCTCACCGGCCAGAAGCTGGCATAAGCCGGCGCCAAGTCAGCAATAAGCCAGCGCAAAGAGGGAAGAAGGAAGCACAATGAGTGAAGTTCAGACGGCTCACCAGCATGCGGCGCCGCTCGTCGGCGTGTTGATGGGCTCCAGCTCCGACTGGGACACGATGAAGCACGCGGTCGCGATCCTGCAGGAGTTCGGCGTGGCGTACGAGGCCAAGGTGGTCTCGGCGCACCGCATGCCCGACGAAATGTTCGAGTACGCGGAAAAAGCGCGCGAGCGCGGCCTGCGCGCGATCATCGCGGGCGCGGGCGGCGCGGCGCATCTGCCGGGCATGCTGGCGGCCAAGACCACGGTGCCCGTGCTCGGCGTGCCCGCGGTCAGCAAGTATCTGAAGGGTGTCGATTCGCTTCACTCGATCGTGCAGATGCCCAAGGGCGTGCCGGTCGCGACCTTCGCCATCGGCGAGGCGGGCGCGGCCAACGCGGCGCTCTTCGCCGTGTCGATCCTGAGTGTGACCGATCCCGAATACGCGAACAAGCTCGCGGCCTTCCGCGTGCGCCAGAACGAAGCGGCGCATGCGATGGTGCTGCCGGCGCTTTGATTGCGGCGCGCGAAAGCGCGCGCAGTGAAAGCCACACAGCGAAGCTGTGAAGTGACATCGTCGAGACGAAAAGCAGGCGGGGCAACGCGCTCCCGCCTGTTTCCGTTGTGACGTTAAACCTCGGTCTGGCCCGCGCGCCGCCCCCCGGCGCGCCGCGGCCAGCCGCGACCGACCACGAAGATGACTTCTGACAATTCTCCGGTTTCACCGATCCTGCCCGGCGCCTGGCTGGGCATGGTGGGTGGCGGCCAGCTCGGCCGCATGTTCTGCTTTGCCGCCCAGGCGATGGGCTACCGCGTCGCCGTGCTCGACCCCGATGCGACGAGCCCCGCTGGCGCTGTCGCCGACCGCCATATCTGCGCGGCCTACGACGACGAAGCCGCGCTCACCGAGCTCGCGCGCCTGTGCGCGGCCGTTTCGACCGAGTTCGAGAACGTGCCCGCCACGAGCCTTGACGCCATCGCGAAGTCGACTTTCGTGAGCCCCGCCGGCCGCTGCGTGGCTGTCGCGCAGGACCGCATCGCCGAGAAGCGCTTTATCGCGTCGTCGGGCGTGCCGGTCGCGCCGCATGTGGTGATCGAGTCGTCGCAGGCGCTCGCCGCCCTCTCCGACGAGGCGCTCGCCGGCGTGCTGCCGGGCATCCTCAAGACGGCGCGCATGGGCTACGACGGCAAAGGCCAGATCCGTGTGACCAACGCCGAGGAAGTGCGCGAGGCGCATGCGTCGCTCGGCGGCGTGCCGTGCGTGCTGGAGAAGCGTCTGCCGCTGAAATTCGAGGTGAGCGCGCTGATTGCGCGCGGCGTGAGCGGCGCGAGCGTGGTCTACCCGCTCGCGCAGAACACGCACCTCCACGGCGTGCTTTCGCACACCATCGTGCCTGCGCCCGACGCGAGCCCGGCGCTTGTGCAGCAGGCGCAGCAGGCCGCGATCCAGATCGCGGCGAAGCTCGGCTACGTGGGTGTGCTGTGCGTGGAATTCT
This sequence comes from Paraburkholderia sp., assembly GCA_031286755.1. Classification (GTDB taxonomy): domain Bacteria; phylum Pseudomonadota; class Gammaproteobacteria; order Burkholderiales; family Burkholderiaceae; genus Paraburkholderia. The sequence goes on from JAITTX010000118.1 coordinate 4,871, forward strand.
TCATTCTCGAAGACGGCTCGCTCGTCGCCAACGAAATGGCGCCGCGCCCGCACAACTCGGGCCACTACACGACCGATGCGTGCGCCACGAGCCAGTTCGAGCAGCAGGTGCGCGCGATGACCGGCATGCCGCTTGGCGACCCGCGCCAGCACTCGCCGGCCGTGATGCTCAACATTCTCGGCGACGTGTGGTTTCCCTGCGCCGTGGGCGAGACGAAGCCGCAGAAGGGCGCCGCGCCCGTCACGCCGCCGTGGGACCAGGTCGCGGCGATGCCTTCGGCGCGCCTGCATCTGTACGGCAAGGAAGACGCGCGTCCTGGCCGCAAGATGGGCCACGTGAATTTCACCGCATCGACGCTCGACGAAGCGCGCACGGCCGCACGCGATTGTGCGCGCCTGTTGCACATCGCCACGCGCTGAGTTGGGTCGCATCATGTCCGATCAGCAGCAAGGCCGGAACGGCGGCCCGCCTGAATTGACCGATGCCGAGATCGAGCAGGCCGCCGCGTTGCTCGACGCGGGCGAACTGGTCGCGTTTCCGACCGAGACCGTCTACGGGCTCGGCGGCGACGCATCGAGTCCCGCAGCGGTTGCGCGCATCTATGCCGCGAAGGGCCGGCCCGCGAATCATCCGGTGATCGTGCATCTGCCGCCGGGCGGCGACCCGCAGTATTGGGCCGCCGAATGGCCCGAGGCTGCGCAGAAGCTCGTCGATGCCTTCTGGCCCGGCCCGCTCACGCTGATCGTCAAGCGCCATGCGCGCATTCCCGATGCGGTGAGCGGCGGCCAGGATTCGGTGGGCTTGCGCTGCCCCTCGCATCCGGTGGCGCAGCAACTGCTGGCCGCGTTCTCGAAACGGCGCGGCGGCCATGGCGGCGTGGCGGCGCCTTCGGCGAACCGCTTCGGCCACGTGAGCCCGACCACGGCGCAGCATGTGCGCGACGAGTTTGGCGCGACGGTGCATGTGCTCGACGGCGGCGCGTGCGACGTCGGCATCGAGTCGACGATTCTCGACCTCTCGCGCGGCTTCCCGGCGCTGCTGCGCCCGGGCCACGTGAGCCCGCACGACATCGCGCGCGTGCTGGGCGAGGCGCCGCGCCTGCCCGACGGCTCGGACGCCACGGCGCCGCGCGCTTCGGGCACGCTCAAGGCGCACGACGCGCCGCGCACGCCGCTCGCGCTGCTGCCGTTCGAGGGGCTGGAGCCCTTGCTTGCCGCCGCGCGCGACGCGGGCGAGACCGTGGCGCTGGTGGCGCGCGGCTCGCGGGCCGGCGCA
>JAITTX010000236.1 GCA_031286755.1 Paraburkholderia sp.
TTCCCGGACGACCATCGCGCCACCATCGACGAGATGTGGGCGTACCTGCAGTACATGGTCGATTTCACGTGGCGCTACCGCTTCCTCTATCGCGACCTGAACGATCTGCTCGCGCGCAATCGCACGCTGGAAATGCACTTCAAGCAGATCATCAGCCACAAGGTGCACTTCGCGAAGCAGTTCTGCGAGCAGCTCGTGGAAGACGGCGAAATGGTCGCCACACCCGCCGAGATCGACGTGATCTCGACCAATATCGGCGTGATCGCCACCTACTGGCTCTCGTACCAGTTCGTGATGAATCCGCGCAAGTACAACGACCAGGAAGCAATCCAGGACGAACTGCACCAGGTGAGCGTGCAGATCGTTTCGCTGATGGCCCCTTATCTGCGCGGCCGCGCGCGCCAGCTCTTCGACGATCTCGTCTCGGGCAAGCTGCCCAAGCGGCAGTTCTACGATTACCTGCCGCCGCGCGAAGGCGCGCCGGGGGCGACGAGCGTGGCCGGCACCAAGGACAACAAGGATTCCCGCGCATGAAAGCAGTCTGCGTATATTGCGGCTCCTCGATGGGAGCCAGACCGATTTACACCGAGGCGGCGCAGGCGTTTGGCCGCGCGCTCGTCGACGCGAATCTCGCGCTCGTCTACGGCGGCGGCACGGTGGGCCTGATGGGCGTGATCGCCGACACCGTGATGGCGCACGGCGGCCGCGCGATCGGCGTGATTCCCGAGTTGCTGGTGGACAAGGAAGTGGGCCATAACGGCCTGACCGAGCTGCACGTCGTGCCCGACATGCATCAGCGCAAGAAGATGATGGCCGATCTCTCCGATGGCTTCGTCGCGATGCCCGGCGGCGCCGGCACGCTCGAGGAACTGTTCGAGGTCTACACGTGGGCGCAGCTCGGCTATCACCACAAGCCGGTGGGCGTGCTCAATATCGGCGGCTTTTACGACCCGCTCATGGCGCTGCTCGAGCACACCGTGCGCGAGGGTTTCATGCGCCAGACCTATCTCGATCTGCTGCAGATCGACAGCGATCCCACCGGGCTGATCAGCAAGCTCAAGCGCTATCACGCGCCCGCCAAGGACAAGTGGGCCGATCTGCGCGAGAACGTCTGAATTCTGGTCTGAGTTGTTGTCTGATTTCTGGCGCAGCGCCAGACCTCGTCGACAGGAGGTGACACACCGATGGGCAAGGTCGTTCTGATCACCGGCGCAAGCCGCGGCATCGGCCGCGCGTGCGCGCAACTGCTCGGCGCGCACGGCTGGACCGTGGGCGTGAATTATCTGCACAACGAACCGGCCGCCGAGGAAACCGCGGCCGAAGTGGGCCGCGCGGGCGGCCACGCGCGCGTGCTGCGCGGCGACGTGGCGAGCGAAGCCGACGTGGTCGCGATGTTCGACGCGCTGGAATCGGCGTACGGGCGCATCGATGCGCTCGTGAACAACGCGGGCATTGTCGCGCCCGGCTCGCAAGTCGCCGACATGGACGCCGCGCGCCTCAAGCGCATGTTCGACGTGAACGTCTACGGCGCCTTCCTGTGCGCGCGCGAAGCCGCGCGGCGCATGTCGAAGGATCGCGGCGGCGAAGGCGGCTCGATCGTGAATGTGTCCTCGGCGGCGGCGCGCCTCGGCTCCCCCAACGAATACGTCGACTATGCGTCCTCCAAGGGCGCCATCGACACGATGACGATCGGTCTCGCCAAGGAGCTCGGCCCGCAGGGCGTGCGCGTGAATGCGGTGCGCCCCGGCCTCATCGACACGGAAATCCACGCGAGCGGCGGCCGGCCCGAGCGCGCGGCCGTGCTGGGCGCGCAAACGCCGCTCGGGCGTCCGGGCAGCGCCGACGAAGTGGCGCAAACCATCGTGTGGCTATTGAGCGATGCGGCGTCGTATGTGACCGGCGCCCTGCTCGACGTGAGCGGCGGGCGCTGAGCGGCCGGCCGGGGCTTTTCGCGAGAAAGTGCGCCCGGCGCGAGCGCCCTGCCCGCTAGAACGACGAGCCCGGCTCGCGCAGGAACGCGGCTTCGGCGTCGCTGCTCGGGCGCCCGAGCTGGGCGTTGCGATGCGGGAAGCGCCCGAAGCGCTCGATGACCGCCGCGTGGCGCAGCGCGTAATCGTAGTACCCCTGACCTTCCGGATCCTTCGCGAGTTCGCTGAAGAGCTGCACCGACTCGCGCTGCGCCTCGGCCGATTCCGCATGCTCGAACGGCAGATACGCGAACACGCGATGCTGAAGGCTCGGCAGATTCAGATCCGCGCCGCTCGCCACCATCGCGCGCGCGATGCCGAGCGCCTTGTCATCCGCGGAAAACGCGCGCGGCGTGCCGCGATGGCAGTTGCGCGAGAACTGATCGAGCAGAATCACGAGGGCCAGCGCGCCTTCGGGCGTCGCGCACCAGGCGTCGAGCTCGTCCGCGCACGCGGCGTCGAGCAGCGCGCCAAAGCGCTCGAGCAGCCGCGCGTCGAACGCCGCGTCCTTGTGAAACCACATCTTGCGCTCACGGCCGAACTCCTCCGAGCCAGGCGCGCCGAACCAGAAGTCGAGCACCTCGCGGGCGCGCGGATCGAGCAGATCGTGGGCGCGAGCGATGTCCGGCGCGGCGCTCATTCGGCCAGCTCCAGCACGAGCCGGCGCGTGCGCGCGCTCTTCTTTTCGAGCTTCGCCACGCGCAGGCGGCCGATCTCTCCGGTGTTGCGCACGTGCGTGCCACCGCACGGCTGCAAATCGACGTTCTCGATGCGCAGAAGGCGCACGCGCCCGAGGCCCATCGGCGGCTTCACGCTCATCGTGCGCACGAGCTCGGGGCGCTGCTGCATTTCGTCGTCGGTGATCCATTCGGTGGCAACGGCATGCGCTCCCGCCACCAGCTCGGCGAGCCGCGCTTCGACCATGTCGCGCTCGATCGGCTCGACCGTGGCGAAGTCCAGGCGCGCGTAATCCGTCGTGATGCTGCAGCCATCCACCGCATAGGGCAGCACGGCGCACATCAGGTGGCTCGCCGTATGCAGGCGCATATGCCGATGACGCCGCGCCCAGTCGATCTCGGCGCGCACGCGCTCTCCTGCGGCGAGACGCGCAAGCAGCGCTTCCTGGCCGGCTGCGGGAACGTGCAGCGCGTCGTCTGGCGTCGCGCCTTCGAATTTGGCCTTGCGCGTGTCGGCGATCTCGATGCGTGTGCCATCGGCGAGCACGAGCGCGCCGGTGTCGCCGGCCTGACCGCCGCCGAGCGGATAGAACACGGTCTGGTCGAGCCGCACGCCGTCCTCGCCAACGGCGATCACGGTGGCGTCGCACTGCGTGAGATAGGCGTCTTCGCGAAAGAGCGCGCGAGTGGGGGGTGTCGTCATGGGGATCTGTCTCCTCGGCGTAGCGCCGGATCCTGCATTATGGCCACGCGCGCGCGGGCCCAAAAGACAGACTGTGCGCGCGGTGGCGCCGGACTGTACTGGTGCGTTCGCCGGGCCAATCAAGCCCGTCGGGGCAATCGGATCAAGCGTCTTTCAGGCCCCGGCCTCAGCCCGGATGATTGCGCATCCAGTCGGCAGTATCGAAGAACGAATGCAGCAGGCGCTCGCGCAGCGCCTCGGGCAGCCCGACATCCTCCATCGCCCAGGCCATGCAGCGCAGCCACTGGTCGCGCTCCGACGAGGCGATGGCGAACGGCAGATGGCGCGCGCGCAGGCGCGGATGGCCGAAGCGCTCGATGTAGTGGTCCGGGCCGCCGAGCCAGCCGCACAGGAACCAGAACAGCTTGTCGCGCGAGCCGTCCAGCGTCTGCGGGTGCAT
>JAITTX010000359.1 GCA_031286755.1 Paraburkholderia sp.
CCCTTCGCCGGTTTGCAGGGCCGGTGCCTTAGACCACTCGGCCACGTTTCCAGAGTGGAGCGGGCGAAGGGAATCGAACCCTCGTCTTAAGCTTGGAAGGCTTCAGCTCTACCATTGAGCTACGCCCGCAAATGGCGAGGGCCCCAGCTATCCCGAACTGGGGCCCTCTCGTAGCGGCGATGTGCTAAATCCACCGGAGTCCGATTGCTACGTGACGCCAGATTAGCGCCTGCAGGCCATCTCGTAATTTGGCTGCACAAGGGGATTGTTGCACATCAAGGATGTTCTGGCGAAGCTAATCGAGCAGAAGATGAACCGCAGCCAGCATACTGAATGACACGAAGACTCCCAAAGAGGCAGCGCACAGCAGGATACGCATTCCGGTGCCTTGCATCTTGCAGTCGCTGCGCATTTCTTCTGGGCCGGAGAGGAGCGTGTTTTCGGAGCCGCTAAGGGATTGGCGCGGGGGTAGGTGCCGCTCGATCAGGCGCGGATGATCAATCAACAAAAAAGGACTCGCAACGAACCTCCATCAACTAAGCACGATGTAAGGGTAGCCCGTCCAATCATTGATATATATCAGACTAATCTGATTTGATTGCGTCACTCTGACGCGCTCCGGCAATGGCACGTTTGTGCGATGCCGAATAAAAAAGCCCGCCGGGGACTGGCGGGCTCGGATCGTAAAATAGGTGCTGAAAGTTGACGGTTGCGTGCTGCTTGCCGAATTACGGTTTGCCGGCTGCCGCTTGTGCGCCTGTATTTCCTTGCTGGCCAGGGAGGCTGGCCAGATAGACCGTGAACGCTTTCGCGTTCGCCAGGGACTGCGTCGCGTCGCTCGCGGTAACCAGATCGCCAATATCGTAATCCGCACGGTGGCGAGCATCTTTCATCGCCTTCAGCACGTATCCGATCGACTTGGCGCCCTTGATTGTCGAAGCCTTGAAGCGCTCGTGCAGACGCTCATGCGTTGGGATGCTGAGATGGGCATTCGGGTCGGGGCAGAGCGCCTCACCCACCGGGCGAGCAGCATGGAACACGCCATAGTAGGCGCGGCTGACGCAATTCCGATAGCTAATCTCGTCACCGCCGCCGGCGCAATGTGTGGCGAAGGCCAGAAAATCTGCGGACGCGACACTCATGCGCGAAGCTCCACGGGTTTGCCTGCTGCACAGCCATTAAATGAGCGCGCCGTCATTGTGACGACGTCCATAGCCGTGTCGTCAAACCGCTCGATCAGCGCGTCTGCGATCACGAAGTTCAGATCGGCGCAAACATCCGCCGGCGCATCAACGTGAAACTCGAGGGAAATCGAGTTGACGTTCGTGCCGCGGAGGTTGACCAGAAAAATCTTTTTATTCGCGTCCTGCAGCGCTTTGGCCACGTGCTGGGCACGTTCGCGGAGTACTTCGCCTGACAACCCGAATTTGTCAGCGCGCTCGGCCAGACCGATCATCTGCTCGCGGCACGTGGTAAACATTTCATGGCGCCCGTCATCGGCAACAATCTTCAACAATTGGCCGAAACCCTCAGCGGCAGCGTGAAAGTCCAGTGTGTCCTTCAGAACCATGCATGCACCCCGCAGGATGGTCGGATTGCCCATGAACCGGTTCATCGCCTCGATAGCTGCTGCATGCGCCGAATCCAGGTCTCCCATGTTGCACAGCATTATCGGTGCATTGCTCGCAATGTGCTCTGCCGCTCCGCCGGTCTTCTGCGCATTTTGCAATTGCCGTCTGGCTTCGCTGCGGTCGCCAAGGCCGAAGGCCAGAAGCGCCAAGGCCATCTGGCACGTCGCGTAGTCGAAGGCTTTTGATTTCCCGCTATAGATCGCGAGCAACTGCGACTGCAGCTCCCGGAGAGCGCCGTCTACCGGCTGCTCGCGCTGGCGATCGAGCAGGGCGATCACTTCATTGAAGATGCGACCCTCAGCGGTCGAATCTTCGGCCTGAATCGTTGTCATTTTTTCCTAAGCTCCGCCGTTCGAAGGGTGCTCAACGCGCAGCAAGGTATGTTCCGTATAACGGCAAGCTAGCAGATAACCTGAGGCTTTGCGCCGAAGAGGACTGTACGGCGGCCCACAGTCCGTGCCTTGTCGCAAATCAAAAAGCGGATCCGCGACGGTTCGGGAATTATATGGTGCTATGCACCAGCGGCGATTGAAAAAACTAATCGGGCAGATGTGCATTGACTGTGATCCGGCCCCATGCTAACCGTGTTTTAGGCGCTTACGCCGCGCGGCGCGGCTGGAACGGGATAACGTTCGTCGCCTGTTCATCTGTCCCGTGAGGAGCCGGACGATTGCAGCACCCTTCTATGAACCGCGCCCAGGCCTCCATCGCGGCCCACCGCTCGGGGATCTCCTCCCGCACGTCGTAGATGCCACCGACGCCAGTGAGCTTGTGATTGAGTGCGATCTCGCTGATCTCGCGCGAGAAGCCCAGGTTGCGCAGATGCCCCTTCGCGGTTGAGCGGGTGTCGTGCGGCGTGAAGCGGCGCACGTCGAAGTCCTCACGCTCAAGCGCCCGGCGAATGGCGTGCTGCAGCACGCTGCGGCCGACGTGTCCGGTGCGGCTCTTTTCGCTGCGGGCCGGGCACAGCCATTCGGAATCGCCCGCCATGGCGATCAGCTCTTGCATCCACTCGATAACGAGCGCGGCAAGCGGCACGAGGAACGCGTCGCGCGTCTTGGTCGTGCCGGCTTCGATGCGCCAGCTACCGTGCGCCAGGTCGACGGCATCCTTGCGGCTGCGGACAAGCTCGGCCTGGCGCACACACGTCGCGCGCAGGATGCGGAACATCAGGCCGTCGCGCCGCCCGAGCTTGTCATCGATGCCTGGCAGCACCGCCGACAGTTCGTCCTTCAGGAGCATCACGCGCTTGCGCTTCGCCGGCTGCTTGCCCTTGATCGTCTCGAGGTTGATGCTCGCTGCAGGGTTGATGTCGATCAGACGTTTGCCGAGCCCGTGCGCAAAGATCCGCCGGCTGAGTCCGAGCCGTGCCTTGCACACCGACCACGGACGCCCGTTGCTCTCAATCATGTAAACGATGTCGGATGCCTGCACGACGTGGACGTCCAGTGCGCCAATGGCCGGCTTCACGGACGTGGCGATCAGCCATCGATATTGCGACACGCTGGAATGCGACAGGTCCGGGTAGCGCTAGTCCTCGAAGTTGTCGCGGAGCTTGCTGACTGTCATTGCAGCGCGCATGCGCGCCTTTTCCATCTTCCGGTCGGCCGCCGGGTCTTCGCCGGCATCGATGCGCACCCGGTACGCGCGCGACATCTTGCGGGCTTCGGACAGCGTGAGGTGCGTACGTATCCGTCAGGGGAGCGCGGAGTGACGCCTCGATCCAGCACTATGCTGCAGGCATCGCGATGACGGGTAGCTCCTGCATGTCTGCGCCTGGCCTCGCGAGTGCCGATTCGATGCGGTGTTGCGCGAACGGATCAGCCGCGTCGATGTAGCGCATCGCGGAACGCACGTCTTTCCAGCCAACGTACTGCATCAGCATTTTCAGATCCCAGCCGTTCGAGTTGGCCCACGTTGCGAAGCCCCGCCGTAGCGAATGGCTGCTGTAGCTGTCCGGCGCGGCCAGGCCTGCCGCCTGGAAAAGCGCACGCAACAGCGGCACGAAGCTGCCCGCATGCGGTCCCTCGTCGCTGACGTTTCCCCAGCGGTCTATGCTCCGGAACACGGGTCCTTCCGTCAGATCGGACGCCGCAATCCACGCCTCGTATGCGGCAACCGGGCACAGGCGTGAAAGTGCCGGGGCCTTGAAGGTCGTGCCCAGCTGCGCGCGGTCGCCTTTCGTGCGCGGCAAGTACAACGTCATGCCGCGGCCCGCCTCAACGGCTACGTGCTCGATTCTCAGTCGGCTGAGTTCATCCGAACGAAAGCCGCGCCAGAAACCCAGCAGCATCAGGGCACGGTTGCGAAGGCACGCGAGGCGCTCGCGCCCGTCGGCTTCCCTGGCGATCTGCTCATCGAGCCAGGCCGTGAGCTTTTCGAGCTGCGCGAGCTGCATGGGCTTCGCCCGCTTCTCGCTTGCGGGATGCAGCGCGACGATACCTCTGAGAACCTTGCGCACATGTGGGGCCTTCGTCGGATCCGGAAAACCCTGCGTCTGATGCCATTGCGCGAGCGCTGCAAGCCGCGAGCGCAGGGTATTGACCGACAGGGTTTCTGCGTGATCGGCAAGGTACCGCGCAATCATGTCAGCGCTCGCGGGCAGAAAGCCGCCCCATTCAACCTCGAAATGCCGAAGCGCCGACTGGTAACTGCGCCGGGTGTTTTCGCGCGTCGCGGCTTCGACGTAGCGATCGATGGCAGACATGGCTCGTGGGTAAAATCAGGTGATCTGTATCGGAGACGATGATATGCAACAACGAACGTGTGCGCCAGCCGGCGTGCTCGATGGGAGCCAGGGTTTCGGCCGGTGAAGCGATGAACGAAGGCAAGCTGCTACAGGCAGACTGGGAAAATTTCACACGCGAGGAGCTGCTCGCGGAGCTCACCCGCCTGCAGGCCGAAATCGCGCGGCTCACCGCCTTGCTGCCGGCAACGCTGCAGGCGCAGGCAAAGCCCGTGCGGGTGGCCCGGAACGAACCATCGCCAGCAGTGCGAAACACGGGCGCCCCCGTACTTTCGCCCGAGCAGAAGGTACAGCTCTTCCGGCGGCTGTTTCGCGGCCGCACGGATGTCTATCCGCTACGCTGGGAAAGCCGCAATTCCGGAAAATCCGGCTACGCGCCGGCGTGCGCCAACGAATGGCGCGCCGGGATCTGCGAAAAGCCCCGCATCCGGTGCGCCGACTGCGGGCATCGTGTACTGCTGACGCTGGACGACCAGGTCGTCTATACGCACCTGGCCGGCGATCGCACAGTGGGCCTCTATCCGCTGATGCCGGACGGCACCTGCTACCTGCTCGCTGTCGACTTCGACGAGGAAGGCTGGCGTGAAGATGCGCAGGCGTTCCGGCAATCCTGCCGCGAGATGGACGTGCCCGTATCGCTCGAAATCTCGCGTTCAGGCAATGGCGCGCACGCGTGGATCTTCTTCTCGTCGGCGGTTGCTGCACGTGACGCGCGACGGATGGGCTCCGCCATCATCAGCCACACCTGTACCCGGACCCGTCAGCTCGAACTGACGTCCTACGACCGGCTCTTCCCGAACCAGGATGTGCTGCCCAAAGGCGGCTTCGGTAACCTCATTGCCCTGCCGCTGCAGAAGCAGCCACGCGAGCATGGCTGGAGTGTGTTTGTCGATGAGGGCTTTCAGCCGTACGCTGACCAGTGGTCGTATCTCGCGTCCGTGCAAACCATGGACAGCCGCGACATCGAGGGGGTGATCTTTCGCGCCACGGGCGGTGCGCACCCGCTCGACGTTGCGTTCATCGCCGAAGAGGACCAGGCCGAACCGTGGAAGCCACCGCCCGCGCAGCCGAAGCGGCTGGCCGGAACGATGCCGGCGTCGCTCACACTGACGCTCGCGAACCAGCTCTATCTTGAAAAGGCGCAGCTTCCGCAGGCACTGCTCAACCGGCTTATCCGGCTGGCCGCCTTCCAGAATCCGGAGTTCTACCGGGCCCAGGCGCGCGGCTTCAGCGTATGGGACAAGCCACGCATCATTGGGCGCGCCGAGAACTGCCCGCGCCACATTGCATTGCCGCGCGGATGCCTTGACGACGTCGTGACGCTACTGCGCGATAACGACATCGCCTGCGACATCCGCGACGAGCGCTGCACCGGCGAGCCGCTTGCCGTTCCGTTTGCCGGCACGTTGCGCGATGACCAGCAGGCGGCCGTTACCAACCTGCTGCGACACGACACCGGCATCCTGCATGCGCCGACGGCGTTCGGCAAGACCGTGACGGCGGCCGCGATGATCGCGCAGCGTGGCGTCAACACGCTCGTGCTCGTGCACCGGCGGGAGCTTCTTGACCAGTGGCGCGAGCGCCTGCAGTCGTTTCTCGCACTCGACGCGCGCGAGATCGGCACGATCGGCGGCGGCAAGTCGAAGGCGACGGGCCGGATCGACGTCGCGATGCTGCAATCCGTGGCACCCGATGGTGCCCGCGGCGAGCTGTTGCGGCGTTACGGCCAGGTCATCGTCGATGAATGTCACCACGTCTCCGCGGATTCCTTCGAGGCGGTGCTCAAGGCCGTTCATGCGCGCTATGTGCTGGGTCTGACCGCGACTCCGGTGCGGCGCGACAGCCAGCAGCCGGTGATGTTCATGCTGTGCGGGCCAATCCGGCATGCGGCGAAATCGCCCGCCGGCGCGCCCCAGGTGCTCGAGGTGTTCCCGCAAAGGCTCACCTCTGCAGTAGACGTTACGACCGACGCGCCGATCCAGGAAGTGTTCGCGCGTCTCGCCCAGGATGCGTCGCGCACGCACATGATCGCCACGGCGATCCGTGAGCAATACGCGCAGGGACGCAACGTGCTGGTGCTCACCGAGCGCACAGACCATCTCGAAAGCCTGCAGCAAGCCCTGGAAGACACGGTGCAAGCGTTGTTTGTGCTGCACGGTCGCCTCGGCAGGAAAGCGCGCGCCACCCAGTTGGCAGCCCTTGACGCGCTGGCCGGTGACACGCCCCGCGTCGTGCTCGCAACCGGCCGCCTGGTCGGGGAAGGCTTCGACCACCCGGCACTGGACACGCTGGTACTGGGCATGCCGGTCGCCTGGAAAGGCACGCTGCAGCAGTACGCCGGCCGGCTGCACCGCGAGCATGCGGGCAAGACCGGCGTCCGGGTGATCGATTATGTGGATGGCGGCCATCCGGTGCTGCAGCGCATGTGGGAGAAACGCCAGCGCGGCTACCGGGCAATGGGCTATCAGGTCCGCACGCCCGGAGAAGATATCCAGCTCCAGTTGGCCTGAAACCGGTGGTGAATTCGTATTCCGTATCGTTTCTTGCTGTTTGCTGTCACCGGCACGTTAGTCGTCGCGCATTGCAGACTGAAGACCGAGGTGCTCGACGAACGGATCGAAATCCCGGTCGCTGAAGAGCAGCGGCGCACCGTTTTCAATGCACCACGTCGCGATCAGCGTATCGATGGTTTTGCGGATCGTTACGCCCTGCGCTCGCAAGATGCGGTAATTCCGGGCCGCCTGAATGGCGTTATCCGGCCCCACCAGCGAGACGACATCGAATCGCGTCGTCATCAGCTGCCGGGCAGTATTGAACGCCGACTCGACGGCAAACCCCTGTAGCACCTCGGCGACGATCAGGTCGCCGGTGACCAGCACCTCCCGGCCCAGCAGGGCATCCAGTCGGCTGGCTTGGGGTGAAGCCAGCCCCCGGAAGTAGTCGATCCACACGCTTGAATCGACGAGTATCACTGGTCGCGCCTCATGGCATCCAGGTCGCCTTCCCACGGTAATTTGCCGCGGAACTGGCGAATCTGCTCCTGCTGCTTGAGCCGGATGATCGTTTTCAGGCCAAGCTCGACCGCTTCACGTTTGGTCCGGATGCCCGTTGCGGCAAGCGCTTCGGCCATCAACCGGTCGTCGATCTCGATATTGGTACGCATGGCGCGCCTCGTAAATGTGTATAAAACAATTGAATTATACACATCAAACGCTTGTGGTCCACGCTCCGGGTTGCGACATCCCAATTTGACCAGCAATCCCCCGGAGATCGTCAATTTCCATATTTCGTACCGGTTGTGGGGCGGAACAAGCCGGATTCGGACCATCACACTGGATAATCCACCTTTATTGCAGGCCAGTAGGCCCGCGTCAGGCCGCCCTTGACCGCGTGTATTGATACGTATATACATGGTACGTAATACAGTACGATATTCGAGCGAGGAAGCAGATGGCCCGCACCGGTCTTACGCGCATGGACGTAAAGCGCGCCCGCGAGGCGTTGCTCGCGCAGGGGCAGCACACATCGATCGACGCGATACGTATCGCGCTCGGCAACACGGGCTCGAAAACCACGATCCACCGGTACCTGAAGGAACTGGAGGAAGATGAGGGCGCGTCACTCCCACGCGCCGGGTCGCTTTCGGACGCGATCCAGGATCTGGTGGCCCGGCTCGCGGCCCGCCTGCATGAAGAAGCACAAGCCCTCGTCGACCAGCAGGCCGCCGCTGCGGCCGCGCAGCGCCAGCAGGCGCAGTCCGAAATCGCAAGGCTCGGCGCTGAGCTGGCCACGGTGCGGGAGCAGCTCTCTGGCGCGACCGCCGCCCTTTCCGTGGAGCAGGAAGCGCACGCCGGGGCTCGCGTGGCGCTGCATCAGCGCGACCTGGACGTCGAGCGGCTCACCCAGCAGGTAGGCGACCAGACCGAGCGCCTTGCCGAGCAGGAAGGCTTCCGCCTGTCGCTTGAGGCCAAGCTCGTGCATGCGCGCGATGCCCTTGAGCACTTCCGTACGGCCGCGCGCGAGCAGCGCGAACAGGAAGCGCACCGACATGAGCAGCAGGTCCAGCAGGTGCAGGCTGAGCTACGCCAGGCGAACCAGGCGGCCATCGTCCAGCAGAACGAGATCACACAGCTGAACCGGGACAACGCGCGGCTCGTCGCAGAAGCGACGGCCACGGCCAGGCTCGCACGCGATCAGCAGACACATGGCGAGGCGCTGCAGTCCGCCCTCAATCGTGCGCTCACCGATCGGGCGCGCGCCGAGGCCGAGCGCGACGCAGCGCACTCGGCAGCCGATGCGCGGGCAGCCGAGCTGCTCCAGGTACGCAAGGCTCGCGACTCGCTCCGCGCGGACCTCACGAAGCTGGCCGCGCAGCTCGAAGCACAGCAGCAGCTCCTGGTGGACTACCGGATGCGGCTGGGCGGCGCGGACGCGGCGGGCTGAAAGCGCCGCATCGCGTGCCGAAAGGACGTCAGAATGGCAACGCGCACGCCTTTCGGCGCTTGCCATGAAGCATTCCGGCTTTTGCGTCGTCCCGGAGTTTCATGGCTCTGCCGCGTTGCGCACCAGCACATTCACCTTCTTCTCTTCCATGCGCTTCGCTACGGGAATCTGGCATGAGCGAATACCAATACTACGAGTTTGCATGCGTCGACCAGCTGCTTACGGCTACCCAGCAGGCAGAGTTGCGCAGTTTCTCCACGCGGGCCGCGATTACCGCCTCGAGCTTCGTCAACGAATATCACTGGGGAAACCTCAAGGGCGACCCGCTCGAGTGGGTACAGCAATATTTCGACGCCCATGTCTACTCCTCCAACTGGGGGAGCTGC
>JAITTX010000421.1 GCA_031286755.1 Paraburkholderia sp.
TGTGTCGCTGCGAGGCCAAAGCGCGTCGTATCTGATCGAGTTGCCTGAAATATGGACTTGTACTGTGCGCTGACCGTGATGCAGGTTGCACGCGCAGCGAAGTCGTTTTCGCGTTTTCATCCCATATTGCCAGGCAAGCGAGAACTCAATGAAAAAACTGAATGCCGCAGCATTAACGGGTGTCGCACTGGCGCTCGCCGGGGTTTCCAACGCAAGTCACGCGCAAAGCAGCGTTACGTTATATGGGATTCTCGACGCGGGCATCACCTGGGTGAACAACACGGGCGGCTCGCATGTCGTGAGGTTCGACGATGGCATCTCATACGGCAACCGTTGGGGCATCAAAGGTATCGAAGATCTGGGCGGCGGCCTGCAAACGGTTTTCGTGCTGGAGAGCGGCTTTCACCTGGGTAATGGACAGTTGGGCTTTGGCGGCTCGATGTTCGGACGCCAGGCTTATGTGGGGCTGCAGAACCCGTGGGGCACGTTGTCGTTCGGCAATCAGCTGGATATGACGGAAGAGATGGTGTACCTCTACAACGTCTCCGCATGGGCGAGCGGTTATGCGATTCATCAGGGCGACTTCGACCGGTTCAACGGCGACCGTTTGCCCAATGCGGTGAAGTTCCTGTCGAAGGAATTCGCGGGCTTCACGTTCGGCGGCATGTATTCGTTCGGCAACGTTGCGGGTCACTTCCATCAGGACAGCGCGTGGAGCGTCGGCGGGCATTATGCGAATGGATCGTTCACAGTGGGCGCCGCGTACACCCAGTTGAACAATCCGCATGGCATTTACGCGTTCGATCCGTACGCGATGCTCGGCGTGCACACGTTTCTCGGACAACAGGTCGCGACGGTCAATCCCGCCACGGGGGCGCGAACCGATCTCTTCTCGGCCAACTCGTTCCCGGTGGATAAGCAGGGAACGTTTGGCATTGGATCGAGCTATGCGATCGGCAACGTGACGCTGATGGGCAACTTCACTTACACGACGATCAAGGGTCTTGGCGTGACGTCGCATATGAAGGTGGGCGAGGGCGGCGCCAACTGGCAGGTGACTCCTGCGTTCAGTGTGATCGGCGGCTACCAGTACACGAACTTCGAAGGGCATCACTGGAATCAGGGTTCGCTCGGGGCGCATTACCTCTTGTCCAAGCGCACGGATCTGTATATCTCCGGTGATTACTTGAAGGCGTCGAGCGGCGTGGACGCGGTGATTGGATATAGCTTCACGCCGTCGACCTCGACGACTCAGGCCGACGTGCGCATCGGGATGCGGCATTCGTTCTGAGTGCGCCGGGGTTACGTGGCGCTCGCATGCTCCATCTCGCTGCTCGACTGCAGCAGCGTGGCGCGGAAATTGCCCACCAGCGGCCGCAGATTGACCTTGTGCCACGCGGCCCACAGGGCGGTGCGGTAGCTGAACCACGCCAGCTCGCGCAGCACCACGCCCGCGGGCGCCTGGCGGCGCAGGCTCTGCTGGATCATCGTGAGGCCCAGACCCGCGGCCACCAGACCGAGCGCCGCGAGCGGCTCCGTGGCCTCCATCGCGATGTCGGGCGTGAAGCCGGCCTTCGCGCAGGCCGCGATGAAGTTGTCGTGGCGCAGCGCGCCTTCCTCGTGCATCACGCCAATCCACTTCTGCGCGGCGAGGTCCTCGGGCGTGAGGTGCTGCGCCCGCGCGAGCGGATGGCCCTCGGGAATCGCGAGCAGCATGGGGTCGTCGAGCACCTGCGCCGCTTCGAGATCGGGGTCGTCGGCAGCCGGGGGCTCGCATACGAGCGCAATGTCGAGACTGCGCTGGCGCAGGCCCGTGAGCTGCTCGGCCGAGTGGTAGTTGTAGAGCGCGATGTGCACGTCGGGCTTGTCCCCGCGAAGCTGCCGCAGCGCATTGGGCAGCACGCCCGAGTGCATGGCGTTCTCCAGATAGCCGATGCACAGGCCGCCGACCGCGCCGCGCCCGCCCCGCCGCGCGAGCGACTCCAGACGCTTCGCATGGGTGAGAAACGCCTGCGTTTCGGCCAGAAACGTGCGCCCGTCCGTGGTCAGGCGAATGCGCTGCTGCGAGCGCTCGAACAGGGTCAGACCGAGATTTTCCTCGAGCTGCGCGATCTGGCGGCTAAGCGGCGACTGCGAGATATGCAGCCGTTCGGCGGCCCGCCCGACGTGTTCCTCTTCGGCGACCGCCACGAAATAGTGCAATTGGCGAATGTCCAGCATGTTAGACCTTCCGTGACTCAAGTTTGTCTAATTATGTCTTGGACAGACTTAAGTTGCAATCCTAGACTTGCGTTACCGACTCACACAAAGGAGCAAGTCGATGAGTATCAAAGACAAATTGCCCGCTGGCACGCAGCTGGGCTTTGGTGCGGCACCGCTGGGCAACATGTTCCGCAACATCCCCGAAGACGAAGCGCTGGCGACCGTGAAGGCCGCCTGGGACCAGGGCGTGCGCTACTTCGATACGGCCCCGCTGTACGGCGCGGGCCTTTCGGAAATCCGCCTGGGCCAGGCGCTCGCGGGCTACAAGCGCGACGACTACGTGCTGAGCACGAAAGTGGGCCGCGTGATTCTCGACGAGATCGAGGACGCGAGCGCGCGCGACCTGGGCGAGAAGGGCGGCGTGTTTGCGTTTGGCCGTCCTAACAAGATCGTCAACGACTACACGGCGGACGCCACGCTGCGCTCGGTCGAAGACAGCCTGAAGCGCCTGAAGACCGACCGCCTCGACATCGTCTGGGTGCACGACGTTGCGCAGGACTTCTACGGCGACGAATGGCTCTCGGTGTTCGAAACGGCGCGCAAGGGCGCATTTCGCGCGCTGAGCCGTTTGCGTGACGAAGGCGTCATCAAGGCATGGGGCCTCGGCGTGAACCGCGTCGAGCCGGTGGAACTGCTGCTCGACCTCAGCGAAACGAAGGTGGATGGCTTCCTGCTCGCGGGTCGCTACACGCTGCTCGATCACGAGCGCGCATTGCAGCGCGTGATGCCTGGCGCGCTCGCGCACGGCGCCGAGATCGTGGTGGGTGGCCCGTATAGCTCGGGCGTGCTGGCGGGCGGGCAGAACTTCGAGTACCAGAAGGCCTCGCCGGAAATTCTCGCGAAGGTGGAGCGCATCAAGGCCATTGCCGCGCGTCACAACGTGAGCGTGAAGGCCGCCGCGCTGCAGTTCTCGCTGGCGAACCCCGCCGTTGCCGCTGTGATCCCGGGCGCGAGCAAGCCGCAACGCATCGCGGAAGACCACGCCGCCGTGAAGGAAGCGATTCCCGCCGAGTTCTGGCGCGAACTGCGCGAGCACGGCTTGGTGGCCGCGAATGCGCCACTGCCGATCGACCGCGCCTGAGGAGAGCGACATGGCACAAGCTAGCGCATCCATCCGGATTCCGGTTACGGCCGATGCCGTGTGGCAACTGATCGGCGGCTTCAATTCGCTGCCGGACTGGCTGCCCTACATTCCGTCCAGCGAATTGAGCGAGGGCGGCCGCGTGCGGCACCTCGCCAATCCGAACGGCGAGGCCATCGTCGAGCGTCTGGAAGCGTTCGATAACGGCGCGCGCAGTTATACCTATTCGATTCTCGAAGCGCCGTTTCCGGTCACGGGATATCGCTCGACGCTGCAGGTGCGGGAGATCGAGGGCGGCCGCGCGGCCCAGGTCGACTGGTCGGGCGAGTTCACGCCGAAGGGCGTGAGCGACGGAGAAGCCTCAAGCCTGTTCGAAGGCATTTATCGCGATGGGTTGCAGGCTCTTGCCGCGGCGTTTGCCGGGAAGGGTAGCGTTTGAAGGCGGTGCTGTTTGGTGTTGGAGCGGGTAAAACCGCTCTAACACCACGCAGATTGATTGTTTTTT
>JAITTX010000425.1 GCA_031286755.1 Paraburkholderia sp.
TGCCGGGCTTGACCTCAGTGCCCGTGCTGCCGCCCGACGAAGGCGCATCACCCGGCGACGGGGTGTTCTTCGGCGAGCGCGGCGGACGGCCGGCCATGATGTCGTTGATCTGATCGGCGTCGATGGTTTCCCACTCCATCAGCGCGGCGGTCATGGCCTCCACCTTGTCGCGGTTTTCGTCGAGCAGACGCTTCGCGAGGCTGTACTGCTCGTCGAGCACGTGGCGGATTTCCGCGTCGACCTTCTGCTGCGTAGCTTCCGAAATCACGCGCGTGAAGCCCTTGCCGAACGCACCACCGTCGTTGTCGTCGTCGGCGTAGACCATCGGTCCGAGCGCATCGGTCATGCCGAAGCGCGTGACCATCGCGCGGGCCGTCTGCGTTGCCTTGTTGAAGTCGTCCGAGGCGCCCGTGCTGATCAGGTTCATGAACAGCTCTTCCGCCACACGGCCGCCGAACAGGATAGCCAGACGATCGAGCAGATAGTCCTTCGAGTAAGTCTCGTTGTCATGCTCCGGCAACTGCCAGGTCACGCCCAGCGCGCGACCGCGCGGGATGATCGTGACCTTGTGCACCGGATCGGCCTTCGGCAGCAACTTCGCAATCACCGCGTGGCCCGACTCGTGGTACGCCGTCGCGCGCTTCGCCTCTTCGCGAATGACCGCCGACTTGCGCTCCGGACCCATGAAGATCTTGTCCTTGGCGTCTTCGAAGTCCTGCATCTCGACGATGCGCTTGCCGCGGCGCGCCGCGAACAGTGCCGCTTCGTTCACGAGGTTCGCCAGATCGGCGCCCGAGAAGCCCGGCGTGCCGCGCGCGATGACCGCTGCGTCCACGTCGTTGGCGATCGGCACCTTGCGCAGGTGCACCTTCATGATCTGCTCGCGGCCGCGAATGTCCGGCAGGCCCACGTAGACCTGGCGGTCGAAACGGCCAGGACGCAGGAGCGCCTTGTCGAGCACGTCCGAACGGTTGGTTGCCGCAATCACGATGACGCCCGAGTTGGCCTCGAAGCCGTCCATCTCGACCAGCATCTGGTTCAGCGTCTGCTCGCGCTCGTCGTTGCCGCCGCCCATGCCGGCGCCGCGATGACGGCCGACCGCGTCGATTTCGTCGATGAACACGATACACGGCGCATGCTTCTTGGCCTGCTCGAACATGTCGCGCACGCGGGCCGCGCCCACGCCGACGAACATTTCCACGAAGTCCGAACCCGAGATGCTGAAGAACGGCACCTTCGCCTCGCCGGCGATGGCGCGCGCGAGCAGCGTCTTACCGGTACCCGGAGGGCCGACAAGCAGCACGCCGCGCGGGATGCGCCCGCCCAGCTTCTGGAATTTTTGCGGATCGCGCAGGAAGTCGACGAGCTCGGACACTTCCTCCTTGGCTTCGTCGCAGCCCGCGACGTCGGAGAAGTTGACCGCGTTGTTGTTCTCATCGATCAGACGGGCACGCGATTTCCCGAACGAGAACGCCCCGCCTTTGCCGCCTCCCTGCATCTGTCTCATCATGTAGAACCAGAACACGATGATCAGGATCGTTGGTCCAAGGTAGTACAGCGCCGAAACGAGCGCATTGGGCTCTTCGTCAGCCTTGCCGCTCACCTGCACGCCGTATTTCATCAGGTCGCCGACCATCCAGATGTCCCCGGGGGAGACGATCTGATACTTCTGGCCATCAGCCGGAGTGACCGTGAGGTTCCGCCCCTGCACCACGACGCTCTTGACCTTGCCGGCCTTCGCGTCGTCCATGAACTGCGAGTACGAAACGCCTTCCTGGACACGGGGCTTGTCGAACTGCTTGAACACCGTAAACAGCACCAGTGCGATAACCAGCCACACCGCTGCCTTCGAAAACATGTTGTTGTTCAAAGCACCACTCCTTCACTCATAGACGGGCGCCTACATTTGCCTTGCGACACCACCAAAGCATTCTAATCCAGTACGCAGGGGCTCGCCATAACGTTTCGCTAAGACGGAAATAGCCTGAGCGCCTTGTCCGGACTGTGTCCCGAAGCCAATTCGAGACAATTTCCACAGTCCTTGCAACGCGCGTGCTGCGCCGGAACCAATCTGTTGCCTTACCCCGGCTGACAGGATCGTTAGCGGGGTCGCTTCAGATGTTTACCCAATATAAACGTTTCAGACGATTTATCGCGCGAAGCCTTCGGTTTGCGCGCGGCCACGACCTTGAACTGATGCTTGAACTTCTCGACGATCTGGCTGTAACCACTGCCGTGAAAGCATTTTACTAAAAGGGCACCATCGGGCTTCAAATGATTCTGCGAAAACTCGAGCGCGAGATCGCAGACGTGTTCGATACGCGCGGCGTCGGCCGACGCCACCCCTGACAGATTGGGTGCCATGTCGGAAATTACAAGATCCACCGGGCGGCCGCCCACCGCTTCTTCCAATTGCGCGAGCACGTCGTCCTCGCGAAAGTCGCCTTGCAGGAATTGCACGTCGGCGATGGGCTCCATCGGCAGGAGGTCGAGCGCAATAATCATGCCGTCGATGCCGCCCTCGCGTTGCTCGTCGCGCTTCGAGCTCTGCGCGAGCTTGTTGCGCGCGTATTGGCTCCAGCTTCCCGGCGCGGCGCCGAGATCGACGATCACCATGCCCGGGCGGATCAGCTTGTCCTGTTCGTCGATTTCCTTCAGCTTGTATGCGGCGCGGGCGCGATAGCCCTCCCGTTGCGCCATCTTCACGTACGGATCGTTAATATGGTCGTGCAGCCACGACTGATTGAAGCGGTTTTTTGCCATTAAAGGTGAACTCTTGCTGCGTGATGTCGCGCTTTTAGCGGATAATACGCGTTTAATTCGTGCGGCCGTTGCGGCCCGTCCGGTTGCAGGCGCGCGGTTCTCACCGCCTCGCTCGCCGGCGTCAGCCCGTGCCACGCCGTTCTCCACGATTTTTCCATTGTTTCGACGCGCTCCCCGCCTGGCGGCCCCTCGTTGTGTGGCCTGCCGCCGGCTTTCACGCTGACTGGCGGGCGCCGTCATTTTAGTCGAGTCTGCCACATCCCATGCCCGCCCTCACTCTTACTGCCGAACAGCGCTCCGAGCTGCGCTCCCAGGCTCATGCGCTCAAACCGGTCGTGCTCATCGGCGCCGAGGGACTGACCGACGCCGTCCTCAAGGAAATCGGGGTGCACCTCGACGCGCACCAGCTCATCAAGGTGCGCGTGTTCGGCGACGAGCGCGAAGAGCGCATCGCGGTCTACGAGGAAATCTGCGACCGCCTGAACGCGGCGCCCATCCAGCACATTGGCAAGCTGCTCGTGATTTACAAGCCCGAACAGGCCAAGCCGAGAACCACCACCGCGCGCGCTGGCGCACGCGGCACCGTCACGCGCCCCGCCGGCGACGTGCCGAGCGCGCGCGAAGGCCGAAACGGCGCGGGCCCCCGCACCGTGAAGGTCGTGAAGCCCACCGGCAACCCGATGCGCAAGCCGAAAGCGCAGAAGGTCACGATCAAGGGCAACGAGCGCGTCACCCAGGGCGGCAACATCAAGCGGGCCAAGAAACGCCAGACCAGTTCGAAGCGAGCCCATCAAGGCTCGAAGTAAGAAAAGCGCGGCCAGTGGGCCGCGTTTTTTTGCCCGCCCAGGCCGATGCGAAGCGCGATCCGAAGCGCAATGCGATGCGCGTCTCTCGCGCCGCCTGGCGCGCTAAATGCGCTGCACAGCGACGCCGCGCACCGTCGGCTGCAACCAGACGAGCGCGACGCCCAGCAGGCTTTCAATGAGATAGAACACGCTCGACACGCCATGCAGCATGCCAAAGCGGCTCGCGTACGGCGAGTTGGCGATATCCACGCCTGCATTCATGGCCTCGACACGCATGGCGTTCATGAACGGCTGCAGCGCGAAATAACCAATCAGCACACACAACAGCATGCCAGCGAGCAACCAGCGCGAGCGCCGGTAGTTCACCGCGCCGCGACGCGCGAGCACGTTGGACAGCACCAGTAGCAGCACGCCGCATACCGCGCCCAGAATGCCTTCGATGCGAAACAGCTGCGCGGCGATCGCACCGGCTTGCGTGCGCTCAAGCGAAGCGAACAGCACGGGCGCGACTGCGTAGCCGATCGTCAACTGACTGCCCACCCACAACATGGTGAGCAGCCCAAACAGACGATGCGGCACAGAGGAACCCTGATGGGTCGGAAAGGATGCACTCACGTCGGCGCGGCCGTCAGACGTACCGGACCTCGATGATTTCGTACTCGCGCACGCCGCTGGGGGCCTGCACTTCGGCCACGTCGCCTTCGGATTTGCCGATCAGCGCGCGTGCGATGGGCGAGCTCACGGAGATCAGGCCATGCTCGAGATCAGCCTCGTCGTCGCCAACGATCTGATAGGTGACCGTCTTGCCCGAGTCGAGGTCTTCGAGGTCGATGGTCGAGCCGAACACCACGCGGCCGTCGGCTTCGAGCGAAGCCGGGTCGATGATCTGGGCCGCCGCCAGCTTCGATTCGATTTCGGCAATGCGGCCTTCGATGAAGCCCTGCTTTTCTTTCGCTGCGTCGTATTCCGCGTTTTCCGACAGATCGCCTTGCGCGCGCGCTTCGGCGATCGAATTGATGACCGCCGGGCGCTCGACGGATTTCAGGTGTTGCAGTTCTCCGCGAAGCTGGTCTGCGCCGCGCCTGGTCAAGGGAATCGTGCTCATAAACAACTCGTTCAGCCCCTTGAGGGCCGTATTGATGCCGCACGAAAACTCGTTGCGGCCATAAAAAAAATCACCGCGGTTAAGTGCATCCCGCGAGGGCGGCGGCGCGCATGGGCGCAGCCTGAAAACCCTGTTGGGACGCCGCTTAACCGCGGCGCATTCAGCCTTGTATTCAGCCTGTTGCCTGCCTTGTCCGAGGTTAGACAGGCAATCGAAGCCTTAGTTTAGGCGAGCATGGAGGCCTTGTAAATCATAGACTTCCAGGTTCTTCAGGTAGCGCAAGCCCTCGACGGCGGCGCGTGCGCCGGACATCGTGGTGTAGTACGTGACCTTGTTCGCCTGGGCGCTCATGCGGATCGAACGCGAATCGGCGATCGCCGCGCGGGTCTCGTCGACGGTCGTGAAAACCAGCGAGATTTCGCCGTTCTTGATCATGTCGACCACGTGCGGACGGCCGTCCTTCACCTTGTTCACGACCTTCACCGGCACACCGGCCGCTTCGATAGCGGCGGCCGTACCGCGGGTCGCGACGAGCGGGTAGCCGAGCTCGTGCAGCATGCGCGCGACTTCGACGGCCTTGGGCTTGTCCGCGTCCATCACGGTGATGAAAACGGTGCCCGACTCCGGCAGGCGCGAGCCTGCCGCGAGCTGCGACTTGAAGAGCGCTTCGCCGAAGGTCTTGCCCACGCCCATCACTTCGCCGGTCGAACGCATTTCGGGTCCGAGCACCGGGTCGACGGTCGGGAACTTCACGAACGGGAACACCGCTTCCTTCACGCTGAAGTACGGCGGCACGACTTCCTTCGTGATGCCCTGCTCCGCCAGCTTCTGGCCGACCATCGCGCGCGCCGCGATCTTCGCGAGCGGCAGGCTGGTGGCCTTCGAAACATACGGCACCGTGCGCGAGGCGCGCGGGTTCACTTCCAGCACGTAGATGACGTCCTTCTTCGAACCATCATCCTGCGGGACTTGCTGAATCGCGAACTGCACGTTCATCAGGCCGACCACGTTGAGCGCCTTGGCCATCGCGGCCGTCTGACGCTTCAGTTCAGCCACGGTTTCCTGCGACAGCGAGTACGGCGGCAGCGAGCAGGCCGAGTCGCCCGAGTGCACGCCTGCCTGTTCGATGTGCTCCATCACGCCGCCGATGAATACTTCCGTGCCATCGGAGATGCAGTCCACGTCGCATT
>JAITTX010000447.1 GCA_031286755.1 Paraburkholderia sp.
AGCGCCGCCGCGCGCACGCGCGCGATGACTTCTTCACGGCGCGCGTCGGAGACGAGCTTCGTGAGAATGGGCGTGCGGCCGGGCGGCAGCTCGTCGATGGTTGAGACGTCGAGGTCCGCGTAATACGTCATGGCGAGCGTGCGCGGGATGGGAGTCGCGGACATCATCAACTGATGGGGCTGGAACTCGCGCGCCGCCGTGGCAGCATCGGCCGGTGTGGCCGGCTTCGCGCCCTGCGCCTTGGCGCGTAGCGCGAGGCGCTGCTCGACGCCGAAGCGATGCTGCTCGTCGACGATCACGAGACCGAGCCGCGCGAATTCCACGGCATCCTGAATGATCGCGTGCGTGCCGATCACGAACTGCGCGGTGCCGAGCGCCGCGGCTTCGAGCGCGGCGCGCTTTTCCTTCGCCTTGAGGCTGCCGGAGAGCCAGGCCACCTGCACGCCGAGCGGCTCGAGCCAGCCGCGCAGCTTGCGCGCGTGCTGCTCCGCGAGGATTTCGGTGGGCGCCATGAGCGCGGCCTGATAGCCGGCGTCGATGGCTTGCGCCGCCGCGAGCGCCGCCACCACGGTCTTGCCGCTGCCCACGTCGCCTTGCAGGAGACGCTGCATCGGATGCGGCTGCTCGAGGTCGTGCGCGATCTCGCCGACCACGCGCTCCTGCGCCCCGGTGAGCGTGAACGGCAGCGCCGCGCGCAGGCGGGCGAGCAGCGCCGTGCCGGAATCGCGCCCGGCCACGTGGCGCGCCATCGCGGGCGCGGCACGCGTGCGGCGCTCCTCGTGCGCGCGCTTGAGCGAGAGCTGCTGCGCGAGCAACTCGTCGAACTTGATGCGCGTCCACGCCGGGTGAGTGCCGTCGATCAACTCGTGCTCGTCGGCATCGATGGGCGGGTGGTGCAGCGTCTTCACCGCGTCCATCAGCGCCGGCAAATTGAGCGGCGCCATGAACTCGTGCGCGACGGCCTCGGGCAGCAGTTCGGGCAGCGAGGCGCGAGACAGCGCGTTGTCGATCGCCTTGCGCAGATACGCCTGGCTCACGCCGGCCGTCGACGGATAAACCGGCGTGAGCGCCTGGGGCAGCGGCGTGTCGCCTTCCACCACGCGCACCGCCGGATGCACCATCTCCATGCCGAAGAAACCACCGCGCACGTCGCCGCGCACGCGCAGACGCTTGCCGATCGCCATCTGCGTGACCTGCGAGCCGTAGAAGTTCAGAAAGCGCAGGTGCAATTCGTCGCCGTTGTGATCGCGCAGCTTCACGAGCAACTGGCGGCGCGGGCGATAGGCGATCTCGTTGTCGAACACCACACCCTCGGTCTGCGCCATGCCGCCCGGCAGCAACTCGCCGATGGGCGTGAGCGTGGTCTCGTCCTCGTAGCGCATCGGCAGATGCAGCACGAGGTCGATGTCGTGCGTGAGGCCGAGCTTGGCGAGACGGTCGGCGGTTTTGGCGAGCTTGGGCTTGTCCTTTGGCGTGGTCTTGTCGGCGGTTTTATCGCTGGTTTTGCCGGTGGCTTTGCTGGCGGATGGCTTCGTGGCGGCGCGCTTGCGCGGCGCGGCGGCTGGCGGCGCCTCGCCAACGCCGCCTTCGACGGGCGGAGCGTCAGCGGCCTCGAGCGCGGCGCCACGTCCGCGCGAGCGCGCACCGCTTGGCGCCGCGCGGGTCTCGCGCGCCTTGTCGAGTTCACGCACGTCGTCGTGCGCTTCGCTCGCGGCATCGGCTTCGGGCATCAATCGGCTAACGGACGAGGGCATGAGCAGCTTCGCAAGTACAATATCGGCTTTCCGGCAAGGCGCAGCGCGTGACGCGCGGCAGCCCGCTTCAATCAGGCACGTCCCGGACGGGCACGTCCCAGACGGGCATGTCCCGCAATCATAGCCGCTGAGTGCGCGCGGGCGGGCATTGCAGCCGTATTTTGGGGCACAACCGCTAGCCAGCACCCGGCGGCTCGCCTGCTCAAAAACGCCACACGCCGGGTCTCAAGCCGTATTTCCGTTTCATCAGGCCGCATGTTCAAGCTTTCCGATTTCGACTTCGATCTCCCTCCCGAGCTGATCGCTCAGACCGCGCTGCCCGAGCGCAGCGCGAGCCGTCTGCTGGAGGTGGACAACACCGCGCAACCCGCGCGCCTCACCGACCGCCGTTTCGCGGAGCTTCCCGCGTGCATCGCGCCCGGCGACCTGCTCATCTTCAACGACACCAAGGTGCTCAAGGCGCGCTTCTTCGGCCAGAAGGCCAGCGGCGGCAAGATCGAAGTGCTCGTCGAGCGCCTGACCGGCGCGCGCACGGCGCTCGCGCAGATCCGCGCGAGCAAGAGCCCGGGGCCCGGCACTGTGCTGCGTCTGGCCGATGCGTTCGACGTCACCGTGGGCGAGCGCGTGGAACCGTTCTACACGCTGCATTTCCCCGACGACTGCCTCACGCTGATCGAGCAATTCGGCCGCCTGCCACTGCCGCCCTACATCACGCACGACGCCGACGCGCACGACGAGACGCGCTACCAGACCGTGTTCGCACAGAACCCGGGCGCAGTGGCGGCGCCCACGGCGGGCCTGCATTTCGACGACGCGCTCCTCACGCAGCTGGACGCGCAAGGCGTGGAGCGCGCGACGCTCACGCTGCACGTGGGCGCGGGCACGTTCCAGCCAGTGCGCGTGGAGAACATCGCCGAGCACACGATGCACAGCGAGTGGTATCAACTGCCGCAATCGCTCGTCGACAAGATCGTCGCCGCGCGCGCGCGCGGTGGCCGCGTGATCGCGGTGGGCACCACCTCGATGCGCGCGCTCGAAGCCGCCGCGCGCGACGCCGCGAACGCGGGCCGCGAACTCGCCGCCACTTCGGCCGAGACCGACATCTTCATCACGCCGGGATACAAATTCCGCGTGGTGGACCGGCTCGTCACGAACTTTCACCTGCCGAAGTCGACGCTCCTGATGCTGGTTTCGGCGTTCGCGGGCGTCGAGACGATTCGCGCCGCGTATCGCCACGCGATCAAAGAGCGCTATCGCTTCTTCAGCTATGGTGACGCGATGCT
>JAITTX010000544.1 GCA_031286755.1 Paraburkholderia sp.
TTCAACGAAAGTGTGATTCATGGTCCCCCCACACGCCACCGAGCGTCGCTACGCCGCTGCGGCGCCCCACCATACATGGATGGAGACGGCTCCGCAGCGGCAACACTCGATGAAGCTTACTTCGCGGCCCACGCGGCAAAACGTTGCTCGAGTTCGTCGCCGTGATCGGTCCAGAACGCGATGTCCTGCAGCACGGCATTCTTGCCGTTCTCGGGCGAGTTAGGCAGGTTCGCCAGCGTCTTCGCATCGAGCTGCTTCGTTGCCGCGCGATTAACCGGACCATAGGCGATATGCTGGGCATAAACGGTCTGCGGCTTCGTCGTGAGCGTGTAGGCAATGAACTGCTCGGCCAGCGCCTTGTCCGGCGTGCCTTTCGGAATTGCCCAGTAATCGAGGTCGTAAATACTGCCGTTCCACACGACCTTGAGATTCTTGCCCTCGCGCTGCGCGGCATCGATGCGCCCGCTGAATGCCGTGGACATCACCACATCGCCGGCCACCAGGAATTGCGGCGGCTGCGCGCCTGCTTCCCACCACTGGATGTTTGGCTTGAGCTCGTCGAGTTTCTTGAACGCACGATCCTGGCCCGCCTTTGTGGCCAGCACCTTGTAGACATCCTTGGGCGCGACGCCATCGGCCATCAGCGCGAATTCGAGGTTATAGCGCGCGCCCTTGCGCATGGCGCGCTTGCCCGGGAATTTCTTGACGTCCCAGAAGTCCGTCCAGCCCGCGGGCGCGGTCTTCAGCTTGTCCGCGTTGTAAGCGAGCGCGGTGGACCACACGAAAATGCCGGCGCCGCAAGGCTGATACGCCTCGGGAATCAGATCGCCCTTCTTCGCGATCTTCGACCAGTCGAGCTTTTCGTAAAGACCGTCGTCGCAGCCGCGCCCGACGTCGCCCGATTCGACATCGACGACGTTCCAGTCCACGTGCTTCGCATCGACCATGGCCTTGATCTTGGCCTGCTCGCCGTTGTATTCGACCGCCGTTACCCTGGTGCCGGTGTCCTTTTCGAAAGGCTGGTTGAAAGCGGCCTTCTGCGCTTCCCCGTTCGCACCGCCGAAATTCACGACGGTCAGCTCGCCCGCCGACGCGGATACGCCGCAAACGGCCAGTACCAGCGCCAGCGTGGTCCGGCGCGGCGTGAAGCATGCTCGATTCATGACTGGTCCTTTATGTGTAATTGTCGAGTCGTTCTACTGGTATTTATTCATTCTTTTCGAGCGATGGCGGGCGCAATACGCCCTATATCCACCATCACTGTGGTTTGACTATAGCAATGGATGGCTATAGTCTGTATAGCCATCTGACGTTGATCGATGAGACCACTTCGTGCCTGCCGTCCTGCTCACCGACATGCTCATCCAGAAGCTGCACCGCGACGGCGGCGAGCCACTGCAACGGCAAATCTACAATGTCGTGCGCCAGGCCGTGCTCGATCACAAGCTCGTCGCGGGCCAGAAGCTGCCCTCGTCGCGCACGCTCGCCGGGGAGCTGGGCGTCTCGCGCATCACCGTCGCGCTCGCCTACGACCGGCTGATCGCCGAAAGCTACCTCAGCGCGAAAAGCGGTAGTGGCACCTTCGTTGCCCAGACAACCGTGCGGCCGTTGAACGTAGCCGCCGCCGCGAACCATTCGAAGCACTCGATGACGCTCTCGCAACGCGGCGCGCAACTCGCCACCCTGCCGGGCGGCGTGAAGCAGAGCCATGGCGCGTTCGTGCCTGGCGTCGCCGACGCCTCGGCGTTCCCGTTCCACATCTGGCGGCGCCTGATTGCGCGGCATGTGGGCAAGGGCGAGCTGCATCTGTCCGGCTACGCGCTCGGCGGCGGCTTTGCCCCGCTGCGTGCCGCGCTCGCCAGTTATCTGCGGATCTCGCGCTCGGTCGAGTGCGAGGCCGAACAGGTGATCATCACGTCGGGCACGCATCAGTCGATCGATCTGTGCGCGCGGCTGCTGGCCGACCCGGGCGATCTCGCGCTCGTCGAAAACCCCTGCCATTGGGCCTTTCCTACTGTTTTTTCCGCGTCGGGGCTGAACGTCGGTCCGTGCGTTCTGGATGAAGCGGGGCTCTCTCTCGCCGCGAGCCATGTGCCACGGCATGCGCGCCTCGTCGCCACGAGCCCTTCGCATCAGTATCCAACCGGCGCGGTCATGCCGCTCGCGCGCCGCCTCGAACTTCTGCAGCACGCGCGCGAGAGGAATCTCTGGGTACTGGAAGACGACTACGATAGCGAGTTCCGCTACGACGGTCTGCCGCTTCCGTCTCTACAGGGACTCGACCGCGACGAGCGCGTGATCTACATCGGCACGTTCAGCAAGGCGATGTTTCCGGGCGTGCGCCTCGGCTATCTGGTCGTGCCCAAGCATCTCGCGGCGACTTTCGCGGACGCCAGCGCCAAGCTCTACCGGCCGGGCCAGTTGCACACGCAAGCCGCGCTCGCCGATTTTCTGGGCGAAGGTCACTTCGCTCAACACATCCGCCGCATGCGCATCGAATATGGCGAGCGGCAAAATCTGCTGCGCGCGTCGCTCGAACGGACATTCGGCAGTGAAATCACGCTTTCGCCGGCACGCGCGGGGCTGCATCTGTTCGCGCGCTTCGACTCGCGCACGCCAGGAGAAACGCTTGCAAACGAAGTGTGCGCCGATAATCTGATCGTCGGCTTTCCGTGCTTTTCAGGCGCGTGTCCGGAGTTCGAGGATTGCTCGATCGTACTCGGCTTTGGCGGCGTGCCGCAAGCCGCCATCGCCGACGGCGTCGCGCGCCTCGCCCGCGCGGTCGAGCGCACCCAGCGCAAGCGCCGTGCGCGCGCGTGAGCGCTCCGAAGCCCCGTTCGCACGCCCCCCTTCTCGTCATGCCGCGTTGAGCACAACGCGATCAAAGCGTGCGCAATGCTTCTCCGGCCACGTCCACCAGCAGCTTTGCATGCTCCGGTGTAAACGGCAGCAGCGGGCGAATCTTCAGCACGTTGCCGCGAATTCCCGTTGCACTGATCAGCACGCCATGCCTGCGCATCGCGTTGACGACATAGGCAGTCTCCTGCGTCGCCGGCTCCTTCGTCGTGCGATCGCGCACGAGTTCGACGCCGATGAAAAGGCCGTCACCGCGCACGTCGCCAATCACATCGTTACGCTGTGCGAGCGCCTGAAAACCCGCGCGAATCTGTGCGCCGATATGCGCGGCATTCTGCTGGAGACCCTCGCGCTGAATGACATCGAGCGTCGCCATCGCGGCCGCGCACGAAACCGGATTGCCTCCGAACGTATTGAAGTAACGCGCCTCGCGGCCAAACTGCTCGAGCACCTCGGGCCTCGCCACCATGGCGGAAACCGGGTGACCGTTAGCCATGGGCTTGCCCATCGTGACGATATCCGGCGTGAGGCCGTGACGCTCGAAGCCCCACATCTTCGAACCCGTGCGCGCGAAGCCCGCCTGGACTTCGTCGGCGATGAAGAGCGCGCCCGCGCGGCGCGCGGTCTCGACGGCTTCGCGCAAAAAGCCCGCTGGATCGGTGAACACGCCGTCACTCGAAAAGACCGTATCGACGATCAGCGCAGCGGGTTTGACGCCGTGCCGAAGCATGTCGTCGATGGCGCGCTGCACCTCGCGCGCGAACGCCGCGCCGACGTCGGTCTCCGGGCCGCGATAGCCGTCGGGCGGCGCCGCCGTGCGCACGTGCGCGCCAAGCGGCACGGCGCTGCCCAGCGACGGCGACATCTCCGCGACCGTGGCCGTCACGCCGTGATAGGCAAGCTCGGTCACGATGATGCCGGTGCCACCGGTATGGCGCCTCGCGACCCGCAACGCTAGATCGTTGGCCTCGCTTCCGGTACACGCGAACATCACCTGCGAAAGTTCGCGCGGAAACGTCGCGAGCAGCCGCTGCGCATAGTCCAGGATGCCCTCGTTGAGATAGCGCGTGTGCGTATTGAGCACGCCCGCCTGGTGCGCGATGGCGGCAACGACTTCAGGGCGGCAATGGCCGATCGAGGCGACGTTGTTGTACGCGTCGAGATACGCGCGTCCGGCTTCATCGTAGAGCCACACGCCCTCACCCCGCACGATGTGCAGCGGCTCCTCATAAAAGAGGCGGTACGCGGGGCCGAGCAGGCGTGTGCGCTTTTCGATGAGCGCGCGCCCGTGCTCGCTCAAGGCAGCCGACGTGTCGGGATTGAATGCGTTGAGCATGGCTGGATCTCTACTCATATGCGCTCCCGTTCGACGGCTTGAGTGCGTTGAAAACCATGTCCTGAGTTTCACCTTCGGTAAGCGCGCCGAAGCGTTCGAGCCCCTGCCACGAAAGCGCGTTGTTGCGCAGGATATAAGCGCTGTTGCCGGGATGCTGCTTCGCGCGCCAGCCCGTGATCAGCACGGTCACGAGCAGCCGCGCGACGATCAGGTCCGGCAACACCCGCTGCTCCGCTTCGGTGAGTGGATTGACGGCATGATAAGCAGCGACGAGTTCGAGCGCCGGGGCCAGCGGATTCGGCGCATCGGCAAGCTGATAGGCAGCCGCCACGGCCACGTCGTTGACGAGCGGGGCTTCGACCATGTCGCCAAAGTCCAGGATGCCGGCCACGTTGTCCGGGTTCGCCGCATCGACGAGCACGTTGTGCGCGTTGAGATCGTTGTGTATCACCTGGCGGCGCAGGCCCGCGACGCGCGGCGCCGTGCGCAACTCGAAACGATCGAGCGCGCGCCCGGCAAGCCGGCGACGCGCCTCGTCGTCGATATGGCGCATGAGCGGGCGCAGTTGCGCGAGGCGCTGCATGTCCCATAGCAGAGGGTGATTCGCCTCACTGTGTGTGAAGCCCGCCAGCGCCCGGTCGAAATGGCCTAGCGTGCTGCCGAGCGCGCGGCGTTGCGCACGCGTGCGCTCGACCGTGTGGAGCGGCACGCCGGGCAAGAACGTATTGAGGCGCACTGCCTGGCGGCGCCCGGCGCCCGGCGCGCGATGCCAGTGGACGTAATTCCCCGCGCGGTCGGGCAGCAAGTGGGGAACGGGGAGCCCGCCGGGCGCCTTCATGAGACAAAGCTGCACCTGGGTCTGAAAGTCGGTAACGTTCGGGTCTTCCGCCGGATGCGAAATTTTGAGCACGTAAGATGTGCCATCGTTGGCATCCACGCGAAAGTTCTGGTCGCGCTCGCTGTTGAGCGGGCTCGTTCGACCTTCCACGCCGAACGCTTCGGCAGCGAGCGCACAAGCCTCTTGTACATTCAAGCGCGTGGTTGCCGCGCCAAACAGCGCGTCATTGTCGAATTGACAGGCGGCATCATGCATATGCACACCTGCCTGGCGGCCCATGCCGCCGCTGTGTTCCTGGTAGGGCTGATAACCGCGTCATTGCTGGCCTGTTCCTGGTTGCCGAAGGCCTCACTATAGTGAGTATTGGCTTTACCTCCGATAGCCAGTTGTGAACATTTGATAAGGCCATTTGGCGATGGGCAACCCCGCCATTCTTAAGCAGGGTGCCTTGCCGTACATTGTTTTATTGCTGGCAAACGTTGGCCAGTAATCGACATGGAAGACGTCAGTTGCACGCAGGAAACACTCGATGTGCTCATGAAGCTGGAAGCCGGCGGATTTTCAGTGGGCTGCCACCCACGATGCGCAACTGATCGACACGCTAACCCACTGGCTACGACGCGAACGGGTCGATAGATCACGATTCGAGTTTCAGATGTTGCCGGGCGTGTGCGAACCCCTGCGTGATGACCTGCTTGCGCAAGGCTGTAATGTGCGAGTTTATGTTCCATACGGACATGACTGGTATGGCTACAGTACCCGGAGAATCAAGGAGAATTCGCGAATTGCCGGATATATCCTGGCCGCGATGATGCGTCGGGATCGGGTTCGTTAACGGTTGCTGAAATCGGTTGAGGGCGGACCGGCCAGGTCGTTGGTCCCGCCTTTATGAGGGTTCCGCGCCGCCGCGCCAGTTCACTCAGCCCACTCATTCATCGCGCGCGCCCGTCACGACGATGAGCACCTCCGCGTCGCTGCCAACGCTGCGAATGCGATGCCTGACGACACCGGGAAATTGCGCGAAATCGCCTTCCCGCAAGATGACGGACTGCCCCGCCAGTTCGATTTCGATCGCGCCCGAAAGAACAAAAAATATCTCGTCGCCGGAATGGAATGCGGCTTCCTTCAAGTCGGCGTCCGAAGAGAATCGCACCAGCAGCGCGGTTGGGCCATCGCCACCGTCGCCGTGGCCACCATCGTTGGCGCGGCTGAGCGGTGCGAAATCGTAGTCGGCTCCGCCTTCCCTGCGAAAGTGCCGATCGCCCGCTCGCACCATGTGCAGCACGCCCTGATCGATCTTCTCGCCAAGCAATGCCGCAGCCGACGTGTGCAGCGCCTGCGCCACCCGCATCAACGCCGACACCGAAACCGTCTTCTCCCCGCGCTCGAATCGCGAAAGGTGACCTTTGCTGATACCCGTGCGGTTCGAGAGTTCGTCCAAAGTCAGCCCGCGCCGCTGCCTGAGCGCGCGCGCCAGCTCGCCTGGTTGCTGTGGATCGGCGCAGGCCTTTTCGGCCGGACGGGTTGCCGCCCTGGATCGCGGTTTTTCGGTCAACAAAAGTTGTCTCTCATTTCGATGAGTTGTTCCATCGCCCTGCCCGGCAGCCGCAGAAAATTTATTTTGACACGGGTTTCATTGCCGATTCTAAACGAATAGACTGGCGGCACATTGGACAACCTTGTTGTCCAA
Source organism: Paraburkholderia sp. (assembly GCA_031286755.1). GTDB lineage: Bacteria > Pseudomonadota > Gammaproteobacteria > Burkholderiales > Burkholderiaceae > Paraburkholderia. The sequence continues at coordinate 6,721 of JAITTX010000544.1, forward strand.
TGGACAAACTTCAGGCAAATGAATCCGTAACAACCCAAAGCAACGCGTTGCGAAAAGGGAGATGCAATGGACATGCTTGATCAGGAGACGTCAGGTCTGGCGCACGCCAGCGCGCCAGTGGAGCGGCGGATGGCACGCGTGGCAGCGGCGTCGATGGCCGGCACGGCTATT
>JAITTX010000542.1 GCA_031286755.1 Paraburkholderia sp.
AGATCAACTTCGGAACCTGAGAAACCATAGGTGTGCAATGCAGTCGGTCCGGCTCCGGTGCGGCTGGCGATCACGACCGGCACCCGTTCCGCCAGGCACTCGACACGCTCGGCAAAGGCCGAAGAGACATGCCCCGCACCAAAGCCGGCGATCACGACCCCCTCATAGCCAAGGTCGGGCGCCGCTGCGGCGAGATCGCCATCGTCGCCCAGAAACGCGGTAAAAACCGCCACTTTCGGGAAAGCCCGTGTGGGCCGGCGTACTAGTGTCCGTTGGACCGGCGCATGGAAATACTCGGCCTGCTGCTCCACCACCCGCCCGGCCGGCCCGCCGCCCGGTGATACGAAGGTCTGCAGAGACAAGGTATCCGACTTGGTCACCCATCGCGCCCGGTGCACCGTGTCGTTCATCACGACAAGCACGCCACGCCCCCTGCTCTGCGCATCGACTGCCACCTGGACGGCTGCCAGCAGGTTGGCGGGGCCATCCGCCCCTGCTGCCTGCGGAGTACGCATGGCGCCGGTGATGACAAGCGGCTCGGCATGACGCCAATACATGTCAAGGAAGAACGCGGTCTCCTCGATCGTATCGGTACCCTGGGTCAGCACCACACCACGTGCGCCGGCGGCGATCCGGCCTTCGGCCCATGCCAGGCATGCCAGCAACTGCTCGAGGCCGAGCGACGCACTCGGCAACTGAAGCAGGGACTCCGCAAAGATATCGGCCACGGCGTCAAGCCCAGGTACGGCTGCAACCAGCTGGGCGGCGTCGAGGCGGGGAACGACGCCGCCGGCGGTCGCCGACGATGTCATGCAGATGGTGCCTCCGAGGGAAGCAACGGCAACCGCAGGTTTCGACATATGGTTTTCCCTCAATTGTGTGTTGTGCACTATGCATTATATATAATCAACAGCGCGCAACACAACTCGAACCACCCAAACCTCACGGAGACCACTAATGCATCAACATCCGCCGCCAAGCCGGTATCGCTTCACCATCTTCCTGCTCATCGTCGTCATCGCCCTGGTGAACTACATCGATCGCGGGGCCATTGCTTACGCGGCCGGCCAGATCACCGCCGAATACGGCTTCGATCGCGCCGGATGGGGCTCCGTGCTGGGCTACTTTGGCTATGGCTATATGTTCGGTGCGCTGATCGGCGGCGCGCTCGCAGACCGCCTCGGCGCGAAGCGGGTATGGGTGATCGCGGGAATCGCCTGGTCGCTGTTCGCGATCAGCATGGTCTGGGCCGGCGATCTCGGCATTGCCCTCTTCGGCGGCTCGGCGTTGAGCGGCTTTGCCATGGTCCGCATCCTGTTCGGCTTTTCGGAGGGCCCGGCGTACTCGATCATCAACAAGACCATGTCGGCCTGGGCGCCGCCCGCTGAGCGCGGCTTCGCCGTGTCGATAGGCCTGTTGAGCACGCCGCTGGGTGCGCTCATCACCGCGCCGGTCGCGGTCGGCCTGCTGCTGCTGACTGATAGCTGGCGATCCATGTACGTGGTTCTGGGCGGGTTGGGACTGGTCCTGATCACCCTCTTCGCCCGCCTCTATACCAACCGGCCTGAGGACCACCCAAAGGTAAACGCCGGCGAACTGGCCTTGATTCGCGCGGGTCGTGCCGAAGCGGCAACGGCAACGAGCCAGATCCAACCCACCTTGCCGTGGTGGGCCTTCTTCCAAAGCCGGACGCTAGTGTTCAACTCCATCGGCTACTTTTCCTTCATATACGTCAACTTCATGCTGCTGACATGGACTCCGAAGTACCTTCATGACCAGTTCCATTTCACCCTGTCGTCGCTCTGGTATGTCGGGATGATCCCGTGGGTCGGTGCGTGCTTTACGGTTCTGCTCGGTGGGCGCATCTCGGACTGGCTGCACAAACGCACCGGCAAGCTGGTGATCGCGCGCAGCTGGTTTGCGGCAGGCACGTTGCTCTTGACCACGCTGTGCTTCCTTTTGGTGTCGCAAGCGCAGAGCGTGTGGGCCGTGATTGCGCTGATGACATTGGGAAACGCCCTTAACGCCTTGCCGAACTCGGTGTACTGGGCGGTGGTGATCGATACCGCGCCGTCGCGCGTGGGAACCTTCAGCGGCATCATGCACTTCATCGCCAACATCGCTGCGGTGCTCGCACCCACACTGGCCGGCATCCTGTCGGCACGCTATGGCTATTCCTCGATGTTTATCGCAACCGCCGTCGCGACGGCGCTGGGCGTATTCGCCATGCTCCAGGTTCGCCCAGGCGTGGGCCCCGGGTGGAAGCCAAACCGGACGCTGTCGTTGCTGCCGAATGACCCAATATGCTGGCTTCGCCGGCGCTACGCTTTCTCCTTCGCGCATGCGGGCGCCAAGCCCGCATTACCGACCATTGCACCTGGCACCTCTGGATGTTCCGTGAGAATCAAGGTTGGCATCTCAAACCATTGCCGCGAGCCGTGGCGAGCGCTTGACTCCCGCTGGGGCGATCGACCCGCGGGCCGCAGACGTGCCGGGCGGCGCTCCGATCATGTAGAGCGCGGCGTGCAAGCTGAGAAGTCAGAAGCTGTGACGAATTGCGGCACGCACCACGACCTGGCGGGAAGTCGACGAGAGATCCTGCGCGCCGGGCACATAAGCCTGGTCGAGCGACGAGCCCGTCTTGCCGCCCGCTACGAGCTGGAATGCGCTCTGCAGATACACGTCGGTGCGCTTCGAGAGGTTGTAATCAAGCATAAGCCCCACCGAATGAATCGAAGGCTTCACGCTGCCAGTGGTCGCGTCGTAGCGTTCGAGCGTGTAGACATAGTCCGCGCCAACGTATAAGGCCGGCGTGAACTGATATTTCCCGTTCACCTCGAAGTTCTGATACCTGAGCGACGTCACCCGGCCACCGGCGAGCGGCCCTGTCACCGGCTGGATCGTCTCGTTGCCGGTGAGATACCCAACGTTCGCCACAGGCTGGCCGATGTAAGTATTGGTGTACGCGAAGCCAACCGTTGCCGACCCAGCCGTATAGTTCACGCCAGCGCCGAAAATCTGTAGACGCGACGAAGCAAAATTGCCGTCCGCGCCGTTCGTACTGCTCGCGCCCGCAATCGAGCCGCCCGAGGTCAGCGCGGGGTTGGTGGCGTTCAGGTAGGCCGCGGCGATGAGCCAGCCGCCCACCGTGTATTGCGCCCCCACGCTCACCGCGCGGTTGTGCGCGAAGTTCGTGTCGTTGCTGAAACTGTACGTGCCGCCGAACGAGAAGCCGCCGAACGTCGGACTCGCATATTTGATCGTGTTGTTCAGGCGAAACGTGTTGTCGGTGTTGTCGTTGTCGTACGGATGGGAAAACAGGTAGCCGCCCCAGTTGCCGTTCGCCGTCGTCTGCGCGAGATAGTCCACCACCGAGTCGTACTGACGCCCAAGCGTGAGCGTGCCGTAATGTTCATTGGCGAGACCAACATACGCCTGGCGTCCGAAGGCGCGGCCACCTTGTGCCAACACCCCGCTGCTCGCGTTGAAGCCGCTTTCGATCTGAAACACCGCGCTGTTACCGCCGCCCAGGTCTTCAGTGCCCTTCAGTCCCCAGCGGCTGCCTTGCGCGTAGCCGCTCGTCATTTCGTAGACGGCGTGGCCGCCAGCGTTGTTCGTATAGTCAATGCCCTCGTCGATCAAACCGTACAGGGTTACGCTGCCTTGCGCGAAGGCAGGTACCGCCGTACCGCACAGCGCCATGACGCAAACGATCTTCCTCTTTCTCATCCCGATTCCTTTTTTATAAGTCATGCCAACTATTCAGCAAAGACATAGTCTTCTTGTCCTCGCCAAGGCGATTGCGCGGCCCGTCCGGCGTTATTTCGAGCCGTAGATATCGAAGTCGAAGTATTTTTTGTTGATACGCGCGTAGGTGCCGTTTGCGATAATCTCGGCGAGCGCGCCGTTGAAGGCTTCACGCAGTTCGGTGTCCTGCTTGCGCAAGCCGAGTCCGTCGCCCTGGCCAAAGAATTTCGGGTCGTCGATGGATTGACCCGCGAACATGAAGTCCTTGCCTTCAGGGCGTTTCAGAAAACCGTCGCTTGCGGCAATCGATGCCTGAAACGCGGCATCGAGACGGCCCGACGTCAGATCGGCATAGACCTGGTCCTGGTTTTGGTAGGGGACAATCTCCACGCCCGCAGGCTGCCACTTCGCGCGCGCGTAATCTTCCTGGCTCGTGCCCTGTTCAACGCCCACGCGCTTGCCCTTGAGCGAGGCCGCATCGGGCAAGAGCGGCGAGCCACGGCGTACGACGAGCCGCGCGGGCGCATTCGAAATCTTGTTCGTGAAGGCGATCTGCTCCGCGCGCTTGGGCGTGATCGTCATCGACGAAGAGATGACGTCGAACTTGCGCGCGATCAGGCCGGGAATCATGCCGTCGAAGCTCGTTTCCACCCATACGCAACGCGCGTTCAGTTGCGCGCACAACGCATTGGCAATGTCCACGCCAAAGCCCGTAAGCTTGCCGTCCGGCGTTTTGTATTCGAGCGGCGGGTAAGTAGGATCGACCGCGAGCCGGATCTCCCGGCCCTTCAGGTCCACCGCGTGCGCCTGTGCCGCCGTTGCTGCTGCAGCGAGCGCCAGTGAAAGCGCCATCGTCCATTTCTTCATTTGCTCGTCTCCTTCGTGTCGTTCCGGTTGTTCAAGTGGCTTTGGTGGTTTCCGTGATGTCTGTAGCGCTATTGCAGAATGTGCTCCGCGAGCTTGATCCAGTAGCTAGCGCCAATGGCGAGGCTCGCGTCGTTGAAGTCGTAGCCGGGGTTGTGCAGCGAGCAATGCTGCTCGCCGTCACCATTGCCGATCGAAAGGTAGCTGCCGGGGCAGTGCTCCAGCATGTACGCGAAATCCTCGCTCGCCATGAGGGGGCGCAGACCGTCGATCAGCATCTCCGGGCCGCCCCATTCGAGCGCGACGCGGCGTGCCATCTCGGTCTCGTCCCGGTGATTCACGAGCACCGGGTAGTCATGGCGGTAGTCGATCTCCACGCGCGCGCCGTAACTTGCGGCCTGCCCGTGCGCCAATTCACGGATACGGCGCTCCAGCAGCTCGCGCACCGGCGTCGAAAGCGCCCGCACGCTCAAGTGCAGATCGGCATGCGGTGCGATGACATTTGAGGCGTTTCCCGCATGCAGCGCGCCGACGCTGACAACAGCCTGCTCGTGCGGCGCCACGTTGCGCGCCACCACGCTTTGCAGGGCCATGACGATCGAGGCGCCGACCACGACGGGGTCGATCGTTTGCTGCGGCGCGGCCGCATGCCCGCCGCGGCCGATCACGCGAATCGTCACCTCGTCCGCCGAGGCCATGAAGGCGCCGCTGTGAAAGCCGATTCGCCCCGCCGGAAAACCCGGCACGTTATGCATCGCGAACACGGCGTCGCAGGGAAAGCGCTCGAAGAGGCCATCCTCGATCATCTTGCGCGCGCCGCCCAGACCTTCTTCGGCCGGTTGAAAAATCAGGTGCAGCGTGCCGCGCCAATGTGAGCTTTGCGCAAGGCATCGCGCCGCCGCCAGCAGCATTGCCGTGTGACCGTCATGGCCGCAGGCATGCATCACGCCTTCCTTGCAACTGGCGTAGGGAAGGCCCGTCGCCTCGCGTATCGGCAGCGCGTCCATGTCGGCACGCAACCCGAGACTAAAGTCCCTGCCGCGCTCCAGCGTGGCGACCACGCCCGTGCCGCCCACCCCGCGCGTCACGCTATAGCCCCATGCCCCGAGCTTTTCGGCAACAAAGGCGCTCGTCACATGTTCTTCGAAGCCCAATTCGGGCTGTGCATGCAACTGGCGGCGCAACGCGACCATGTCCGCTTCGATTGCCGCCACCTCTGGCAAAACCCACCGTCTGCTCAATTTGCCTCCCCAGTCCATTCGTACGTCATGGAGCGAATCGTATGCAGCGCAAATTCTTGGGAACAGCCAGCGTTTTGTTATGATGACAACCTGTTGTTGTCACCCTGTCGTCTTTCGCCGTCCCACCTCGACATGAAACTGCACCAACTGGAAGCGCTTGTTGCCAGCGCGGAGGCCGGCAGCATTCGCGGCGCCGCCCGCACGCTCGGGCTTTCGCAGGCGGCTGTCACGCGCTCGCTGCGCGAACTGGAGGCAGACGAGCGCCTGCCGCTCCTGATCCGCGCGCCCGAAGGCATTACCTTCACCGAGCACGGCAAGGTGCTGCTCACGCATGCGCGCCTGGTGCTCAACCAACTCGAGCACGCGCACAGCGACCTGGAGCGACTGAGGGGCCGCGTGGAAGGCAGTCTCACGGTAGGGGTCACGCCTTGGATTACGCTGACCTTTCTGGCGGAGGCCGTACGGCTCTTTCGCGAACGCATGCCCGATATCCGTCTGGAGTTGGTCGAAGGCCTGATGGCTGTTGCCCAGCCGCTGCTGCGCGATGGCAGCATGGATTTTGCCGTCGGCCAATTGCGGCCCGGTGCGAGCGCGCAAGAATTCGCATGCGAGGCCGTGCTCACTTACGAATCGTCGGTGATGGTGCGGGAAGGACACCGGAAAGTGCGGGCGCGCTCGATCCACGAACTGCTCGATGAAGACTGGGTGCTGAACTTCGCGCCGGGCGGCGAGGCCGACCTGGTCGACTATCTGTTCACGCGCCACGGCGCACAGATCGACGCGCGCCGTATCGTGCGGGCGCAGTCGGTCGCGACGCTGCAAACCATGGTGGAGCAGGCCGACATGTGCACGTGGAGCCCGACAATCCTGAGCCACGTGCCGCCGTTCGGAGGCCGCCTGAGGTCACTCGCGCTACGCGAGGCGTTCGAACCCCGACAACTGAGCATCGTCACGCGTCGCAACAGCACGCTGAGCCGCGCGGCCGTTGCCTTCATCGAAGGTCTGCTCCAAGTGATACGCCGGCACGCGCGCTCGGCGAAGAAAGAAGACCTCGC
>JAITTX010000010.1 GCA_031286755.1 Paraburkholderia sp.
GTGCGCATGCCCGCGTCGATCGGGTCGGCGGCCGCCACCTCGGCGTGCGCCGCCGGCGCAGCGGCCGTCAACGCCGCGCCGAGGGTCGCCGCCATCGCCAGCGCCGTCACGAAAGAACGCAGAATCCGCACCGTCATGCCGCTTGACCCCGCGCTCAAGCGCGCACGCAATCCACGAAGTACTCGATGCGGCCGTTGATGGTCTCGCCCACGAGTCCGTGGATGTCGGTATGGAAGCCCGGGAAACGCTCGTTGAATTCGCGCGCGAACTTCAGGTAATTCACGATCGTCTTGTTGAAGCGCTCGCCCGGAATCAGGAGCGGAATGCCCGGCGGATACGGCGTGAGCAGGATCGACGTGACGCGGCCTTCGAGTTCGTCGATGGGCACGCGGTCGATCTCGCGGTGCGCGAGCTTCGCGAACGCGTCGGACGGCTTCATGGCAGGCTCCATGTCCGAGAGGTACATCTCGGTCGTGAGGCGCGCGATGTCGTTGGCGCGGTAGACGCTGTGGATCTGCTGGCACAGATCACGCAGGCCCACGCGCTCGTACATCGGATGCTGCGCGACGAACTCGGGCAGCACGCGCCAGAGCGGCTGGTTGTTGTCGTAGTCGTCCTTGAACTGCTGAAGCTCGGTGACCATCGAGTTCCAGCGGCCCTTGGTGATGCCGATCGTGAACATGATGAAGAACGAGTAGAGGCCCGTCTTCTCCACGATGATGCCGTGCTCGGCCAGGTACTTCGTGACGATCGCGGCGGGAATGCCGGTCTCGCCGAAGTCGCCGTCCACGTCCAGACCCGGCGTGACGATGGTCGCCTTGATCGGGTCGAGCATGTTGAAGCCCTCGGCGAGCTTGCCGAAGCCGTGCCAGCGGTCGTTCGGGCGCAGCATCCAGTCTTCGCGCGAACCAATGCCTTCCTCGGCCAGCTCGTCGGGGCCCCAGACCTGGAAGAACCAGTCGTCGCCGTATTCGGCCTCCACCTTGCGCATGGCGCGGCGGAAGTCCAGGGCTTCGGCAATCGACTCCTCGACGAGCGCCGTGCCGCCCGGCGGCTCCATCATCGCGGCGGCCACGTCGCACGACGCGATGATCGCGTACTGCGGGCTCGTGGACGTGTGCATCAGATACGCCTCGTTGAAGCGGTGGCGGTCGAACGCGCTGTCTTCCGAGTCCTGCACGACGATCTGCGAGGCCTGCGAGATGCCCGCGAGCAGCTTGTGCGTGGAGTGCGTGGCGAACACGAGCGCCTTGGTGCGCGGACGGCCCGCGCCGATCGCATGCATGTCCTGGTAGAACTCGTGGAATTCGGCGTGCGGCAGCCAGGCTTCGTCGAAGTGCAGCGTGTCGAGCAGGTCGCCCAGCAGGTCCTTGATCATCTCGACGTTGTAGACCACGCCGTCGTAGGTGCTCTGCGTGATCGTGAGGATGCGCGGCTTCACGTTCGGATTCTTCGCGAGCGCCTCGCGGGCGAACGGATTCGCCTCGATCTTCTTGCGGATGTTTTCCGGCTTGAACTCGTCGCGCGGAATCGGGCCGATGATGCCGAAGTTGTTGCGCGTGGGCGTGAGGAACACGGGAATCGCGCCCGTCATGGTGATCGCGTGCAGGATCGACTTGTGGCAGTTGCGGTCCACCAGCACGATGTCGCCCGGCGCCACCGTTGCGTGCCAGACGATCTTGTTCGACGTGGACGTGCCGTTGGTCACGAAGAAGACGTGGTCGGCGCTGAAAATGCGCGCCGCGTTGCGCTCGGAAGCCGCAACCGGGCCGGTGTGGTCGAGCAACTGGCCGAGTTCCTCGACCGCGTTGCAGACGTCGGCGCGCAGCATGTTTTCGCCGAAGAACTGGTGGAACATCTGGCCGAGCGGGTTCTTCAGGAACGCCACGCCGCCCGAGTGCCCCGGGCAGTGCCACGAGTACGAGCCTTCGTCCGCATACTTGACCAGTTCCTTGAAGAACGGCGGCGCGAGCGCGTCGAGATACACCTTCGCTTCGCGAATCACGTGGCGCGCGACGAACTCCGGCGTGTCCTCGAACATGTGGATGAAGCCGTGCAACTCGCGCAGGATGTCGTTGGGCAGGTGGCGCGAAGTGCGCGTCTCGCCGTACAGGAAGATGGGAATGTCGGCGTTGCGCCGGCGCACCGCTTCCACGAACGCGCGCAGCGCGATGATCGCGGGCGCGTGCTCCGGCGCGTCGCCGTCGGCGCTCGAGCCTTCCACGTAGGGCAAGAGCTCGTCGTCGTCGATCGAAAGGATGAAGCACGCCGCCCGGCTCGATTGCTGCGCGAACGACGTGAGATCGCCGTAGCTCGTCAGCCCGAGGACTTCCGCGCCCTCTTTCTCGATGGCTTCGGCCAGTGCCCGGATGCCGGAACCGGAGATGTTCTCGGAGCGAAAGTCTTCGTCAATGATGACGACGGGAAAACGAAACTTCATGGGCGAATTCTCCAAATGAAACGACCGCTGCATGTGACGCGCAGCGGTCCCCGTATAGCGTATGTCCGGTGGGTTGTGTGCGCTCGAACGTCAGGTCTTGGGCAATGTGACGCCGTGCTGGCCTTGATATTTGCCGCCGCGGTCGGCGTATGACACTTCGCAGACCTCGTCGCTCTCGAAGAAGAGCACTTGAGCCACGCCTTCGTTCGCGTAGATTTTGGCAGGCAAAGGTGTCGTATTCGAGAATTCGAGCGTCACATAGCCCTCCCACTCGGGCTCGAACGGCGTGACGTTCACGATGATCCCGCAGCGCGCATAGGTGGACTTGCCCAGACACACGGTCAGGACGTTGCGCGGAATGCGGAAGTACTCGACCGTGCGCGCGAGCGCGAACGAATTCGGCGGGATGATGCAGACGTCGCCCTTGAAGTCCACGAACGACTTTTCGTCGAAGTTCTTCGGGTCGACGATGGTCGAATTGATGTTCGTGAAGATCTTGAATTCGTCGGCGCAGCGAATGTCGTAGCCGTAGCTCGAGGTGCCGTAGCTCACGATCTTGCGGCCGTCTTCCGACGTGCGGATCTGGTCGCGCACGAACGGCTCGATCATGTTGTGCTCTTCGGCCATGCGCCGGATCCACTTGTCGGATTTGATTGCCATGTTGCGCTACGGTCCAGTAAAAACGGGGCACGAAAAAAGGATACTGCGGAATCGGGCCGTAAATGGCCCGCAGACGGCCCGCGAGCGCGCCTTGCGCGCCCTGCCGCCCCGCCCCGGGGCGCGCCGCCGCTGTACGAAAGGCGCCTATTTTACGCGATGTGGATCGGTGTGCCTGAAGTGCACGCACGGTGGGCACCCGGCGCGCGCAAATGCGCTCGCCGCGCCGTTGTGCGCCAGGGCCCTTGCCGCGCCGCTGCGGGCGTTACTGCGGCTTGATGACGCCGCAGGCAAGCGCCGGGCCCGTGCCGCGCGCGGGATACGCATAGGGGTCGATGGGGTCGTGATGCACGAGCACCGAGCGTTGCTGCACGGAGCGCACGCCGTCGAGCGAGACCTCCGGCGCCACGATGAAGCCAATGGCGACGCCGTTGGAATCCGCATGGATATTGCCGAGGTCGCCTTCCACGCGCACGCCCTGTTTCAGGCGGTCGGCCGCAGGCGCGAAGACGGCGCCGGCGCTCGAAGCGTCCGCGGCATTGCAGTCGCCGCGATCGTGGACCTGTATCGCATGGTCGCTATTGGGTGAGAGGCCGATGAGGTTGTAGCTCACCTGCACGCCGTCCGAGCGCTCGACGAACGAGACCGTGCCCCGCACCTGGTTGCCGGCGGTGGGCAGGACCTGCGCGAGCGCGCGCTTGTCCTGCTGGCCCATGAAGCTCGTGCAGCCGGCCAGCAGCATGCAAGCGGCCAAGGCCAGCACGGCTGCGCCGCCCGCCAATCCGCCGTCTCCCCTGTCGATTCCTTTGCCCATGCAATCCTCACGTCCGCACGCGGTGCGCCCCTGCGCCCGTCGATCCGGACCCTTGCATATCACATGATACCGCGCGGATAGCCTTGCGCGCGCCCCGCGTGAGCGCCGCCTCGCACGCCGCAAGCCTTGCGCAGCAAGGCCGAACGCGCCGCGCCGCATGGCCCTGGTCCCGCCTTGGTCCAAACGGGGGACAGTTTGCCGGCTCGAACCACGAGCCGGGGGCCTCATGCGAGCGCCTGACGCGAGCCACGGCCGGCCTGCGGGCACGGCCCGCGGGCCGTGCGCCGCAAGCGCCGCTCAGGTGTTCTGCACGACGATGGTCGGGAACTTCGAGCTCATGTCGCGCGAGCGCTCCGCGATCTGGACCGCGATGCGGCGGGCAATCGCCTTGTAAGTCGCCGCCACGGCGCCATCCGGGTCGGCCACCACGGTCGGATGGCCCGAGTCGGCCTGCTCGCGAATCCCGATGTCGAGCGGCAGGCTGCCGAGCACCTCCACGCCGTACTCCTTCGCCATGCGCTCGCCGCCGCCCGCGCCGAAGATGTGCTCGGCGTGACCGCAGTTCGAGCAAACGTGCACGGCCATGTTCTCGACGATGCCGAGGATCGGAATGCCCACTTTCTCGAACATCTTGAGGCCCTTCTTCGCGTCGAGCAGCGCGATGTCCTGCGGCGTCGTCACGATCACGGCGCCCGTGACCGGCACCTTCTGCGAAAGCGTCAACTGGATGTCGCCCGTACCCGGCGGCATGTCCACCACCAGATAGTCGAGCTCGCGCCAGTTGGTCTGGCGCAGCAACTGCTCGAGCGCCGAGGTGGCCATCGGGCCGCGCCAGACCATCGGGTTGTCCTGCTCGATCAAAAAGCCGATCGAGTTGGCCTGAACGCCGTGCCCTTCGAGCGGGTCCATCGACTGGCCATCGGGCGATTGAGGGCGCCCCTCGATGCCGAGCATCATCGGCAGCGACGGACCGTAGATGTCCGCGTCGAGCACGCCAACCGAGGCGCCTTCGGCCGCCAGCGCGAGCGCGAGGTTCACGGCGGTCGTGCTCTTGCCCACACCGCCCTTGCCGGAGGCCACGGCCACGATGTTTTTCACGTTCGGCAACAGCTTCACGCCGCGCTGCACGGTGTGCGCGGCAATCTCGTGGCGCACCGCGACCCGACTCGCCTTGACGCCGGGCACCGCGGCCAGCGTGTCTTCCACGTGCGCGCGGACCGCGTCGTACTGGCTCTTCGCCGGATAGCCAAGCACAACTTCGACGCCGACCGTATCCCCGTCGACCGTAACGTTTCGCACGCCTTTTGCCGTGGCGTACGGCCGGCCCGTGTTCGGATCCACGAGAGCCGCCAGCGCGGCGTCGACCAATGCCCGATCAATGCTCATTGAAACTCCGTGTGCAAGAATGCGCCGGCGCCCGCGCGGCCCGGAATGCCGCGAGGTGTCATGTTTGCGCCGGAAATCGCAAGAAATTGTTAAGCTGGATTGCGCAAATGCCAGCGGCAAGGCACGCTTCGCGGCAACGGCCCTTTTTGCACCGAAGCAGCGCTTGTCAAGACATCGTTAAGCGACAGGCCACACGATGTCAAACGACTCGCGCAAACTCCAAGCCGTCATTGTAGTAGTTGCAGCCGCGCGCTGTCCGAAGACCCTGAGCCAGTCGGGGCCGCGCGAGCAGCCGTCCCGTTCCACTCAAGAGAGGATTGAAAAATGAACACAAGAATCTTGACCCGTCTGTCCGTCTTCGCTGTTGCCGGCGCGCTCGTCGCCGGCTGCGCGACCCAGCAGGGCACCAATACCGCGGTCGGCACCGGCGTGGGCGCCGGCACGGGCGCGGCGATCGGCGCGATCTTCGGCGGCGGCAAGGGCGCGGCGATCGGCGCCGGCGCAGGCGCGCTGGTTGGCGGCGTCACGGGCTACAACTGGCAGAACATCAAGAACAAACTGTCGGGCGCGACCAAGGGCACCGGCACGCAGATCACCGAGCAGCCGGACGGCTCGCTCAAGCTCAACATCCCGAGCAACGTGACCTTCGACACCAACAGCTACGCGATCAAGCCGTCGTTCGCGCCGGTGCTCGACCAGGTCGCGCAAACGCTGCAGCAGAACCCGGAAGTGGTCGCGCAGGTCGTGGGCCATACGGATAACACGGGCCAGGCCGCTTACAACCAGACGCTGTCGGTCAACCGCGCGCAGAGCGTCGTGAACTACCTCGGCTCGCGCGGCGTGGCGATGCAGCGCATGCAGGCGGAAGGCCGCGGCGACACCCAGCCGATCGCCGACAACAGCACCGAAGCCGGCCGCGCCGCGAACCGCCGCGTGGAAATCTATCTGCGCGCGACGGCGCAGCACCAGGGGGGCTAAGCGCACCCGGGCCGCGCCGCGGATTGCGATCCGCGGCGCGGTAGCGAAAACAGCGACAGACAGGCGGGACGGCTGCAAGGCCGTCCCGCTTGCGTTTGGAGCGAGCGCAGCGCACACCGATGCGTATCGGCTGGCTCGATACAGCGGCCAGGAGCGCCCCGACCGGCGATTTCAGCGAATCGAAAAAATTTTCGAACTCTCTTTCAACTCCGCTGTCTTTCTTTACGGTACGTGTGCGGTCACACCGCCGCGTCACCATTCTCCTCTTGTCGTTGTTGCTCCGGGGCCATCCTGCCCCGGTTTTTTTTGCCCGCGTTTTTTGCAGGCGCCGCCCGAGCCCCCAATCGGTGTGCATGAATCGGCCCACTCATTGGGCGCATCACGCGCATGCATGGCGGAATGCATCGCGCATCACCGGCAACCGCCACTTGCATGTCTTCGCCGCGCGCTCACGCGCCGGCACGCGCGATTCACGGCGCCAGGCGGGCGAACGCGCCGCACGCCCACCCTGCTAAAATCGCCGTTTCGACCTCCCGCATCACCGGAACCCCTTCACCTATGTCAGCACCCGCCACCGACCTCGTTGCAGCCGGCGCGCCTGCCACCCAAGGCACCACGCCAGGCGGCCGCCGCCAGATTCTCGTCACGTCTGCTCTGCCCTATGCCAATGGGCAGATCCACATCGGCCATCTGGTCGAGTACATCCAGACGGACATCTGGGTTCGCGCGCTGCGAATGCATGGCCACGAGGTCTACTACGTCGGTGCCGACGACACTCACGGCACGCCCGTCATGCTGCGCGCCGAGAAGGAAGGCCTCACGCCGCAGCAATTGATTGCGCGCGTCTGGCAAGAGCACAAGCGCGACTTCGACAGCTTCGGTGTGTCGTTCGACAACTACTACTCGACGGACTCCGATGAGAACCGCGTGCTCTCGGAATCGGTGTATCTGGCGCTCAAGGCGGCGGACCTCATCGAGACGCGCGACATCGAGCAGGCCTACGACCCGGTCAAGAACATGTTCCTGCCCGACCGCTTCATCAAGGGCGAGTGCCCGAAGTGCGGCGCGAAGGACCAGTACGGCGACAGTTGCGAAGTTTGCGGCTCGACCTATGCGCCCACCGACCTGAAGAATCCGTACTCGGTGGTCTCGGGCGCCACGCCCATCCGCAAGACCTCGACGCACTACTTCTTCCGCCTCTCCGACCCGCGCTGCGAGCAGTTCCTGCGCGGCTGGGTGAGCGGACTGGCTCAACCGGAAGCCACCAACAAGATGCGCGAGTGGCTGGGCGACGCGGGAGAATCAAAGCTCGCCGACTGGGACATCTCGCGCGACGCCCCCTACTTCGGCTTCGAGATTCCCGGCGCGCCCGGCAAGTACTTCTACGTGTGGCTCGACGCGCCCGTCGGTTATTACGCGAGCTTCAAGAATCTGTGCGAGAAGCGCGGCCTCGACTTCGACGCGTGGGTCAAGCCCGGCACGAAGGCCGAGCAGTACCATTTCATCGGCAAGGACATCCTGTACTTCCACACGCTGTTCTGGCCGGCGATGCTCGAGTTCTCGGGCCACCGCACGCCCACCAACGTGTTCGCGCACGGCTTTCTCACGGTGGACGGCGCGAAGATGTCGAAGTCGCGCGGTACTTTCATCACCGCCGAGAGCTACGTCACCACGGGCCTGAATCCCGAGTGGCTGCGCTACTACTTCGCGGCCAAGCTCAACAGCTCGATGGAAGACCTCGACCTGAACCTCGAAGACTTCCAGGCGCGTGTGAACAGCGACCTCGTCGGCAAGTACATCAACATCGCGAGCCGCGCGGCGGGCTTCCTCATCAAGCGTTTCGAAGGCCGCGTGCAGGACAGCGCGATGAACCATCCGCTCATCGAGCAACTGCGCGCCGCGATCCCGCAGATCGCCGCGAACTACGAGGCGCGCGAATATAGCCGCGCACTGCGTCACACGATGGAGCTCGCCGATGCGGTGAACGCCTATGTCGATACGGCCAAGCCGTGGGAGCAGGCGAAGGATCCGGCCAACGCGGTGGCGCTGCACGAAACCTGCAGCGTGAGCCTCGAAGCGTTCCGCCTGCTTTCGCTCGCGCTGAAGCCGGTGCTGCCCACGCTCGCCGAGGGCGTCGAACAGTTCCTCGCCATCGCGCCGCTCACGTGGGCCGACGCGGGCAAGACGCTCTCGTCGCAACAGCCGATCAACGCGTACAAGCACCTCATGACGCGCGTGGACCCGAAGCAGATCGAAGCGCTGCTCGCCGCGAACCGCGACTCGCTGCAGGCGACCGAAGCGCCTGCCGCCGCC
The DNA here is from genome assembly GCA_031286755.1 of Paraburkholderia sp. GTDB lineage: Bacteria > Pseudomonadota > Gammaproteobacteria > Burkholderiales > Burkholderiaceae > Paraburkholderia. Next base: position 8,589 of record JAITTX010000010.1, read on the forward strand.
GATGCGAGCAAGAAGTCGAAGGCTTCGAAGGAAGCGAA
>JAITTX010000015.1 GCA_031286755.1 Paraburkholderia sp.
CGGCACATGCGAGCGCCGCCGTTGCCGTCACTCTCTGCAAGCGTTGTGCCAATGCACCCGAAAAGCGGCCGGACGCTCGTGGAATGCCGCGCCTGCGGGCTTCGGGCCGATCGTAGCGACGCGTCCGCACGATCGTTCACAGCGCCCGGAGCGTCTCAGCCGCGCTTGGCGCCCACACCCCAGCGAGACGCCGCCCGTGTTCCGCGTCTGAGGCAGGTCCTGGCCAGCCCCGCGCAGCGGGCCTGCGTGGGCTTCGAGTCACGTCTCACACGCGTCTCGCCGCGCCTTGAGACGATAGTCTCAGCCGTCTCGCATGCTGCGCTGCGGTGTGATCGTGCGCGATAGATGTGCTACAAAAGATTCCCGCCGAACGCTCCAAGCGCCGACGCCCCTCATCAGGAACCGTCTGGAACCGCCCATGCCCTACGCACTCGCGCCCACCCGCCACGCCGAACGCGTGCGCGGCGCCGTCGAAGGCCGGTTGCCCGCGCCGAACGACTCGCCGCGCCTCGCCTCGTCCTGGCAGCGCTCGTTCGAGCGTTATCAACTCGATCCGGGTTCGGTGATCGGCCCGCGCGTGCTGGGCTCCGCCGAGCTACGCGAGATCCGCGATCGCGAGGAGGCCTTCCTGCGCGCTTCGGGACAATGCCTCGCGCGCCTGCACGAGACCGTGCGCGACGCCGACTACTGCGTGATGCTCACCGACGCGCACGGCGTCACCATCGACTACCGTATCGACCGCGAGCGCCGCAACGACTTCAAACATGCGGGGCTCTATATCGGCTCGTGCTGGTCGGAGAGCGAGGAAGGCACCTGCGGCATCGCGAGCGTGCTCACCGATCTCGCGCCCATCACGGTGCACAAGACCGATCACTTTCGCGCCGCGTTCACGACGCTCACCTGCAGCGCCGCGCCCATCTTCGCGCCGGGCGGCGAGCTAATCGGCGTGCTCGATGCCTCCGCCGTGCAGTCGCCCGACAACCGCGACAGCCAGCGCATCGTCAACCAGCTCGTGCGCCAGAGCGCGACACTCATCGAAGACGGCTACTTCCTGCATCGCACCTCGGCGTGCTGGATTCTTTTCGGCCACCAGAACCGCAACTACGTCGAGGCGCAGCCCGAACTGCTGATCGCCTTCGACGAGAACGGCAACGTGGCCGCCGCGAACCGCCGCGCGCGCGAATGCATCCCGGGCCTCGAAGGCCCGCGCCATATCGACGAGATCTTCGATTCATCGCACGTGCAGCTGCGCGATATCGGCCGTATCGAAGCCATTGCGGCACTGCGCCTGCGCGCGAACGGCACCATGCTCTATGCGCGCATTCGCGCGCCGCTCGGGCGCACCGGATTCCCGGGCGCGTCGCGCGCGCAAGCGCCCACCGTGCACGGCGCGACGCCGCTGCGCAACGCGCGCGCCGAAGACACGCACGACCGCAGCGCGCTGGGCCCGTTCCTGCGCAGCACGGATGCGCGCGTGGCCGAAAACGCGCGCATCGCCCAGCGCGTGACGGGCAAGCGGCTGCCAGTGCTGCTGCTCGGCGAAACGGGCGCGGGCAAGGAAGTGTTCGCGCGGGCCATCCACGACGCGGGGCCGCGCCGCAACCGGCCGTTCGTGGCGGTGAACTGCGGCGCGCTGCCCGAATCGCTGATCGAGAGCGAGCTGTTCGGCTATGCGCCGGGCGCGTTCACGGGCGCGCGGCGCCACGGCTCGCGCGGCAAGATCGCCATGGCCGATGGCGGCACGCTCTTTCTCGACGAGATCGGCGACATGCCGCTCGCGCTGCAAACGCGCCTCCTGCGCGTGCTCGCCGAGGGTGAGGTGCTGCCGCTCGGCGGCGAAACGCCCGCGCACGTCGACCTCGAGGTGATCTGCGCAACCCACCGCGACCTCGCGCACATGGCCTCGTCAGGCACGTTCCGCGACGACCTGTACTACCGGCTCTGCGGCGCCGTGCTCACCCTGCCGCCGCTGCGCGAGCGTCGCGATATCGCAATGCTCATCGAAACGGTGTTCGCCGAAGAAGCGCAGGCCGCGGGCCGCCCGCTCGTGCTCGACGCCAGCCTGGCCACGCAGCTTGCCGCCTTCGGCTGGCCCGGCAATCTGCGCCAATTGCGCAACGCCATGCGCTACGCATGCGCGGTGTGCGACACGGTACGTGTCGAGGCGCGGCATCTGAGCGGCGATCTCGCGGCACAACTCGTCGCGGCCGGTGCGCCCGGCGTCCCTCGCGCAACGGCCTGCACCGGCATGGCCAGCGAAGCAGCGTGCGACAGCGCCGACGAACGCGCGCGCATCGTCGCCGCGCTCAACGCGCATCGCTGGCGCCCCAATGCCGCGGCGGCGGCGCTAGGCATCTCGCGCGCGACGCTCTATCGGCGCATTGCGAAACTCGGCATCGTCGGTCCGCATCGCGCCTGAAGTACGCCGGGAATGCAGCGCAGGCGCATCCCCGGCCGGTCCGCTTCTGGCATTCCGCCGCCTCCGTGCAAACCCGTCATGCATTGCGCGCTCGCGCGCCGCATGGCGAGACCATGCCGCCGTCAAATTGCACAGAAGTATTAAATATTGTGCGGCGCGATTGTATTGCCACGAAACCATGGGTATAAATCGACCGCTTCCATCCACGGATACGCCAACTGTCTTATCCTTGTAGCGCAAGCGCAGCACCACCGACTGGATGCGTCGTCCGTTCCCGGCTAACCGAAACGCCCTCAATGGAGTGATTGCCATGCTCAAAAAGCTGCTGATGCTGTTCCTCGCCCTGGGTCTGTCATTGTCCGCCGCGCTGGCCGCGGCCGTCGAAGTCAACACTGCGGATCAAGCCGCACTCGAAACCGTCAAGGGCATTGGCCCGGCTCACGCCAAAGCGATCATCGACGAACGCAGCAAGAACGGCCCCTTCAAGGACGCCGACGACCTCGTGAACCGCGTCAAGGGCATTGGCCCGAAGTCGGTGCAGAACCTGGAGGCCGCGGGCCTCACGATCAACGGCTCGTCGGCGGCCCCGGCCGGCAAGAGCGCCGCGCCATCGAAGAGCAGCAAGGCCGCCGCCGCTGCTGCCGGCACTGCGCCCAATCCGATGACGACATCGCAAACACCGGCGGCCACCACCGCGCCAACCGCGCAGCAAGCCGCATCCGAAGCCGGCGCGAGCAAATCGAAGCATAAGAAGAGCAAGAAGGACAAGGCAGCAGCCGCTGCGAGCGCGCCTGAGAGCGCGTCTGCCGCCACCGCGCCGGCCGCTGCCTCGGAGGCCAAGGCAAAGAAGTCTAAAAAGTCGAAGAAGAGCAAGGCCGCTTCCGATGCGGCGGCTTCGGGTGCATGATGCGCGGAGCTGATCCCGCGCCCGGATTTGACCCGCTGCGGCGCGGGCGGTTCGCGCCCGCCGCCGGACAGCACGGGCATCAAGACGTGGCGCACCTCGTGTGCGCCATCCGGTTTTCCGGCCGCGGCCCCTGTCGCGGCCATCATTCAGAGAGATTGTCATGAGCCTGCTAGATTCCCTCGGTTCCCTGCTCGGTTCCTCGTCGCA
>JAITTX010000041.1 GCA_031286755.1 Paraburkholderia sp.
GCCACCAAAGAGAGTGGCGTTCAGATCTACACGCACGGCGAGATGCTGCCCGCACACGCTTATCCGAAGCTCAAGGCCTACCCGCATCTCGTGGGCAACTACGGCGGCGCCTGGCAGGACCAGCAGGCGGATTTTGCGAACTTCCCCGGCCCCGTGCTGATGACCTCGAACTGCCTGATCGAGCCGCTGCCGCAATACCGTCAGCGCGTCTTCACGACCGGCCCGGTGGGCTGGCCCGGCGTGCGCCATCTGGAGCATGGCGCGTTCGCGCCGCTCGTGCAGGCGGCGCTGGCCTTGCCCGGCTTTCACGAGACGGCGCCCGAAGAAACCGTCACGATCGGCTTTGCGCGCCATACGGTGCTCGGAGTGGCGGACAAGGTGATCGACGCCGTGAAGGCTGGCCAGATCCGCCACTTCTTCCTGATCGGCGGCTGCGATGGCGCGGCTCCCGGCCGCAACTACTACACGGAATTCGCCGAGGCCGCGCCGGACGACACCGTCGTCATGACGCTCGGCTGCAACAAGTACCGTTTCAACCGCCACGCATTCGGCGAGATCGGCGGCATTCCGCGTCTGCTCGACCTCGGCCAGTGCAACGACAGCTATTCGGCCATCCGCATTGCCGTGGCGCTTGCCGACGCCTTCGAGTGCGGCGTGAACGACCTGCCGCTCTCGCTCGTGATCTCGTGGTTCGAGCAGAAGGCCGCGGCGGTGCTGCTTACGCTGCTCGCGCTCGGCATCCGCAACATCCGCCTCGGACCGACCTTGCCGGCTTTCCTCACGCCGGGCGTGCTGCAGATCCTCGTCGAGCAGTTCGGCATTCAGCCGATCGGCGATGCGCAGGCGGATCTTGCCGCCGCGCTCGAGCGCAAGGCCGCGTGATTCGCCTTGGCGTTTTGCCAGCGCGATTCACGCTTCACGCCGATATTCAGCCGATATTCAACGAGGGAGCGTTGAGGCATTCATGAGCCATCGAATCGAAATCACCACGCGCGACGGCCAGGCGTTCGAGTTCGCGTGCGAGCCGGAGCAGGACGTGCTGGCGGCGGCCGCGGCGGCGCAGATCACGCTGCCGTCGCAGTGCCGGCGCGGCAGTTGCGGCGCGTGTCACGCGAGCGTTGCCGAAGGCGAGTACACGCTTGGCGCGCACAGCGCCGATGCGCTGCCGCCAGGCGATCCGCACGCGGTCCTGCTGTGCTGCACGACGCCGCGCAGCGACTTGCGCATTGCCGCGCCATACGACGGCACGAAGGTGTTGCTGCAGCCCGTGGCGGAGCGGCGCGCGCGCATCGCGGCGCTGGAAACGATTGCGGACGGCACGCGCCGTCTCGAACTGCGTCTCGAACCCGACGACGCCTATGGCAGTGCAGCCGAGTTCGAAGCGGGCCAATTCGTCGAGCTGGAGTTGCCCGAAAGCGGTGTGCGGCGGCCATTCTCGCTCGCCAATACGAGCAACTGGGACGGGCGGCTCGAACTGCTGATCCGCTTGCGTCCGGACGGCGTGTTTTCGTCGTATTTGCGCGAGCAGGCGCAGGTGGGCGATGCGCTCACCGTGCACGGGCCGCAGGGCGGCTTTGGCCTCTTCGCGCAAAGCCTGGGCCCGCGCTGGTTCGTGGCGGGCGGCACGGGGCTCGCGCCGGTGCTCTCGATGCTGCGCCGCATGGCCGAGTATCAGGAGATGAACGACGCGCGGCTCTTTTTCGGCGTGAATCGCGAAAGCGAGCTTTTCATGGTGGAGGAACTCGAGCGGCTGCAGGGGGAACTCGCGCAGTTGCGCGTCGAGCTTTGCGTGCGCAATGCGGGGGATGAGGGCGATGAGGGCGCTGTGCGGGGGCGCTTTCGCGGCACACCGGTCGAGGCGCTGGAGGCGGCGCTCGGGTTGGCGGACGAGTCGCCCGATCTCTATGTGTGCGGCCCGCCCGGCATGGTGAGCGCGGCGCAAGCGGTGGCTGTGGCGGCAGGCGTTCCCGCCAGGCAATTTTCCAGCGAGCGGTTCACTGTCTGATTGATGCGCGTCCTTGTTTTGTCCGGAACCTCGCCCGCGGGCGAGGTTTTTTTGTGCGCCGAGCATGCGCAACAGCTTGGGGGTGAGAGTCCCCTGCCCAGCCAGATGGGGCGAAGGGCTAGTGAAACGCAAGGGCGTCGTCGCGAGGCGGGGTCTGAAGGAAGCGTGTAGCAAAGCCGCGACCTGACGAACAGAAACCAGATATGAGGCCCACCAGGTCGGACGAGCGAGCAAATGATCGTGAAGTCCACAACCATCAAAGACCGGGGAGGTAGATCTGGCAGGTGTGCGGTGAAGGCGGTTGAGCTTACCTCGGGAGGCCTGTGCGGCGTCCTGGAATCAGGACTGAGCGATTCGCGAGGATCGCTGATCGTCGTGCAGGAGTCAGCAGCGGGCATAGTACGGCGGTGACGCCGGAAGGCCCAAACGGAAAGGAGCGGCGAGTAAGCCGGAGAACTCGGCATGGGAGCGCAGCAGAAAACGCATCGCGTCCTCGGGATCGGAGATAGGGGTGAAGCCCCAAAGGACGATACCGGAGGGGCTGAACCTATGGCGGCGAACCCCGAGCCTGAAAGCCCGTCGGATAGTGACCGACTGATGGAAGAAGTCTGTGAACGGGAGAACCTGAAACAGGCGCTGAAGCGTGTGCAAGCAAACAAGGGGGCGCCAGGCGTGGACGGTATGACGGTCCAGGCATTACGGCTGCACCTGCGTGAGCACTGGCCGTCGATACGGTCCTCATTGCTGGACGGAACCTACCAACCCCAACCTGTGAGACGGGTCGAGATACCCAAGCCGGACGGTGGCGTGCGCAAGCTCGGCATCCCGTGCGCGCTAGATCGCTTCGTTCAGCAGGCGGTGTTGCAGGTGCTGCAAAAGCGGTGGGACCCGACGTTCTCGGACTCCAGCTACGGATTCCGTCCGGGGCGTTCGGCACATCAGGCCGTGGAACGTGCCCAAAGCTACATTCAGGCGGGACACCGCTGGGTTGTAGATTTGGATCTCGAGAAATTCTTCGATCGCGTGAACCACGACATTCTGATGTCTCGGGTAGCCCGGCGGATCAGCGACAAGCGCATGCTCAAACTGATCCGCTCGTTCTTGACGGCGGGCGTGCTGGAAAATGGGCTGGTTGGTGTGACGGATGAAGGTACGCCGCAGGGCGGGCCGCTGTCACCGTTGTTGTCCAATCTGATACTCGACGATCTTGACCGGGAGCTTGTCCGACGCGACTTGCGATTCGTGAGATACGCAGATGACTGTAACGTCTACGTGCACAGCGAACGCGCGGGGCTTCGGGTGATGGCAGGGCTGAAGGCCTTCCTCACGAGCAAGCTGAAATTGAAGGTCAACGAATCGAAGAGTGCCGTTGCGCGGCCACACACGCGGAAGTTTCTAGGATTTACCTTCTCGGATCGGGAGCAGGTCCAGCGGCTTATAGCGCCCAAGGCACTGTCCCGGTTCAAGGAGCGAATTCGGGAACTGACCCAGCGCACGCGCGGCATCAGCGTCGACCAGATGATCGGCTCGCTGAAGCGGTATCTGACGGGTTGGCGCGGATACTTCTGTTTCTGCGAAACGCCATGGGCGCTTCGGGACTTGGATAAATGGATTCGTCGCCGCATTCGCTGCTTCTTCTGGAAGCAGTGGAAACGTGGCCGGACCCGATTCGAGGAACTCACTGCCCGTGGCGTGAAACGCAATCTAGCGGCCCAAACCGCCGGAGCACCGCACAGCGCGTGGCGGCTCAGTCACAGTCCTGCAGTGAACCTCGCCCTGTCAAACGGGTACTTACGTTCTCTCGGTCTCCCATCGGTTAGCCGGTAGTCGATCAACCGATCCGAACCGCCGTGTACGGACCCGTACGCACGGTGGTGTGGGAGGGGTCGGGCCGCGAGGCCTGCCCCTATCCCGATTGATGCGCGGCCGCGCCGCGCCGGGCATCGGTTGCAGGGCGCGTCTGAAATCGCTGGAGATCATGAATTGACATTTCGTCATGAAATGTCAAAATGTCGATCATGGCGAAACATCCCAAAGTGCCCCAGGGCGGGCCATCACGCGAAAACCGGCTTCTGCTGCGCGAGGGCCGCAAGATCGTCGAGGCGCTCGGCCAGACGCTGGCGCCGCTCGTCGAGGTGGTGCTGCACGATCTCACGGCACCCGAGCACTCGGTCGTCGCGATCTCGAACAATCTCTCGGGCCGCGAGGTTGGCGATGCGGCCACCGAAATGGGTCTCGCACGCATCACCGATGCCGGCTTTCCCGAAGTCGTGGCCAATTATCCGAATCGCTTTCCCGACGGCCGTCCGGTCAAGAGCACGTCCATTGGCCTGAAGAACAGCGCGGGCGAGTACGTCGCCGCCATCTGCCTGAACATGGACGTTTCGCTGCTTGGCGCGGTCACGGCGGGTCTCGGCCAGTTGATGCGTGCCGACGCGGTCGCGCCCGTCGCGGAAACGCTGGGGCCGCTCGGCAGCGGCGAGGCGCGCGAGAGCGTGCGCGTGGCGCTCGAGCGCTTTGCCGCAGCACGCAACACCACGCCCATCGGCATGACGCTCGCGCAGCGCCGCGAAGCGGTGCGCGAGTTGGCCGACAGCGGCCATTTGAACCTGCGCCACGCGTTGGCCGAAGTGGCGCGCACGCTCGGCGTGGCGCGCTCGACCGTCTACACCTATCTACCCAGCGAGCACCGACCATGAGCACATTGCCGATTTCCTTCGACGACGTCGCCGCCGCGCATGAGCGCATTCGCGGCGTCGCGCACCGCACGCCCGTCATGACCTCGCGCACGGCGAACGCGCTCGCGGGCGCGGAGTTGTTCTTCAAGTGCGAGAACCTCCAGCGCATGGGCGCCTTCAAGTTTCGCGGCGCCTATAACGCCATCGCGCAGTTCACGCCGCAGCAGAAGGCGGGCGGGGTGATCACGTTCTCGTCGGGCAACCATGCACAGGCAATCGCGCTCTCGGCGCAGTTGCTGGGCGTGAAGGCCGTGATCGTGATGCCGCAGGACGCGCCCGCGGTGAAGGTGGAGGCGACGCGCGGCTATGGTGGCGAAGTCGTCTTCTACGACCGCTATACCGAAGACCGTGAAGCGCTTGGCCAGCGTCTGGCTGCCGAGCGCGGCCTCACGCTCATTCCGCCCTACGACCATCCGCATGTGATGGCGGGGCAGGGCACGGCGGCAAAGGAGCTATTCGAGGACGCGGGCGAGCTCGACGTGCTGCTCACGCCGCTTGGCGGCGGCGGACTGCTCTCGGGCTGCGCGACGGCAGCGCATGCACTCGCGCCGCGCTGCACCGTGATCGGTGTCGAGCCGGAGGCGGGCAACGACGGCCAGCGCAGCCTGCAGACGGGCTCGATCGTCCACATCGACACGCCGAAGACGATCGCCGACGGCGCCCAGACGCAGCATCTGGGCGGCTATACGTTCGCGGTGATCCGCGAGCGCGTGAGCGAGATCGTGACGGTGAGCGACGCGGAACTCGTCGAGACGATGAAATTTTTCGCGAGCCGCATGAAGCTTGTGGTCGAGCCCACGGGCTGCCTTGCGGCGGCGGCCGTTCTGCAGCGCAAAGTGGACGTGCGCGGCAAGCGTGTGGGCATGGTGATCTCGGGCGGGAATGTGGATCTGCTGCGTTTCGCGGAGTTGACTGGCGCACAGTCATGATCCGCGCCGCGGCGCTCGGCTCGATGCGTCGGCCACGCATGCGCGGCGCCTGGGCGCCTCGCGCACCGGCCGGCGTGGCGCTACGGAGCAACGCGCGCCGCGCCGGGCGCTAACCGAGCAGTTCCGCGAGCGCTGCGCGCGCGTTCGTCACGTGCGCGCTCTCGCCCGGGCGCCCCGGCAGCAGGTGGAACTCGGCCAGTGGCAGCGCGGGCAGGCCGAACGACGCGGGGCAGGCCACGAGTCCCTCGCCGATCGCCGATTCGTTCAGACACGAAATCCCCAGACCCGCGTGCAGCGCGAGCTGCAACCCGGCGACGCCCGACGCCGAATGTGAAATCAGAAACGGGATGCGCTCACGCTCGAGCAGCTTCACGACATAGCGCTGCAACTGGCACGTGGAGGGCAGCAGCACGAGTGGCCAGGGCGGCGCGAGCGCGGCATGCTCGCGCAGCGTTTCGCGCGCACCCACCCATACCAGCTTCTCGCGTCGCAGCGCCGCGCTTTGGCGCGCGTGCGCTTTCGTCCCGGCGCGCTTGCCGCGCGTATCCACCATGCGCAGCGAAAGGCCGATGTCGAAGAGACTGGTTTCGTTACTGCTCTCGATCACGGCGCTCGGCAACACCGTCACATGCAGCCGCAAGCGTGGATGCTGGCTCGCGAAGCGCCGGATGATCGCGGCCACATCGTGCGGCCGGAAGTAGTCGGTGATGGCAATGCGCACCTCGCCGTCGAGCGAGCGCCCGAGCATGTCGTCGAACGCGGCGTCGCACATCGCCACGATGCGGCGCGCGTGGTCGGCGAGCTTCGTGCCTGCCGGCGTGGGTGCGACGCCCTGCTTGCTGCGCACGAACAGCGGCTGGCCGATGCGCTCTTCGAGCTTCTTCAACTGCTCGCTCACCGAAGACTGCGAGAGAAACACGCGCTCGGCGGCGCCCGAGACGCTGCCCGCTTCCGTGACGGCGATAAAGGTGCGCAACTGCGCGAGGTCGAGTCCGCGTGCGTTCATGTGCAGAGGTCCATTTCGTTGCCAGTGGCGGCGAGCAGCGCGGCGACGGTTGGACGCATCGCCGCCACGCCTTCAATATAAATCTGATGTTTCGGATTATCCGATCATATGGATTGAATATTCCCACTTTTCCGATAGATGTTGCGCCCGTAGCATGGCCTCAGTCAATCGTTTCCGGAGGTCATCATGAGGGACGCGAAGGCGGGAGTTGTGTCGCATCGATGGAAGGTGCTGGGTGTCGGCGTGGCGGCGAACGCGAGCTTTGCCGCCGCTTTTTCGGGGATTCCAGCGACTGCGGTCTGGATCCGCTCGGACTACCGCATCGATACGGGCGCGCTCGGACTGTTGCTTGGCATGCTCGGGCTCGGCATCGTGCTGAGCGAATTGCCATGGGGCGTGCTTACCGACCGATGGGGCGACCGGCGCGTGCTGCTCACGGGGCTTGGCTCGACCGCGGCGGCACTGCTTGCAATGACAGTCTGGTGTGTGCCCGTGACGGCACATGTGCCGGGCGCGCAGGCGCTCGGAGTCGGCTTTCTCGCCATCGGCTTGCTCGGCGGCAGCGTGAATGGCTCGAGCGGACGCGCGGTCATGGCGTGGTTCGGCCCCAGCGAGCGGGGCCTGGCGATGAGTATCCGGCAAACGGCCGTGCCTGTGGGCGCGGGAGTGGGGGCATTGATGCTGCCGGCACTGGCCGCTCGCGCGGGCTTTGCATGGGTCTATGGCACGCTCGCGGCGATGTGCATTCTGTCTGCGATCCTGACAATATGCTGGGTGCGCGATCCGGAGGAACCCCTGCCGGATGGTGCGGCGCGCGCTGGGCAGCGCGAAGTGCAGCGTGCGCGCTCGCCGCTATGGAATGCTCAGGTATGGCGCATGGTGGCTGGCATCGCGGCGCTGTGCATGCCGCAGGTCGCGGTGATTTCGTTCGCGAGTGTCTTCCTGCACGACTTCGGTCATGCGAGCGGCGCTGCGATCGGTGCGGTGCTCGTGGCAGTGCAACTCGGTGCGGCGTGCATGCGCGTCTGGAGCGGACGCTGGACCGACCGGCGCGGCAATCGCAATGCATATCTGCGCACGTGCGCCGCGTTGAGCGGCGCACTGTTCGCGTTGCTCGCTGCAACGACGGCGCTGTACGCGCACGCAAGCCATGTCGCGCATGGACCGGCAGTGGCCCACTACGGACATGTCGCACTTTTCGCGTTGCTTGCGCTGCTCGTGTCGGGCGGCATTGCGGCCTCGGCGTGGCACGGCGTTGCCTTCACAGAGCTCGCCATGCTCGCGGGACACGGACGCGTGGGAACCGCGCTGGCGATGGGCAACACGGGTGCCTTCATGGCGTTCTGGCTCGCGCCTTCGGCGATCCCGCTGCTGCTATCGGCATCCGGCTGGCCCGCGGTGTGGCTTGGGGCAGCCGCATGTGCGGCGCTGGCGTGGCCCGCGTTTGCGCGCGCGCCGGGTCCGTCGGATACCGTCAGCGAAGCCATTGTGCATTCGCACAAGCGCAAGGCGGTAGCGAAGGTGGAAACGGTATTTTGACTGTCGCAGCGCACGGCTTTATCCGACATGTGTAAAGGTATGCGAGGCATTTGTACGAGAAATTTCACATTTGATTCGCATAACTGAATCAATGGTGGAAGTTAAAGAAGGTTTGACGTTTCGGAAATCTCTGATTCAGAGAATCTTTAATCGATGTTCAGATGGCGATTCGAGAAAGATTGTGCCTCGCGCAACATAGGCATCGTGAGTCCCGGCTACAAGATCGGGCACACATAGGCCGATCCGATACCCCTACTACATCGAGAGAGCCAACTTGAAACTACGAGTCGTCCTTGCCGACGATCATCCCTTCGTTCTGCTGGGCGTTCGCTCGGCGCTCGAAGCTACAGGAGACATACAGATCGTTGGCAAAGCGTCCGGCCCGGGCGCGCTTTTGCGCACACTCGAAGGGGTGCCGTGCGACATCGTGCTGACCGATCTCACCATGCCCTGCGAAATGGGCGAGGCGGAAGACGGCTTGCATCTCGTGCGGCGCCTGTGCCGCGACTGGCCCCAGTGCCGCATCGTCGTTCTGACGAGCATTACGAACGTTGCCATCCTGCGGGCGGTGATGAACGCGGGCGTGACCGCGCTCATCCGCAAGAGCGAGCCCATCGGCGAACTCACGGGCGCGGTGCTCGGCGCGGGCAGCGGCCTGCGCTACGTGAGCCCTCCGATCCTGGCGGAACTGGCCGCGGCAGGCACGGAGTGTACGGAGAACGCGCGCGCTCCGCGTCTGTCGCCGCGCGAATCGGAGGTGGTCCGGCAGTTTGTCCACGGCCGCACGATCACTGAAATCGCGCGCGCTGGATCGCGACGTGCGCACCGTGAGCCGCCAGAAGCGCGACGCCATGGCAAAGCTCGGCGTGAACAACGACGCGGGCCTGTTCGCCTTCGTGCGAGCCCACGGACTCCTATGAGCTCGCCGTCGACCAACCAGGCCCGTGTCTGGCCCGCGCACCTGACTTCAGGGTTCGGCCGCGAGAGCGGGGTGCGCAGCCTGGCTGATTCTCGTCGCCGAGGATCACCCTGTGAATCAGGAGTTGATCCGCCATCAGCTCGCGTTGCTTGGCTTCGCGTGCGATGTGGTCGGCGATGGAGCGCAGGCGCTCGACGCCCTCGGGAAGGAGCGTTATGGCTGTCTGATTACCGATTGCCATATGCCGAACGTATCGGGCTACGACCTCGCGCGGCGGGTGCGCGAGATCGAGGCGGCCGAGGCGCGCAAGAAGGGCATGGCCGAGGGTGCGACGCCGCGTCTGCCGATTCTCGCCATTACGGCGAACACGGCGCCCGAAAACCTGCGCCTGTGCCGCGGGGCGGGCATGGACGAGTGTCTCATCAAGCCCACGCGGGTCGCGACGCTGCGCGACCAGCTTGCACGCTGGTTCGGCGCGGAGAATGCGCTTCGCACCGCGCAGGAGCAGATCGCACCGTGCCAGCGTGCCGGTGCGCGAACGAGTGACGACGCGGTGCCGGACGCAGCCGGTGAAGCGGGCGGGGCGGCCAACCCGCTCGATCTCGCACATATGATTCAGGTGTGGGGCAGCGAGGCGACGGTGAAGGCATTGCTGGGCTCGTTCGTCAGCGCGATGCGCGACGATCTGGATCTGCTGCCGGAGTTGCTGAAGGACATCGATATCGCGCGCCTGCGCGAATGGCATCACCGGCTCGCGGGTGCGGTGGGCGTGCTGCAGTATCCAGCGCTGCTCGCGGTGCTCGAAACCTGGCGCGCCCACATGAATACCCATACGCCGGAGCAATTGCGCGAGGAGGGGGGCGCGCTTATACGCACCTGCCGCGCGATGCTCGACGGCATCGAGCAGCAGGCCGCGTTGCTTGCCTGAGCGCACTGCACGCTCGTCGCGCTCAGGCCGAACGCGAAGCTGGCAGTTCTGCCAGAAAAGTACGGAAGTTCGATAAGGTGTGCTGGAGACTCACCTACAGTCCAGCCGGATCGCAGGCAAAAAGCGGCGAAAAAAAACGCGGCCGAAGCCGCGTTCAAGCTTGGAGACCCTTCAGTGAAGAGTCACTTCTCGCAAGACAAAGCATAGTTCGCATGCCGCCAGAAATCGAGACAAAAACGATCAATTAATTATTACCGGATGTGTCGATAATCATGTGGCGGGCAGTATCCTGGCTGCGGAACCACTCGACAGTGAAGTCCACGAATGTACGCGTTTTCGCGGGTACGTGGCGTCGGCCTGGATAGACGAGCGAGAGTTCTTTATCGGCGTCGCGGATTTCGTAGTCGTCGAGCACGCGCACGAGCGCGCCTCGCGCCAGATCGGTGTCCACCTGGTTTGCCGGCAGGATCGTGATGCCCATACCCTCGAGCGCCGCCTGACGCAGCATCACCGAATTGTTGACGACATAGGCGGGCTCGATTCGCACCACCTTCCGCACGCCTTCGGTGCTTACGAACTGCCATTCGTTGCCGTGAATGTCGGCGGAGGGAGCAAGCAGGGTGTGCTGCACGAGTTCGGCTGGATGCTCCGGCATGCAGCGGCCATCGAGGTAGGCGGGTGAAGCCACGGCAACCGGCGCGACGGTGACGAGCGGACGCCGGATCAAGGTGCCGCCGCTCACCTGGCGCGGCGCGACGATGCCCACATCGAAGCCTTCTTCGATGAGGTCGACGGGGCGGTGCGGCAGCGTCAGCGTAAGCCTGACCTGCGAGAACGCGGCGAGATACTGCTTGAGCAGCGGCGTGAGGTCATGCAGCGAGAATGAGGCGTGCGCGACCACGCGAAGTGTGCCCGAGGGCACGGACACGCCATGAGCGATCTGCGTTTCGATGCGCTCCAGATCTTCGAGCATATGCCGGCATGCCTGTGCATATGCACTGCCTGCTTCGGTCAGCGAAATGCTGCGCGTATTGCGGTTGAGGAGGCGCGTGTGGAGATGCGTCTCGAGCAACGCGACATAGCGCGTGATAACGGCGTTCGAGAGATTGAGACTCGCGGCGGCGCGGCCGAACGAGCCGTGTTCGGCGACGCTCACGAACACGCGCATCGCCTGGAGCTGATTCATTGTTTTAGGCCGCATCGACATGGGGCTGACGGTATGTGCCGCGTTGGGGCGATGTACGTCTGCGCACCGACGAGGCTTGGCGCAGGACTGTAACGCGAGTGTGGTCGGATAGTACCGACAGGGAATGCCCTCGGGAATGAGACTGTTCCTAAACCCTCACTTGTCTCGAATTCATTGTGTTGCCTCGTGGCAACGCTATATCGGGATAGGGTGGAGTCGTTGCCCGCACACATGAATTTGGGATTAAGCGTGCGCGTTGACGGTCAAGCGATTGCCAGGAGCGCTACGACAGTATTCGACTTTATCGAAAAAGCTTTTGTCCTTGAGCGGGATGGCTAGCCCAAAAGTGACGCCCATAAACTTTGGCCTGCATATCAATGCGGCGCCATGTTCGCGGCGCCGGGGGATCAAGCGAGCCGGCGTGTCGCCGGCTGCGGCGTCTACTTTTGCCGAAAGGCTTTGCATCGAAGGAAGCATATGAAAAAGAGTCTGGCTATCGCGACGGCAGTGGCCGCGACGTTCGCATCGGCGTCGTACGCGCAAAGCAGCGTGACGCTCTACGGCATCGTCGATGCCGGTTTCACCTACACGACCAACGTGGATGGCAACGCCAAGTACGCCCTGGGGAGCGGCAATCTCCAGCAGAGCCGCTGGGGCCTGCGCGGAGCGGAAGATCTCGGTGGTGGCCTGAAGACGATCTTCACCCTCGAGAGCGGTTTTGACGTTGCGAACGGACGCATGGGTAACAGCGTGAACAGCAGCATGTTCAACCGCCAGGCGTTCGTTGGCCTCACGCAAGACCAGTACGGCACGCTGACGCTCGGCCGCCAGTACGACTCCGTGGTCGACTATCTCGGCCCGCTCATGGCCGTCGGCACGTGGGGCGGTACGTACACGGCGCACGTGGGCGACAACGACAACGGCAATGCCACGTTCTCGCTGAACAACGCCATCAAGTACACCAGCCCGAACTTCTCAGGTTTCCAGTTCGGTGGCGCCTACGCGTTCTCGAACCAGTCGGGCTTCGCGAACAACCGTGCGTATAGTGCCGGCCTGAGCTACGCAAACAGCGGCCTGCGCGTCGCAGCGGCTTACCTGCAGGCGAACAACGCGGGTGTTCTGAACAACCCCAATGGCGCGGTCACCAACGACCAGTTTGGTCTGAGCGCCCAGCGTGCGCGCGTTTGGGGCGGTGGCGTGAGCTACACCTATGGTCCGGCTGTCGGCGGCGTGGTGTTCACGCAATCGCGTTTGAACGGTCTGAACGACAATCTGTCGATCCGCTACAACAACATCGAAGCCAACGTGCACTACAACCTGACGCCGGCACTCGGCATCGGCGCGATGTACACGTACACCAACGCGAACGGCTCGGTGCTCTCCAACGCAGGTGGCGGTCAAACCGCGCACTGGAACCAGTTCGGCCTGCAAGCCGACTACGCGCTCTCGAAGCGCACCGACGTCTACCTCGAAGGCGTGGGTGTGTGGGGTTCCGGCCAGGCTGCGGTTGGGGTCACGCAGTTGGGCTACCAGGGTGCGGACAACTACTCGTCGTCTAAGAACCAGGGCATCGTCACGACGGGCATTCGTCACCGCTTCTAATGGAGCGCGCGGCCCGGCTTCTGGCCGGGCTGCGGAATCAATCACGAAGTGAAGTAGCAGAAGGTAGTACTTGGGTTGAGAGCGCCGCTCGCGGCGCTTTTTTTTGCCGTTCACTTTTTGCCCTGGCGCATTCACGGCTGTTGAGCATGCCGTATCGAACGCCTTTCCCGGATTTGCTCTAGCATGTGACGAGGTGGCTGCCGCCTGTTGGTGCAGTGCGTCACAACAAACGGAGAACTCCCATGAAAGCGCTTCGTCCGCTGCAGTTTGCTCTCGCCCTGTGTGTCCTTGCCTCCAGTGCCGCGTTTGCCGACACCGTTGCGCTGAAGGCCGACCTCGAACCTTCCAGTGAAGTGCCGCCGCGCGTGAGCCATGGTCACGGCATGCTCAATGCCACGTTCGATACGTCCACGAAATCGCTGAACTGGACCATCACTTACGAAGGCCTGTCGGGCCCGGTGACGGCTGCGCATTTCCACGGCCCCGCGCCCGTCGGCCAGAACGCGAACGTGCAGGTGCCGATTCCGAAGGGCGAGCTCGCCAGCCCGATCAAGGGTTCCGCAACGCTCAACGAAAAGCAGGTCACTGATCTGATGGCTGGCCAGTGGTATTTCAACGTTCATACGCAACAGAACCCGTCTGGCGAAATTCGCGGACAGGTGCTGCCGGCGAATTGAGCGTCATGCCGATCGCGGCAGCGCATCGCTGCGCAAAGCGCGGTGCGAGGAGCCATGCTCCATGAGTCTGCAAGGCAGGTTGATCTGCTGGTTCTTGCGCCGCCGCTTTCTTCCGGCCACGCGTGGGCCCATCGATGTCGCGCGCGTGCGCGCGCAAACCGCGAAGCGCATATGGCTGCCCCCGGTGCCCAGGGGGTGGCAATTGCACGAGCAGTGTCACGTTGCCGGTGCGCGTGACGCCTCCGATGTTCCTCCGCGTGGTGAATGGCTCATGCGCGAGGGCGGGGCGCCGCGCACGATCCTCTATCTGCATGGCGGCGGTTACTACTTCTGTTCGCCGAAGACGCACCGTGCGATCACGTTTGGCCTCGCCACGCGCGCCGAGGCCAATCTCTTTTCGCTCGACTATCGCCTCGCGCCCGAGCATCCGTTTCCGGCAGCGCTCGACGACGCCGTGGCCGCTTATCGGCGCTTGCTGGCCGACGGTGCGCGTGCCCAGTCGCTCGTAATCGCCGGCGATTCGGCGGGCGGCGGGCTTGCGCTCGCCACGCTCGTTGCATTGCGCGACGCCGGTGATCCGCTGCCGGCTGGCGCGGTGCTCTACTCGCCATGGACCGACCTGGCGGCCACGGGTGCGTCAATACGCGAAAACGACGGGCGCGATCCCATGTTTTGCGGTGACGTGTTCGCGCGCGTTGCGCCACTGTACCTGGACGACGCGAGCGCAACCGATCCTTATGCCTCGCCGCTTTACGCCGATCTCCACGGCTTGCCGCCGCTCTTCATGCTGGCGGGCAGTACCGAGACGCTGCTCGACGACACGCGCCGCGTCGCGGAACGCGCGTGTGCCGCGGGCGTGAGCGTCGAGTGCGGGATCGGGCGCGATCTGCCGCATGTCTGGCCGATTTACGCGCCGTTCATGCCCGAGGCGCGGCGCGCGCTCGACAGCACCGCGCGCTTCGTCGAGCGCGTGACGATGGCCGACGATATCGGCCGAGAGCGGACGACAGCGCACCCGCAAGCTGGACCCGAGGCGGACGTATCGTCTGGCGCGGATCGCGCGGCTCAATCGAGCGCAACGTCGATCTCGTCATAGGCCGCGTGCACGGCGTCCTCGCCGTAGCGGCGCTCGAGCCTGCGCACGGTGAAATGGCCGTGCGCGACGTTCTGGAAGTGGTCGATGAACACCGTGTTCACCATGGCGCCGAGCACCGCGCCAATGGCCGGAATCGACTTCGCGGCCACCTGTTCGCTGACCTGCACGGAAAAACGCGCGGCCACGGTCTGCATGAGCTTGAGCAATGCGGTCGATCCATGCGCCGCGAAGCCCTTGGTCGCCATCTCCGACGACGCCTTCGATACCGTCTGTGCCAGCGCGCCGCGCACGATGAAATAGCCGAAGTCGGCTTCATCGTCGGCGGCCGAGCGCCCACCCATGCCGAATATGGTCAGGCACTGGAGCTGGGTGTCGGCGCTCGTGAGATCTTCGCCTTCGCTGCGCGCGATGTCGCAGATCGAGCGGAACATCAGCGTCGTCGTGACGGGCAGCTCCACCGGCAGCGCGAACAGGCCGAACGCGCCGCCCGCCGCGCCTGTCGTTGCGACGGCGAATTTGTGCAGCAGGTTGCTCGGCTTCGCGCCCTGTTTTTCCGCTGACTTCGTGCTTTGCCTCGTGATTGGCATCGAATCCGCCGTCGCGGTGGCGCCGGTGATCTCCAGCGCCCCTTCTCCCGGCTTGCCGAGTGTCTTGAGCGCAAGCTGCAGGCATTTGCGCAACGCCGCCTGCGTCGCGTCGTTGACTTTGTCGTTTGCCACGGCGGGCAGCTTCCCAATCAGCTTTTCGACCGGCGCACCCACGATTGCGGCGAGCTTCATGCCGAGTGGCGGTGTTTCAAGCTGGTGCTTCGCGCGCTTGAGCGCGGCCAGATCGGCTTCGGAAAAATCGAAATGTGACCCCATAAATCTCCCGGGAAAACGGTTCGGCGAACGCCGTTCGACGCCCAGTGTAGAGGATCGCACCATGCTATGATTTCAATTCTTTGACGCATCAATCATTGCAGGATCAAAAAATGGCCGTCCGTACTGCCGCCCATCACTCAAGCGGGCAGGTGCTGCCGTTCCGGGAGTCGCTGATGGCGATGCTCGGCATTTCCTTCGTGAGCATGCTGGTTGCGCTGGACCAGACCGTCGTTGGCACCGCGCTGCCGACCATCGTTGCCGAATTGCGCGGCTTCGAGCTTTACGCCTGGGTCGCCACGTCCTATCTGCTCACCTCGGTCATCACCGTCCCCATTTTCGGCCGCCTCGGCGACTACTACGGGCGCAAGCCGTTCGTGATCGCGTCGATCGTCGTGTTCACCGGCGCCTCGGTCCTGTGCGGCGCGGCCAACAGCATGATGTTCCTCGTGCTCGCGCGCGGCCTGCAGGGTATCGGCGGCGGCATGCTGGTGGGCACGGCGTTCGCCTGCATTCCCGATCTCTTTCCCGATTCGGTCGTGCGCTTGAAATGGCAGGTGCTGATGAGCTCGGCATTCGGCATCGCCAACGCCGTGGGGCCTTCGCTCGGCGGCTTTCTCACGCAGTATTTCGGCTGGCGCTCGGTGTTCTACGTGAATTTGCCGGTCGGGCTGCTTTCGCTGTTTTTCGTCTGGCGCTTCCTGCCGCACCTGCGCCACATCGCGCACAAGGAGCGCATGCGGCTCGACTGGCCCGGCGCGCTGCTCATTGCCGTGACGCTCGGCAGCCTGCAGCTGTTCGTCGAGCGGCTGCCGGAGCACGGCGTGACGTTTTCCGCGCTCGGCCTGCTCGTGCTGGCCGCCGCCGCGGGCTGGGGGCTGTGGCACTGGGAGCGGCGCTGCCCGCAGGCGATTCTGCCTGTCGACATGTTCCGCAATGCGAGCCTCAATGCGCTTTTCACGCTCGCGGTGCTGGGCGGCTTCACGATGTTCTCGCTGCTGTTCTACGCGCCGCTGCTGTTCCAGGGCGGCTTCGGCATGACGCCGAACGAGGCGGGCATGGTGATCACGCCGCTCGTGGTGTTCATCACGATCGGCAGCATTGCGAACGGGCGCATCGTCTCGCGCATCCGCAACCCGAACCGGATGCTCTACATCGGCTTTTCGATGCTCGCGTTCGCGTGCTTTGCGGTCGCGCTGACCTCGCACAACACGTCGCGCTCGCTGCTGATGGCGCTCATGGTCGTGGGCGGGCTCGGGCTCGGCTTCGTCATGCCGAATCTCACCGTGTTCGCGCAGCAGACGGCCGGTCGCGAGCATCTGGGCATTGCCACGGCGCTGCTGCAGTCGCTGCGCATGATTGGCGGGATGATCGGCACGGCGCTGACCGGCACGATGGTCACCCAGCTTTACACGAGCGGCGTGCAAAAGGCGCTGGACGCCGATCATGCGACGCACTGGCTGCCCCAGCTCGCCGACCCGCAGATTCTCATCAATCGCGACGCCCAGCACACGCTCATTGGCGAACTCGCGAAGGCCGGGCACAATGGCGCCCCGCTGCTGGAAGCCGCGCGCGAGGCGCTGGTGGGCGCGATTCATCTGGGCATTGCGGTGGCCGCGGTGATCGCGGTCGTGTCGATCTGGCAGACGCGGCGCGTGCCGCACATCAAGCTGCAGCGCAAGGTCGAGCCCGTGATCCACGCCGATTGAGCGCGCCACGCCCCGGGATTCGCGGACGCTGGCCGGGATGCAGAAAAGGCAGCGATGCCCCGCAGGGCGCGCGGCCAGAAACAGGAATACAGGCAGGAACACTCAGCATGGAAACACAGGACCGCATCGCCATCGTCCAGCAGTTCGGGCGCACCTATCGTACGTTCATGTCGGCGTTCGAGGCGCAGGTGGGGCATCCGTTGCCGCGCTGGCGCATTTTGCTCGCGCTGCACGAGCAGGATGGCGCGTCGTCGCAGAAGCGGCTGGTCGAGCGCCTGCGCGTGGACCCGGGCGCGCTCACGCGGCAACTGAAACCGCTGGAGGCGCTGGGCTGGATCGCGCGCAGCGCCGATGCGCGCGACAACCGCATTACCAACGTCCAGCTCACGCCGGCCGGACAGGAGGCTGTCGAGGCGGGCCTGCCGCGGCGCAATGCGTTCCTGAACCAGACGATGTCGCTGCCCGATGACGCGCTCACGGCGCTGTCGGGCGCATTGCGGATGATGGAGGAGCGCATCGGCGTGGCGGTGGTGGCGCAGGCCGAGGCGGCCGCGGGCGTCGAGGCGAAGCAAGGGGCGTAAAGAGCGCGCGCCGTGTCCCCGGAATAGGGGGGCGAAAAAAACGGCCAGGCTGCAAAAGCCTGGCCGCCGCGCATCCACTGCATGTCGAAAGGAGAAACGATCAGAAGAACGTTTCGATCACTT
>JAITTX010000103.1 GCA_031286755.1 Paraburkholderia sp.
GAAGCAAACGCGCGAGGCCCGCACCGAAGCGCGCGAGCCGCGCCTCCGCCACCGCTCGCGGGCCGGACCACGTCATACTCAGCAAGCACCCTGCAAGCGCCATTGCACCCAACGTGTCATGCTCGCGGGTACGAAACCCGCATGACGGCCCAGCACAACCCAGCACGATCATTGGCACCATGACCTCGAAGGACCGCCGCCGCTTTTTGCGCAGCGCCGCCGCGAGCGCCGCGCTCAGCCTCTTTCCGCCGGCCATCCGGCGCGCGCTCGCGATACCCGCGAACAACGCCACCGGCACGATCCGCGACGTCCGGCATGTCGTGATCTTCATGCAGGAAAACCGCTCGTTCGACCACTATCTCGGCACGCTGCCCGGCGTGCGCGGCTTTGGCGACCGCATCACGATCCCGCAGCCGCAAGGCGCCAGCGTCTGGCAGCAAAGCGACGGCACGCGCAGCGTGCTGCCCTTTCACCTCGACAAGACGAAAGGCAACGCGTTGCTCGCTGGCGGCGCCCACGAATGGGTGGACGCGCACGGCGCGTGGGACGACGGCCGCATGGCGCAATGGCCGAAGTCGAAAGGCGATATTTCGATGGGATATCTGCGAGAGGCCGACTTGCCGTTTCATTTCGCGCTCGCGAACGCGTTCACGGTTTGCGACGCCTACCACTGCTCGCTGCTGGGCGGCACCAATTCGAACCGCCTGTTCCTGTGGACCGGCACGAACGGGCCGGGCGGTCAGGGAAGCGGCGGGGCCTCCCAGCATGCGGTGGTGAACAACAACGGCTGGGACTGGCTCGGGCCGTCCGCCAGCGGGCTTGCGTGGACCACCTATGCCGAGCGTCTGCAGAAAGCGGGCGTGAGCTGGAAAGTCTACGAAAACCTGCCCGATAACTACAATGACAATCCGCTCGCGGGCTTTGCCGTGTTCCGCAAGATTCACGAGGCCATGCCGGGCTCGCCCGATCTGCCCTGGACCGCCGCGCTGGAAACGCGCGCGCCGCTCTACAAGGGCATCGGCAACACCATGCCCGATGGCGGCTTCCTGCAGGCGCTCAAGGACGACGTAGCCGCCGGCCGGCTGCCGCAGGTGAGCTGGATCATCGCGCCGCAGGCCTATTGCGAGCACCCCGCCGTCTCCACGCCCGGCCAGGGCGCGTGGTACATGCAGCAGTTGCTCGATGCGCTCACGGCAAACCCGGAAGTCTGGAGCAAGACCGTGCTCTTCGTGAACTACGACGAGAACGACTGTTTCTTCGATCACGTGCCGCCGCCCGCCGCGCCCTCGCCTATCGGCGACGGCGCCTATGCGGGCAAATCCACGGTCAGCACGAAGCATGAGTACTTCACCGTGCCGAATCCGCCCGGCGACACCACGCCGCTCGTGCCGGACGGGCAGCCCTATGGCCCCGGCCCGCGCGTGCCGATGTTCGTGGTCTCGCCCTGGAGCACGGGCGGCTTCGTCAACTCGCAGGTGTTCGATCACACCTCGGTGCTGCGCTTTCTCGAACTGCGCTTTGGCGTGGAGGAGCCCAATATCAGCGCGTGGCGGCGCGCCGTATTCGGCGACTTGACCTCCACGCTCAACTTCAGCACCCCGAACGAAAGTCCCGCCACGTCCTTCCCGGCCCCGAGCAAAGCCAAGGCCGATGCCCAGAACGCGCAGCAGCATGCGCAGAAGGCAGTCTTGCCGCCTCCCGTCGCCGTGCAGTCGATGCCGCACCAGGCCAGGCTCGCCCGCCCTTCGCGCGCCTTGCCGTACCGCCTGCACACCGATGCGACAGTGCTGACGAAACGGCACGCGGTGCGTCTCGTGTTCCGCAACGAAGGCAGCGCGGGCGCGGTCTTTCACGTCTACGACACCCTGCACCTCGATCGCGCGCCGCGCCGCTATACCGTCGAGGCGGGCAAGCGTCTCGACGACACGTGGACACCCGAAGCCCCGGACGCCGGCGCCTACGATCTCTGGGTGCTGGGCCCCAACGGCTTTCACCGCCGCTTCGCAGGCAATCTGCGCGCGGCGCCGCGCGCGCCCAACCCGGAAATGCGGCTGCGCTACGACGAAGCCCGCAACACGCTCGTGCTCACGCTCGCCAACGCTGGAGCGGCACCGGCCGTGTGCACGGTGGCCGCGAACGCCTATCGCACGGACGGACCGTGGACGCTGACCGCCCCCGCGCAGAGTCATGCCGAACAGCGCTGGCTGCTCGACACCTCGGGCGGCTGGTACGACTTCACGCTGCGCAGCGGGACCGGCGCGAGCAACGCGGGCGACGCAAGCGAAGTCACGCGCCGGTTTGCCGGACGCATGGAAACCGGCAAGGACAGCATCAGCGATCCGGAAATGGGGGTCGCGCACTGACCGGCCTGCGCGCGTTCCGCGTTGCGCCCGCGCGCAGCCAGCGTGGCGAGCACCGAAAAAATGCCCGCAGTACACTGCCGGTTCCCCTTCACGCCGGTCACCCGTGCGGCGGCACGGCGCGTTCCACTTACGCTTTGCATGAGACAGGAGCAACGATGAAAATCGATTTGTCCGGAAAACTCGCGCTCGTCACCGGTTCGGCGACGGGCATCGGGCTCGCCACGGCCAAGGGGCTTGCCGGCACCGGCGCCGGCGTGATCGTGAGCAGCCGCAATGAAGGCAACGTGCGCGACGCCGAGGCCGCCGTGCGCAAGGCCGTGCCGGGCGCGCAGGTGCACGGTTTCGTTGGCGATCTCTCGAACGCCTCGGGCTGCGAGGCGCTCGTGCGGGCGCATCCGAAGGTGGACATTCTCGTGAACAATCTCGGGGTCTTCGCGCAAGAGGACTTCTTCGAGATTCCGGACGGCGAGTGGCTGCGCTTTTTCGAAACCAACGTGATGTCGGGCGTGCGGCTCGCGCGCGCTTATGCGGACGCGATGATCAAGCAGGGCTGGGGGCGCATCGTGTTCATTTCGTCGGAGTCGGGCCTGAACATTCCCGCCGACATGATCCATTACGGCATGACCAAGACCGCGCAAATCGCGGTGGCGCGCGGCCTCGCCAAGCGGCTCGCCGGCACCGGCGTGACGGTGAACTCGGTGCTGCCGGGACCGACGCTCTCGGAAGGCGTGGAGGCCATGCTCAAGGACGAAGTCGCGAAGACGGGCAAGCCCATAGAGGAAGTCGCAGCGGCTTTCGTGCAGCAACACCGCGCCTCGTCCATCATCCGCCGCGCGGCGAGCGTGGAGGAAGTGGCGAACATGGTGGTCTACGCGTGCTCCCTGCAGGCGTCCGCGACCACCGGCGCGGCGTTGCGCGTGGACGGCGGCGTGGTGGACACAATCGCCTGATCGATGCCCGCGCGAAGCGGCGCGCCGCCGTATGGGCGCGCCGGCATTTGCTTCGCGCCCCTCATTTGATTCGGCTTCCTTATCGTATGGCGGTGCGCACGGTTTCGCGCGTGCACGCCAGCGCTATCACGGTGATCGCGCCCATCGCCATCAGCAGCAGCGCGACGGGCCATGCCGCGTGATACTTCGCGAGCAGTGCGGTGGCCACGAGCGGCGAAAGCCCGCCCGCGAACACCGAAGCAATTTCGTGGCCCAGCGCCATGCCCGAATAGCGCACCTCCGTGCTGAACAGCTCGCCCATCAGGCTGGGCTGCGTGCCGATCATGGCGCCGTGGCACACCGCGTTGCCGAGCAGCAGCGCGAGCCAGATGAGCATGGGCGCCTTGGTGTCGAGCAGCCAGAAGAACGGAAACGCCACGACGATGAGCCCGACCGCGCCAATCAGATACACGGGCTTGCGGCCGATGCGGTCCGAGAGCCGGCCCCAGAGCAGCATCGTCACGAGCTCCACCGTCATGGAGACCATCACGCCCGCGAGCATGACCGCGCCCGGCACGCCGATGAACTTGCCGTAGACGAGCGAGAACGCGAGGAAGATGTACGAGCCGCCATTCTCGGCCACGCGCAGTCCCATGGCGACCAGAATCGCGCGCGGATGCTTGCGGATCGCGTCGAGCACCGGCATGTGCGAGGTCTTGCCCGCCGCCTCGGACTTCGCGAATTCGGTGCTCTCGGGCAGCGTCGAGCGGATATAGACGCCCACGCCGAAAATCACGATGGAGAGCAGGAAAGGCACGCGCCAGCCCCAGCTCATGAAGCTGTCGTGCGGCAGCATCTGCACGGCGAAGAACACCGCCGCCGAGAGCACGAAGCCGCCGCCCACGCCGATCTGGCTCCACGACGCATAGAAGCCGCGCTTTTCGGGCGGCGCCGACTCGCTGATCATCAGCACGCCGCCGCCCCACTCGCCGCCTGACGCCACGCCCTGCACCACGCGCAGCAGCACGAGCAGCGCGGGCGCCCACATCCCCACTTGCCCGTAAGTGGGCAACAAACCGATGAGAAAGGTCGCGCCGCCCATCAACGAAAGAGTCCAGACCAGCGCGCCCTTGCGCCCGTAGCGGTCGCCGATGTGCCCGAACAGCACGCCGCCGAACGGACGCGCCGCGAAGCCCACCGCAAAGCCCGCGAAGGCCGCCAGCGTGCCGATGAGCGGATCGGTGCCGCGCGGAAAGAACAGCTCGCCGAACACGAGCGCCGCCGCCGTGCTGTAGAGAAAGAAGTCGTACCATTCGAGCGCGTTGCCGGCGACCGACGCCATCACGATGCGGCGCAAGGCGCGCGGATCAAGTGCATGTGCACTCGCGCGCGCCTCCGCGTGCGACGCGTCGGGCGCACCGGTGGAACAGGTTTGGGTGCTTGCCATGCTGCCTCCTCGTGCCTCTGGTGGGCTCTCGTGACTTGCGGGTGCCGCTGCGCGGCGGGTGCGACGGGAATGCGGCGCGCTCGTTGCGCGCCTGGCGCTGGTGTGCTGATACGCTGCGGCTCAGGCCCGCCGAAGCCGGTAGCCCGATGCTTCGAGGTCCCACGCCGTGGCGGTAATGCCGGCCTCGCGCAGCTTGTACTTCTGGATCTTGCCGTTTTCGGTGCGTGGCAGATCGGCCACGAAGTCGAGATAGCGCGGCACCGCGAAATACGGCAGCCGCGGCTCGCAGTAGCAGATCAAGGCCAGCGCATCGAGCGCCGCGCCCTCGCGCAGCACGAGCGCGGCCATGACCTCGTCCTCGGCAAACTCCGAATTCACCGCATACACCGCGGCGGTCTCCACGGCCGGATGACTCAACAACACCTGCTCTACTTCGTATGACGAAATATTTTCTCCGCGACGCCGGATGGCGTCCTTGAGACGATCGACGAAGCGGTAGTAGCCGCTCGCCTCCCGCACCACGCGGTCGCCCGTATGGAACCAGAGGTTGCGCCACGCCTCCACGGTTTTTTCCGGCATGCCGAAATAGCCGCTCGCGAAGGCAAACGGCGTGTCGGCGCGCAGGATCAGCTCGCCCGCCTCGCCGTCCGGCACTTCGCGGTCGTGTTCGTCCACCACGCGCGCATCGAAGCCGGGCACGAGCTTGCCCATGTAGCCCGGGCGCTGATCGGCCATACCGCCGCCGAGCACGAAGTTCGTCTCGGTCGAGCCATAGCCGTCGAGCAGCGCGATGCCGCAGCGCTCGGTGAACTCTTGCTGGAAATGCCCCGGCACGCCCGGCGCCAGCGCGATGCGCACGCGGTGCGCCCGCTCCTCGGCGGACGCGCTCCGGCCCAGCAGAATCGGCACCATCGCGCCGAGCACGTAGGTCACGGTGGCGCGGGTTTCGATCAGCGAAGCAAAGAAGCGGCTGGCGGAAAAACGCCGGTCGGCCACCAGTTGCGCATCGGAAACGAGTGCCTGGAAGAACGCATTGAGCGCATTCGTATGAAACAGCGGCAAGCACGTATAGAGCACGTCGCCGGGCACCACGCCCAGATGCCCCGCCGTGAGGCGCGCCCACCAGTAGAACTGGGCATGCGGGCAGATCACGCCCTTCGAGAGGCCCGAAGTGCCGGAGGTATAGAGAATCGCGAGCGCATCGCCGTCGCCGATGGGCTGCCCGGCAAGCGGCTCGCCTGGCGGCGGCAAGGGCTGCGCTGCGATTTCGCGCGCTGCCGGCGCGCCGGCAGCTGAAGCGCCTGCGCCCTCTCTTGCCTCGCCGCTTTCGATCAGCCAGATCGATTCGAGCGCATGCGCCTGCGCGTCGATGGCGTGCACCGCGCCCACGAGATGCGTTTCGGCCACCATGAGGCGCGCGCCCGAATTGCGCAGGATGTGCTCGAGCTGCATGCCGCGCGAGGCGGTGTTGATGGGCACGACCACGGCGCCCAGCCAGCCGCAGCCCAGCACGATCTCCATGAACTCGCTGCGGTTCGTGCACAGCAGCGCGACGCGGTCGCCGCGCCGGATGCCGTGCGCCGCCAGCGCACCCGCGCGCCGCGCCGCGATTTCGAGCGCCTGCGCGCCGCTCCAGCACGCGGCGCGGTCCGAAAACAGCGCGGCATCGCCGTCGCGCGCCACGCGCGCCGCCAGCAAGGCCGGCAGCGCAAGCGATGCCGCCTGCGCCGCGTCGCCGGCGAGCGCGGCGCCCGAGTCCATGCAGCCCATCAATCAGCCTCCTCGCGGTCCCATCGAAATCGACGAGCCCAGTCTAGGTTTGGGCTAAGATATCTGTCAAATTCATCAATATTATCAACATCATCAATATGGCTGATTTCAATGAAGCCGACCTGAATCTGGTGCGCGTGTTTCAGGCGATTCTCGAAGAACGCAGTCTCACGCGCGCGGGCCAGCGTCTGGGCCTTTCGCAGCCGGCCATCAGCTATGCGCTCGGGCGGCTGCGCGCGATGTTCGACGACCCGCTCTTCGTTCGCTCTCCTGATGGCATGCTGCCCACGCCCACCGCGCAGCAACTGGCGCTGCCGCTCGGGCGCGCGATTGCCTCGATACGCGAGGCGCTGCGCCACGGCGAGCCGTTCGATCCGGCCACGAGCTCGCGCGAATTCCATCTTTCGATGACCGACGCGGGCGAGCAGTTCTTCCTGCCGCCGCTGTGCGAGATGCTTCAGCGCGTGGCCCCGCAGGTGAAGCTGGAAGCGCGCCAGGCCCCCGTGGCCGAGGTGACCGAGCAGTTGCGCCTCGGGCAGCTCGATCTCGCCATCGGCAATCTGCCCGCGCTCAAGCCGCACACGCACAGCGCCCTGCTGTTCGACGAACCCTATGTGTGCATGACGCGCCGGCGCGCGGGACTGCCCGCGCGGCGCATGTCGCGCGAGCGCTTTCTGGCCATGCAGCACATCATGGTGGTATCGAGCGAGAGCAGCCACCGCACCATCAACGACTCACTGCGCGCGGCGGGCCTCGACCGCAAGATCGCGCTGCGCGTGCCGCATTTTTCGGTCGTGCCGCAAATTCTCCGCCGCACCGACTGGATGGTGACCTTGCCGCGCCGCGTCGCGCGCTTCTTCAACGAGCACGATCAGTTCGTCATCTACGCTTTGCCGGTGGAAATGCCGAGCGTGGAGGTCACCGTGCACTGGCACGAGACCTTCGACAACGACGAAGGCAACCGCTGGTTTCGCGAGCTGACGATCGAGACGCTGCGCAAGGTGTGAAGCGGGATAGGGATGGCTACGGATGGCGAAGCGGCTGCGCTTCGCCCGGCGCCGCGCCCATGCCTTGCATGCTGCTCCGATAGCTCGCGGGCGCGAACACGGCGGTCAGCCCGGCCATCAGGAAGACAATGGCCAGGTGCATCAGCCATGCGGTGGTGAAACTGGCGCCGGCGTCGCGCAGCCAGCCGACCAGCCAGGGGCCGCCGGAAGCGATCAGAAAGCCCACGCCCTGCACGAAGGCCGCCAGCGCGCCTGCGTGCCGCGCATCGTGCAGATGATCGAGCGTCACGATCAGGCTCAGCGAGAAGAAGCCGCCGAGGCCCACTCCCGCGCACGCGACCCATAGCGGCGGCGAGAAACCCGGCACGATCGCGAGGCCGGCGAAGCCCACGCTCTGGAGCCCCATCGTCAGCCACAGGATCGGGCGGCGGTCGTCGGAGCGGCGCGCGAGCATCGGCATCACGAATGCCGACAACGCCTGGCACAAGGCCATCCACGCGAGCAGGTTGCCGCTTTCCTGCGGGCTCATGCCCAGTTGGCGATAAAAGGACGGCAGCCATGTGACGAGGCTCGAAAAGCCGCTGTTCGCGAGACCGAAATACGCAGCGAGCTGCCACGCGCGCCGGTTGCGGGCGAAGCGCGCGACCGACGGCGCTTTGCCCGCGGCGGCGGCCGTGTCGCGCGGCGCGCGCGCCAGCCACAGCGCGAGCATGCACAAGGCCGGCACGGCCCAGATCGCGAGCGCGAAATGCCAGCCGGCATGGGCCGCGAGCCACGGGCTCGCCACGGCGCCGAGCGCGCCGCCGCCGACGAGCGCCGCCGAATAGAGGCCCATCGCGAGCGGCACGCGCTGCGGAAACCAGTGCTTCGTGACCCCCGGCATCAGCGCCTGGATTGCCGCGACGCCAGTGCCCGCGATCCCCGCGCTGACGATGAGGCTCGTCCCGCTGCTCACCCAGCCGCGCAGCGCGCAGCCAACCACGAGCAGCGACAGCGCGAACGCGAGCGAGCGCCGCTCGCCGAAGCGCCCCGCCAGCCCGAAACCGAACCAGCCGATCACGCCCATCAGAAGAAACGGCAGCGTGGTGAGCAGCGCCGCCAGGCTGAAGGTGAGGCCGGTGTCGCGGCGCAACAGGTCCAATACGGGGCCGATCGACGTCAGGAACGGGCGCAGGTTGAGGCCCACGAGCACCAGCATGGCCAGCGCGCCGGCCGAGGCGGAGGCCGACTCAGGAGCCGACCCGGGGGCCGCATGCGGGCGCGCGGTATTCGGGGGGGAGGAATGGGACATCTCGGCTTCGTTGCTGGCTGTGGGCGCCGGTCCGCCATCGCGCGCCAACCCTCGTTGGCCGCTTCGGCCGAGGGGCGCGGGGTCCCGGGCACCGATGTTTCGGGATGATTCATGGAGTGCGTTGCGGCGCGCGTGCAGCCCGCCGTATCGCTGGTCCGTCGCAAAGGTACGTGTTTGCAGGAACGGCTGGAAATTAAATATTCATCTGCCTGGCAGTGGGAAATCGAATAGCCCCGCCCGTGCCGGCTCCAGCGCCGCAAGCGGGCGGCGCGCCACCCGTTCAGCCCTCGTCCGGCGCGAGCGGCACTTCGAGCCCGACTTTCACGCGGCTCATGCTCACGAGCGTCTTGAAGCGCTTCACGTTGTTGTTCGAAAAGAACAACTGGCGCGTGAGCCCGGTGTACTGATCCATATTGCGCACCGCGAGAATCAGCACGAAATCCCATTCGCCCGCCACGTAATAGCACTGCTGGATCTGCGGGCACTGCGCAAACGTGCGCTTCATGGCGTCGAGCAGATCGATCTGCTCGCTCTCCACTTCGACAGTCACCACGATCGTGATGGGATGATCGACTTTTTCGGGCGCAACGATCGCCGCATAGTGATCGATCACGCCTTCGTCGGCAAGGCGGCGCAGACGCCGGTTCACCGCGGCCGTCGAGAGATTCACGCGCGCGCCCAGTTCGGTCTGCGGAATCTGCGCGTCGCGCTGCACTTCCATCAGCAGCTTGCAGTCGAAAGAGTCGAGATGTGTCGCCATTTAGCCGGGGCCTGCTTTCACCTGGAATTGACCGGGAAGATCGATATTTTTTTGCGTGCGCAGCCGCAATTATGAGACTTTTTCGCACTGCCCGCGCAATATCATCTCTGGGTCGGCGGCATTCGCGCCGCAAGTTCGAATCGTCGAGGCCGTGCCCGCCTCGACCCAGAGGAGCCCCGTCACATGCCCATCGCCCATTCCCGCGCCACGCGCAGTCCTTACCCCGAGACGCTGCGCGCGATCCTCAACATGAAATCCGGCGATCAAAGCCGGGCCTGGCTCTCCCACTGGAATTTGCTCAGCCGCGAGCCGACGCCGCTCTGGGACCTGCCCCACGCGGCTGCGCAACTCGGCGTCGCGCGGCTCGCCGTGAAGGACGAATCGCTGCGCTCTCCGCTTGGCAGCTTCAAGGCGCTCGGCGCGCCCATTGCGCTGATGCGGCTGATCATGCGCCTGTGGCCCGCTCGCGACATCGATCCGCAGGCGCTGATCGAAGGCCGCCAGCACGACGTGGTGTCGGCCCTCACGGTCGTCAGCGCCACCGACGGCAATCACGGCAAGGCACTGGCCGCGGCGGCCCAGTCAATCGGCTGCCACTGCGTGATCGTCCTGCACGCGAACGTGAGCGCGGAACGCGAGCAAGCCATCGCGGCCCATGGCGCGCGCATCGAGCGCATCGCGGGCAACTACGACGAATCGGTCGAGCACGCGGCCCGGCTCGCTCAGGCCAACGGCTGGCACGTCGTGTCCGACACCTCGTATGAGGGCTACGAAGCCATTCCGCGCGACGTCATGCAGGGCTACGGCACGATCGCGGCGGAACTCATCGAGCAATGCGCCGGCGCGCCCGCTTTCACGCACGTCCTGTTGCAAGGCGGCGTGGGCGGACTCGCCGCGGGCGTGGCCAGCTACCTGTGGGAGCATCACGGCGCGCAGCGTCCGCGCTTCATCGTGGTCGAGCCGCGCCAGGCCGACTGCCTCTATCAAAGCGCGCTCGCGGGGCGCGCCGCGAAGGCCACGGGGTCGGTCGACTCGGTGATGGCCGGCCTTGCGTGCGGAGAAACCTCGCCGCTCGCCTGGACGATCCTGCAAGCCTGCGTGGACGATTTCCTGCTCATCGAGGACGAAGACGCCGTGGCCGCCATGCGCGCGCTCGCCGCCGGCGCGGGCGACGACGTGCCCATCGTATCCGGCGAGTCAGGCGCCGCGGGCCTCGCGGGCTTGACGAAACTGATGCGCGAGCCCGCCCTCGCTCGCGCGGTGGAACTGAATGCGCAGTCGCGCGTCCTGCTGATCAGCACCGAAGGCGCGACGGCCCCCGGCGTTTATGCTGCACTCGTTGGCGAGCCCGCCGCAGCGGTGGCGGCGCGCCGCGAAGCATGGAGCGCGCAACCGGCGCATCAATAGAACGAGCGGGAGCGCGCAATGATGATCGACGAAAACAAGGACGAGGCCATGGAAAGCACCCTGCAAGGACAACTCAAGAGCTGGCGCCACCATCTGCACCAGCGTCCGGAAACCGGCTTCGAGGAAGTCGATACATCGGACTACGTCGCGGGCATCCTGAGGACGCTGGGGCTCGAAGTCCATCGCGGCATTGGCGGCACCGGGCTCGTGGCGAACCTCAAGGTTGGCGACGGCCAGCGCGCCATCGGCCTGCGCGCCGACATGGATGCGCTGAACATCGCGGAATGCGCGCCCGGCCGCGAACATGCCTCGCGCAACGCGGGCAAGATGCATGCGTGCGGGCACGACGGCCA
>JAITTX010000142.1 GCA_031286755.1 Paraburkholderia sp.
CACGGCACGCCGTTTCGCCGCGCGGTGGAAGACGGCCTGCTCCAGTGCGACAAGGTCACGCAAATCGGCCTGCGCGGCACGGGCTACCACGCCGAGGATTTCGACTGGTGCCGCAAGCAAGGCTTTACGGTGGTGCAGGCCGAAGCCTGCTGGAACAAGTCGCTGGCGCCGCTCATGGAAGAAGTGCGCGCGCGCGTGGGCGACACGCCCGTGTACCTGAGCTTCGACATCGACGGGCTCGATCCTTCGTTCGCGCCCGGCACCGGCACGCCCGAAATCGGCGGCCTCACGGTGCAGCAGGGCCTCGAAATCATTCGCGGCATGAAGGGCCTCAATGTGGTGGGCGCCGACCTCGTGGAAGTCTCGCCGCCGTACGACCAGGCCGGCACGACCGCGCTGGTGGGCGCGAACCTCGCGTACGAAATGCTCTGCATCATGCCGGGCGTGGCGTACCGTTGAATCGAGCGGACTTGACGATGGCTACGATATCCACGCTTGAAACGCCCCCCGCCCGGCAAGACGGCTTCGTCCTGCCCGCCGCGCTCATCGCCGGCATGCCCGCGCACACGGGCAGCCGCAAAGGCGCTGAAAACGCGAGCGGCGGCGCGCCTGACGCAACGCCCATCTGCAACGCGTCCACGGGTGCCGTCATCGGCTGGCAGGAGCATGCCGGCGCGGCGCTCGTGGACGAGGCCGTGCGCGCGGCGCACACCACCCTCGCCTCGTGGCGCGCCACCGCGCCCGCCGCGCGCGGCGCGCGACTCAAAAAGATCGCAGAACTGATCGATGCGAACCGCGCGCGCCTTGCCGCGCTGCAAATGCAGGTGAGCGGCAAGCCGCCGCTCGAAGCCGACATCGACGTGAGCGACGCCGCTGCCACGTTCCACTATTACGCGGACCTGTGCCTCGACGCGCAGGCCTTCGCGCCCGAAGCGCTCGCGTTGCCCGACGACACCGTCACGGGCGAGCGCTTCTACGAGGCGGTGGGCGTTGCGGCGCTGATCGTGCCGTGGAACTTCCCGATGGTCACCACGGCGTGGAAGATCGCTCCCGCGCTGGCCTCGGGCTGCACGGTGGTGCTCAAGCCTTCCGAACTCACCTCGCCGGTCGAGCACCTGCTCGCGGAGATCATCAACGAGGCGGGCGTGCCCGCTGGCGTGGTCAACCTCGTGAACGGCGGCGGCGAAGTGGGCGCGCTGCTCACCGCTCATCCGCTCGTCGACAAGATCTCGTTCACGGGCAGCACGGCGTCGGGCAAGAAGGTGATGCAGACGGCCGCGCAGGACATGAAGCGCGTCACGCTGGAACTGGGCGGCAAGTCCGCGCTCATCGTGCGCGCGGACGCCGACGTGGAGCGCGCCGTGACGCTCGCCGTGGGCGGCGCGTTCACGAACGCCGGCCAGATGTGCTCGGCCACCGCGCGCATCCTCGTGCACGACGACGTGTACCGCAAGTTCATGGCCGCGTTCGAAACAGCCGTGCGCGCGATCGTGGTCGGGCCGCCGCACAGCACCAACGTCGCGATGGGGCCGCTCGTTTGCGCGGCACAGCGCGCGCGCGTGCAGTCGCTCGTCGAGCAAGGCGTGCAGGCGGGTGCCTCGGTCGCGTTCTCGGGCAGCGTCGATCAGGCCTGCGCGGACGGCTTTTTCATGGCGCCCGTGGTGGTTGCCGAGCCGCCCGCGGACAACCTGCTGTGGACCGACGAAGTGTTCGGGCCGGTGGCGTGCGTCAAGTCCTTTCGCACCGACGAAGAGGCCATCGCGCTCGCCAACGACACGCGCTATGGACTCGTCGCGACGGTCGTGACCGCCGATCGGGAAGCGGCGCGCCGCTATCAGACGCAGTTGCGCGCGGGGCTCGTCTGGATCAACACGCCACAACTGATCTTCCCGCAAATCTGCTGGGGCGGACTGGGGCTGAGCGGCATCGGACGCGAACTCGGCATGGCCGGACTGCGCAGCTATCAGGAACTGAGGCACGCGCTCGCCGCCGTCGGCTGACGCAAGAGACGCGGCAAATCACGGCCTATGTCGTCTATGCCGTGCCGGGCGGCACGCTGCGGTAAAGGTGCTGCCTGACCGCGGCCGTCAGGCTCGCGCCTCGACCGCGGCCAGGCGGGCCGGCAGTTTTTCCAGCAGCGCATCCACGGCTGCCCGGACTTTCAATGGCAGATGAAGCGTGCGAGGCCACACGGCGTTGATCGCATAATCGACGCCCGGCTGATCCGCCAGCAGCTCCTTGAGCTTGCCCCGGCGCAGCGCGTCGCGAACCAGCCAGTACGGCAGCCAGGCAACGCCCAGGCCCGCGACGGCCGCATCCATTACCGCGCGCAAATCGTCGGCGAGCAGGCGCACTTCGGGCAGCCGTTCCTCGCGCTGGCCATCGATGACGAATTGCCAGCGGCGCACCTGTCCAAAACGCGCATAGGCCAGCGCCTTGTGCTGCTCCAGCGCCTCGATATTCATTGGGATACCGAATCGTTTCAGATAAGCGGGCGAGGCGCAGAACGCCATCTTGTGCTCACCCAGCGGGCGGGCCACGAGCGCGCTGCTATTCGGCAAGGCGCCAACGCGAATCGCCAGGTCGAAGCCTTCTTCCACGAGATCGACGGCCCTGTCGCTGAACGACAGATCCAGATTCAGCCCGGGGTGGGCCTCGGCCAGTTCGAGCAGGATCGGCGCCACGCACAAATGACCGAAGAGCGCCGGCATCGACACCCGCAAGCGCCCTTGCATCTGCCATTTGCCGCTTTCGAGCAGCGTCTCGCCCGTCTGAATTTCCTCGATGGCTCGCAGGCAATGCTCGTAAAAGCGCGCGCCCTCTTCGGTCAGGCTCTGGCTGCGCGTGGTGCGCTGGAACAGCGTCACGCCCAGCCGCGCCTCGAGCCGGGCGATGCTCTTGCCCACCGCGGAGCGCGTGAGATGCAGCCGCTCGGCGGCTTGCGTGAAGGTGCCCGCCTCCACTGCGGCCACAAAGACATCGATGCCCTTCAAGGGATTTCGCATCGCCGGTTTCACCTCGCACCTTCCGCCACTTCCACCCCTATTGGGGATAAAAATTCTACATCGCTAAGCGATTTTATCGCTTTCCGGGACAAATAGTGGATGCCAGAATGGACTCCATTCATCGATATATCCAGGCTCGACATGACCCGAATTCTCGTACTCAAATCCAGCATCATGAGCGGCAAGTCGCAAACCAATGCGCTGATCGACGACTTTCTGGCGCAGCGCCGCTCGCGCGGCGAGCGTGACGAGGTGGTCATGCGCGATCTCGCCAGTCTCGATCTGCCCGTACTCGACAGCGAGTTGTTTTACGCGTTGCGGGGCGCCGAAAACCCGGGCGAGCGGGCCAGCAAGGTGGTGGCGTTGTCCGACACGCTCGTGGCGGAACTCAAGAGCTGCGATCTGCTGCTGATTGGCGCGCCCATGTACAACCTCAATGTGCCCACCCACTTGAAGAACTGGTTCGATCTGGTTGCACGGGCCCAGGTGACGTTCCAGTACACGCAGACCTATCCCAAGGGACTGGTCGAGAGCGTGAAGGCCATCGCGTTCAGTTCGCGCGGCGGCGTGCACGCGGGCCAGCAGACCGACGCCGTCACGCCGTACCTGCGGGCCGTGCTGGGCCTGATGGGCATCACCGACGTGCGGTTCGTGTACGCCGAGGGGCTCGACATCAAACCCCATGGCGTGGAGGCGGGACTCGCGAGCGCACGCGAGCAAATGCAGGCGCTCCACGCCTGAGGCGAACGGCCGGGGGTACCCGGCCGGAAGATCAGGCGTAGCTATAAACGCCGTGGCCGGTCTTGCGGCCCAGCCGCCCGGCGGAGACCAGCTCGCGCAGCAGCGGGCAGGCTCGATACTTAGGATCGCAAAAGTCCTTGAAGAAGACGTCGAGCACCGAAAGGCACACGTCGAGGCCGACGAGATCCGCCAGCGCCAGCGGCCCGATCGGATGATTCGCGCCCAGGCACATGCCGGCGTCGATTTCCCCGGCCGTCGCGGCCCCTTCGGCCAGCAGGAAAAACGCTTCGTTGATCATCGGCACGAGAATGCGATTGACGACGAAGCCCGGCGAGTTCTTGACGCTGATGGGCGACTTGCCGAGGCGCGTGGTCAGCTCGCGAATCGCGTCCGCGGTGGCGGCGCTGGTCTGCAGGCCACGAATGATTTCGACCAGCGGCATGAGCGGAACCGGATTGAAGAAATGCATGCCGACGAAACGCGCTGGATCGGCGAGCGCCGCGCCCAGTGTCGTGATCGAGATGGACGACGTATTGGACGCAATGATGGCCGTTGCCGGCACAACCGCTTCGATCTGCTTGAGAATGCGGATTTTCAGGTCGAGATTTTCGGTGGCCGCCTCGATCACGAGGTCCGCGCCCGCGAGACGCTGATAATCCGTGGAGGTTTCGATACGGCCGAGCGCTGCGTCTTGCGCCGCCGCCTCCAGCTTGCCCTTCGCCACGAGCCGGCCCAGGCTGTCGCTCAGCGCGGCCACACCTTTCGCCAGCGCGGCTTCGGCCACGTCGATCATGACGACCTTCAGACCCGCGACCGCGGCAACCTGGGCAATGCCGGCGCCCATCGTCCCGGCGCCGATGACGCCCAATGTTTCGATTTTCATCGCGAGTTTCTCCTGCGCGTGCTGTCGCGCGTTACTGTCCATTGATTGGGAGCCGATCCCGAAGATCGCTAAAAGCGCGCTGATCGTAGCATCGCGGAGAAACGGCGGACCTGTCCAAACCGGCCGGTCTAGTGACAAATCCGGCCACGCCGTGCCGGGCGGCGGGCGGTCTGGCCGAACCAGCGTCCTCGAGCCGGCACTGGATTTCGTCAGCCATGGATTGCCCGGAATGTCTGGCCTGGAAGCGTAACGCGGGTGATTGCCTATGTTGTATCGCGAAGCTCCCCATTGCAGGTTGTGCAGGTTGAACCGCTGCAAGTTCGTATTGGCGTATAAAGCAAATCAACTACGACAACCCATTAAAGGATGGCTTCCGGCGTGCAACCCTGGGCGAGAAATCACCACACCATTGCGTTACCCGGAGCGGCCCGATGCATTCTCGTTCTTCTTGCCGCCCTGAGCGCATCGCCCGCCTGTGCGCAGTCAGCGCGCGACATCATTGGCGCCGCTCGCCTCGGTTCCGCCTACTCGCAGATACTGAGCCTTACCGCGACCCCCGATATCAGCTCCTCGCACCTCGACATCCAGGACGGCGCCACGCCGCAATCGATTACCGTCACCCGGTTTCCGTACGAAGGCCAGTTGCTCGCACTTTCGGAACGCAACAGTCTTTTCTGGAGAGTCTCCGGAGGTTACTTCCGCGAGAAAGGCGCGTTCGCGCTCGACGAGCCCGGTGGCTCCGGCAGCATCAACGGCAAATGGTCGGCCTTCAGCGCCACGGGCGGTCTGTTCCTGAAAAGCCAACTGGGCTACGGCCTGACGTTCGAGCCCGGTCTGGACTTTGGCGTGGCGAGACTGCTCAATGACACGTCCTATACGGGAGCCGCGGCGAGCCTGAAACCGGTTACCGATGGACCGCTCTTCAACTGGCACGAAAACGCATGGCTGATCACTCCGAATGCCGCGCTCGCGTGGAGCACGAGTCTGGCTCCGGCGCAAACGTTCAGCGTTCGCGGTCATATCGCCTGGTCGTGGATATCCAGCTTTGGCGAGTCGGACCCCCTGCTCCGGTTCCGGGAAACGGCCGGTTCGTGGTCGGTTCAGGCAAATTACGCTGGACCGACGGGCGCGCATCTGTTTTCGCGCTCGCTGAATTACGTGATTGAGGCGGCCTATGGCGGGTTCTTCGGACCGAATCGCGACGCGCTTGGATTCACGACGATCGCCGAACTGGGAGGCGGATTCGAGCTTCCGCTTTCAAGAGACAACGCGCAGTCAAAGCGCCTGCGTGTGGGCGCCGCGTATCTCTTTGGCCCGCATGTCAAGGGCTGGACAGTCAATCTGGGCTTGAGCTATTGATGGCTTAAGGTGGCTACAGGTAAGCGCGCCTGCCTCAGCCACGACCCGCCGTGGCCGAAGCCAATCCCGCGCCGGCCTCATCAGCGTGATCGATATGAAAAACCACGGGGCCTTTCGGATACTTCCTGAGATCGGGGGAAAAATCATATTTCCCCTCGCTGCAATAGTAGGCAAGAGAAACCGTGAATACGGCAAAAGGAAAAGCCAGCGAATCTCGCCCCCAGATTTCAAAAGCAACCAGCCCAAGCACGACAATCAGGGAAAAATATACGGTGGCGGCTCGCCAGGGCTGCCTGAGTTTTTGCCAGGTTTCCGGGTGAACGCCTGCGGCTATGAAGGTATTGAGATCAAAGCGAACACCCTGATGGGCCAGACCGCACAGAATGGCGACCATCAAAGCGTGACGGTTTTTAAAACGGACGCTGCGAATGCCGTCCTTTTCCGCATCGTAACTGGTGAGGCTCTTGGGGAGTGTGTATTTTTCGACGGATTGGCGCTGGGCGCGTTGCCAGAACGTGAAGCTGGCCGGCCGCATGGAAACCCTGGACGACGTGTTATAGCGTACATCACAGTCCAGTCCGGGGTTTGCAGCAACGCTGCTCCATTCAATGCACCTTGCCTTCGGAGCAGTCGGGTCCGGGGATATTCCATTGCCATAGCGAAAGCCATCCGGGTCAACCTGAAACCAGACGCCAGGGCGCCGGATTCCCCGAATAAAAATAGCGATCATCCATGCCACCATCCATAGCATGAGCGGCCACAAAATGAGCATGATGAGACCGCCCTGGAAAAAAGAGCGATCGCCGAACGGCCAGTAAAGCAAAGCCGCGAACACGCCACTAAACAGCAGCGCCAACCCAATATTCAGGCAGTAAGTGGTGAATAGATCGGGTATGCCGGCGCAGGTTGGTATTTCTCGCAGGTGAGCGGGCAGCGCAAGCACTCGCGGCTTTGGCTCCGGGCTTTGATCCGCCCGATCCGATACGTTGCCAGCCTCGGGCGACGGTGAGCCATTGAAAAGCATGGTCATGACGATCTGCCGCTCGATCAGCGGATACACTTTAGTGATTGATTGAATTTCGACATCTTAGCCCATTCTGAAAGCGGCTGTTCCGCATGCAAAACCTATGCATCCGGCATTTATCCATTCAATATTTCCATCGCACGGTCGATAATCAGTTCAACCTCAACATCAGAATTTATTGTCTAACAAATAGCCTCGCCAACCCATAAACATGCCCGCCGAAAAACTCGAAGCGAAAAATTCGCTTGTCATTCAGAAAAACGAAGACGGAAATCATGTGCTTGCCGGAGGCAATCTTCACGCATCGTCAAGCCAGAACGGCACAGCGATAACATTGGATCCCCAGCCCATCAAGTTGCTGGTCGATACGCCAACCGATTGGCCGATGGTGCTCTCCACTGCGGGAGTCGGCGCGGGTAGCGCATTGATTGCGCTTGTCGTCGGCGTGCTGGCCTATCGTGCGCAGAAGCGGCAAGTACAGTCGGCAACCGCGAACATTCGCAAGGAGTGGCAAGGCCAGCTTCGCGATGCCATCTCGAAGTTCGTTGGCACGGTGACATACATCGGCGAAGAGCTCGACACCAATCCGAAGTTCCGCGCGGCGGTGGAATCCAGGCGAGCCTACCGCGAAATGGTCGAAGCCCAGGCGTTAGTCCATCTCCTGCTGGATCCCAGGAAAGACAGCAGCAAGAAGATCGTCAAGCTAACCCGGGATCTGGTGGATGAAACCTGGGATCGCGATAGAAATGAACTGAGCAACCTGCTGCGAGAACTGATTGCCGAATCCATTGCCGTGCTGGAGCAAGCATGGGAAGACATCAAGAACGATCTCAATGGAACCATGGAGAATAGTTAGTCCAATGCATCGAGCCGCCCGGAACGGCGCGGCGTCCACGGAAACCAGAAGTTCGGGAGGAAAGCCCGGTGGCAATAGTTGGCGTAATGGGTTCAGGCAAGGCCGAGTGGCCGGAGCTGTCGATACCGCTCGGAAAATGGATTGCCGGGCACGGGTTCGATTTGCTGACCGGCGCCGGCAACGGCGTCATGCTTGCCACGGCGCGCGCGTTCTCAACCACGCCCGGCCGCAAGGGGCGCTCGATCGGGATCGTGCCTGGCGAATCCCATCCTGTGCGCGGCTTCGCGCCGGTGCCCGGCTATCCCAATCCGTATATCGACCTGCCCATCCTCACGCCGCTGCCGCGCAAACAGGCCGGCGCCCCTGAAGATGCCTTGAACCGCAACTACGTGAACGTGCTCACGAGCGACGTCGTGGTGGCGCTCCCCGGCAGCCAGGGCACACTGGACGAAATCCGGCTGGCAACGCGCTTTGCCAGGCCGCTGATCTGCATCGGCCCGCCTGACGCCTTCGATGGCGTTCCGCCAGGCACGAGAATCGTTTCCGCATTGCCGGAAGTCTATGCGTTCGTGCTGGCGGCAACGGGCTCGATCAACGGCGACTGATACGCGAGCCGCCAGCACGAAAAACCCATGCGCCCCGAGGCCACCCCGAGGCGCATGCAACAAGCTGAACAGGCCGGCTACGCGCCCCGGCGCCTCAGTGCGCCTGGCTGCGCAGCGCCTTCGCGGCGGCAACCATGTTGGTCAGCGCGGGAATCACTTCGTCCCACTGGCGCGTCTTCAGGCCGCAATCCGGATTCACCCACAAACGCTGTGCCGGAATACGCCCGGCCGCCTTCCGCATCAGTTGCACGATATGCTCCTGCGTCGGGATATTCGGCGAGTGAATGTCGTACACGCCCGGACCGATTTCGTTCGGATACCTGAAGTTGTCGAATGCATCGAGCAATTCCATGTCCGAGCGTGAAGTCTCGATCGTAATGACGTCGGCGTCCATGTCGGCGATCGACGCGATGATGTCGTTGAACTCCGAATAGCACATATGCGTGTGGATCTGCGTTTCGTCGGCCACGCCGTTCGCCGTGATGCGGAACGCTTCCACCGCCCAGCGCAGATACTCGCCCCACTGCGCGCGGCGCAGCGGCAGACCTTCGCGCAGCGCGGCCTCGTCGATCTGGATCACGCGCACGCCGGCCCTTTCGAGGTCGAGCACTTCCTCGCGAATCGCCAGGGCGAGCTGGTAGCACGACACGGAACGCGGCTGGTCGTCGCGCACGAACGACCAGTTCAGGATCGTCACCGGCCCCGTGAGCATGCCCTTCATCGGCTTGTTCGTGAGCGATTGCGCGTAGCTGATCCACTCGACGGTCATGGCCTTCGGGCGGCTGATATCGCCGAACAGGACAGGCGGCTTCACGCAGCGCGAGCCATACGACTGCACCCAGCCGAACTGGCTGAACGCGTAACCGTCGAGCTGCTCGCCGAAGTATTCGACCATGTCGTTGCGCTCGGCTTCGCCGTGCACGAGCACGTCCAGTTCCAGCGCTTCCTGCTCGCGCACGCTGCGCTCGATCTCCTTGCGCATGGCAGTGCGATAGCCCGCGTCGTCGAGCGCGCCGAGCTTGTGCTGGCTGCGCGCCTGGCGGATTTCGCCGGTCTGCGGGAACGAGCCAATCGTCGTGGTCGGGAACGCGGGCAGCTTGAGCAGCGCGGCCTGCTTCGCGGCGCGTTCGGCATACGCGTGGCGGCGCTTGCCGAGGTTCGCATCGATGCGCGCAAGCGCGGCCTTCACTGCCGGGTTGTTCACGCGCGGCGAGCGGCGGCGCGCGTCGATGGCGGCGGCATTGGCGGCGAGTTCCGCGGCCACGGCGTGGCGGCCTTCGTTGAGCGCCCTCGCCAGCACCCTCACTTCGTCGAGCTTTTGCAGCGCGAAAGCGAGCCACGAACGGATCTCGGGGTCGAGCTTCTCTTCGCTCGCGAGATCGACCGGCACGTGCAGCAGCGAGCAAGACGGAGCAATCCACAGGCGCTCGCCGAGTTGCTTCGCGAGCGGTTCGAGCCATTGCAACGTGGCGTTCAGGTCGGTCTTCCAGATGTTGCGGCCGTTGATCGCGCCAACCGAAAGCACGCTTTGCGCGGGCAGCGTCCGCGCGGCCAGCGCCACTTCCTCGCGGGCGTTGATCGCGTCGATGTGCAGGCCGTCGACAGGCAGGCCGCACGCGAGCTCGAGATTTTCCTTCAGCTCTCC
This sequence comes from Paraburkholderia sp., assembly GCA_031286755.1. Classification (GTDB taxonomy): domain Bacteria; phylum Pseudomonadota; class Gammaproteobacteria; order Burkholderiales; family Burkholderiaceae; genus Paraburkholderia. The sequence continues at coordinate 10,119 of JAITTX010000142.1, forward strand.
AAAGTAGGTTGCCAGCAGCAGCTTCACGCTGCGCTGCTCGAAACCTTCGTAGGCGCGCGTGAATGCCTCGCGCCAGGCCGGATCGAGTTCGGTCGCGAGCACGGGCTCGTCGATCTGCACCCACTCGACGTCCATCACCTTGAAGTAGTCGAGCAGCGCATGGTACACGGGCATGAGGCGCTGCAGCAGAGCGAGCTTGTCCGAGTCGTCCTTCGCCTTGCCGAGCCACAGGTAGCTGATCGGGCCCAGAATGACGGGCTTGGCCTTCACGCCCTGCGCGCGGGCCTCGCGCAATTGTTCGAGCAGGCGCGAAGTGTCGAGATTGAACTGCGTGCCGGCCGTGAATTCGGGGACGATGTAGTGGTAGTTCGTGTCGAACCACTTTGTCATCTCGCCGGCCGCCACGCCGCCGCAGCAGGCCGCATGCTCTTGCGCGCCCGTTGCCGAGCGGCCGCGCGCGACGCGAAAGTAGTTGTCGAGCTTGTCGCCGTGAAAGCCCTGCACGCGCTCCGGCAGGTTGCCGAGCGTGAAGCTCATGTCGAGCACCTGGTCGTAGAACGCGAAGTCGCCAACGGGCACGAGGTCGAGCGCCTGCTGGTCCGCCCAGTGCCGCGCGCGCAATTCGGCGCCCAGCGCCTTGAGTTCGTCGCGCGAGGACTCGCCCTTCCAGTAGCGTTCAAGGCCGAATTTCAGTTCGCGTTTCGCGCCGATGCGCGGGAAGCCGAGGTTGTGTGTCGTGACCATGTGCGCTGCCATCCAATGAAAAGTGCGAAAAAATCCACAAGTGGCAGCGATGATAGGGCTTACGGCTAATGAAGAAAAATGGCATTATTTCATCCATCCATTAGATTTTTTCATATACTCCTCTTTCGCCGTTGCCATGCTCGAGCGCATTCATCTCGTCATCGTCCGCGAAGTGGCCCGCCAGGGCTCGCTCACCGCCGCCGCGGAGTCGCTATTTCTCACGCAGTCGGCGCTGAGCCATACGGTCAAGAAAATCGAGCAGCAGCTCGGCACCCCGATCTGGGACCGCGAAGGCCGCAGTCTGCGGCTGACCCAGGCCGGGCAATATCTGCTGTCGCTCGCGCAGCGGCTGCTGCCGCAATTCGAGCTCGCCGAAGAGCGCATGAAACAATATGCGCAGGGCGAGCGCGGCACGCTGCGCATCGGCATGGAATGCGCCCCGTGCTATCAGTGGCTGCTCAAGGTGGTGTCGCCCTATCTGGCGCGCTGGCCGGATGTGGACGTGGATGTGAAGCAGCGGTTTCAGTTCGGCGGCATTGGCGCGCTGATCGGCTACGACATCGACGTACTGGTCACGCCCGATCCGCTCAAGCGCCCCGGGCTGCGCTTCGAGCCGGTATTCGACTACGAGCAGGTGCTGGTGGTCGCGGAAGACCATCGGCTGGCGCGCGAGCGCTACGTGAAGCCGGAACAACTGGTTGACGAAACGCTCATCACCTATCCGGTGGAGACCGACCGGCTCGACATCTACAACCAGTTCCTGCGCCCCGCCGGTATCATGCCGCGCCGGCACAAGACGATCGAGACCACCGACATCATGTTGCAGATGGTCGCGAGCCAGCGCGGCGTGGCGGCGCTGCCGAAATGGCTCGCCGGGGAATACGCGGACCGCATGCCGCTCGCGATCGTGAAGCTTGGCAAGCACGGCATCGCCAAGCAGATTTTTCTCGGCACGCGCGACGGCGATGCGGCAGTGGATTATCTGAACTCATTCGTCCAATTCGCGCGCGAGTCGAACTGGCAGGCGCCGCGCGTGCGCGGTTGACGATGAATGTTGTCTCGATGCAAAACGCAAGAGCGCGAAAACTGAAACCCGCCACCCTGCACCGCCTGCCAGGGTTTGGGGCAACACTACCGCGCGTCTATGCGGGTTACGATACACGCGCTGGGTAGCTGGCACGGCCCGGCATCCCTGAGTGGCGAATTTGCCCGCGTATGCGGGCATTTTTTTCGGGTATTCAAGAGGCCTTGTTGTAGCGGGCCGCAGCATCTAGTGCGCCGGAACTTCCCGTGCCCCCTGTTCATTCAGATAGGTGCGCGCCCGCGCGTCGTGCGCTACAGTTTGTCTCGAGGGCACGCCCCGCGCCCTTAATCAGGTCTCCTCGTACTTGCTGCCCGCCTCGCGCGGGCTTTTTTCTGCCCGGGCCGTTGCGGCCATCAATCCGTGGCGAAATCCCGGTCGGTCTGCGTGCGATGAATGCGGACATCGTATTGCGGGTAAGGAATGCCGATCTGATGCTCGTCCAGCGCATTCTTGATGGCTTCCACCAGATCGAAATAGACATTCCAGTAGTCCGCATTATTCACCCACACGCGCACCACATAATTGAGTGACGGCGCGGCCATTTCCATCAGCCGGATCGTATTGCCCAGATTGTGCAGAATGCGCGGGTCGCGCTCCACCACGCCCGACAAGACGCTCTTCACGTGCTCGACGCGGGTGTTATAGGCCACGCCCACTGGAATCTCGATGCGGCGGTACGGATGGCGAGTGTAATTGACGATATTGCCGCTGATGATCTTGCCGTTGGGCACGACCACTACCTTGTTATCGGGCATGCACATGGTGGTCGAGAAAATATTGACTTCCTCGACGGTCCCCGCCGCGCCGCCCAGATCGACATATTCGCCGGCCTTGAAGGGGCGCAGCGCAACGAGCAGGATGCCAGCGGCGAAATTGGAAAGCGAGCCTTGCAGAGCGAGGCCGATGGCCAGACCAGCAGCGCCGATGACCGCGATGATCGAGTTGGTTTCCACGCCCAGGCGGCCCAGCGCGGCCACCACGGTAAACGCGATCAGCACATAGCGCAGCAGGTTGACCGAAAACTGTATGACGGTCTTGTCGACGTCCTTGCGGTGGAGTATTCGCCGCAGCGTGCCAGACGCCACGCGCGCAATCGTCATGCCCAGGAACAGAATGACAATGGCGCCGATCACGGCAAGCACGCCTTTGGCTATCTCAGCCTCGTTGTTGGCAACCCAGTCGATCAGGTGCTTGACCCCTACAACTGCCTTGACTTCAACCATGGTTGTTCACTCCATGAGCCCGCACCGGCGCGCGGCGCGCTCAGAGTTGCCGTATTGAATAGGGATAAACGCAAACGCAGGCAATGGGCCGCCCATCGTTCATCAGACAACCACGCGCCGGGTTTCAGTTTGGCATCGACATGGGGTACGCACTATTAGGGTCTCGGGCAACCTCGTTGCCCCCATTACTCGCCGAACCAGCGCTTGTAGATCGCGTCGTAGGTGCCGTTTTCCTGCAATTCGAGCAGTGCGCTATCGACCTTCCTGCGCAACGGGCTATTGACCGGATACACGAACGCAATATCGGAGCGGTTGATCTCCGGGCCCACCACCTTCACGCGGCCCTTGCCTTCGTGGTTCGCATAATAGAGCAGCACGGGACCTGCGAACACCAGTGCATCCGCCTTCCCGCTCACCAGCGCGGCGTACATTTCCGAGGGTCGCTGATACTCCTGAACGCGAGCGCCGTGATCGTGCAGATAGCCCACGGAAATCGTTCCGGTGATGGTCGCGACCTGCCGGCCGGGCAAATCGTCCGGGCCGTTGATGGCGCCTTTGATTTGCTGGACGGTCAAATCGCTCGTCAACTGCGCGGTATAGAACGCGACGAACACGATGCCCACGAACATGAGCAGCAACGCGGTCAGCCGGGCGAGCCACTGGCGCGGCGCCACCTCCGCCTGGGTCAGCAGCGTGGTGGCTGCCCAATAAACGGCCTGAAAAATGCCGGGAAAATATTTCTTGCTGGAAATGGCGCCGTCCTCGCGGCCACGGTCGAGAAACCAGGCAATGTGCGCGGGAATCAGAATCAGCAGCAGGCCGGTGAGCAGCCAGATCAGTGTCGTCGTGGATCCCAGCAGGCGCAGCAGCGCGAGCAGCGGGCTCATGGCCGTGCGATCGCCCGTATCGCGCACCATGATGCGTTGCCCCGCGGTGAGCACGGGCGTGGAGAAGTCGAATATCTGATCGCGCTCCCAGGTGATGAACTGGGGCATCGCGAGATCGCACTGGCCCGTTTGCAGGCAGTCGTTCAGCGTCGATGGATTCGGGGCGACTTCATACTGCGTCTTGACTTTGAGGCGCGCCGCAACGGCATTCCAGACGTCGATCGTGAAACCCGTGAGCTTGCCGTGCTGCTCGATGACGGTGGGCGGAATCACCGCCACGGAAAGGCGAATGACGGGTGCGCTCGCCTGCGCGAGCGCGGGCGACGGCCATGACGGCAACAGCCCCGCCACGAACAACAGGGCCGCACAGCGCAGCGCCAGCGCTGCCAGGACACTTCCGGACATGACGACTCCATGCTGCGAATCCGCACATCGGCAAATAGCGGTTCGTCCCGCAACATCGCAGCATGGACGAACGCTCAGAACCTGAACGTCACATTGGCGCTTGGGCCGTTAAAGCGCAGCGTCTGCACGAGCTGATCGCCCGAGCCATAGAAGGCGAGATAACGGTACGTCAAGCTCACGTCGCCCCACTTCGCGGCATAGCCCACACCGCTCATGGCCTGCCACGTGAATTTCGAAGTGCCGGTTCCGATGTCGAGATAGTACGGCACAAACCAGCTGCCGTCGCCGGTCAGGAACACGCGGCCGCGCACGCCAACGAAGCCGTCGAAGATGTCCTGGTTTTGCGATGTGTGAATGTCCGGATTCGCCGATGCGCCGCCGCCCGTGCTGGCGGCGAATGTGGCGTCCAAGGTCTCCTTCACGCCGAGATAGCGCAACCCCGCGATGGCATCCATGTTGCCCCATGGCTTTTGCATCACGGTTTTTCCGCCGCCCACCTGAATCAGCATGCCGCGCAAGCTCGTTTCGACGTCGCGTTGCGACTCGGCCGAGCCGAGCGCATTGTCGAAGGTATTGATGTTGCTGCCATGCCTGCCGAATTTCAGGTAGATCGCGTCGCCGAAGACACTCCACTCTCCTTTGCGCGCCTCGCCTTGCACCATGAGCGCGAAGCGCAGGTGCGACAGGTAGTTGTATGGGCCCGTGGATGCGTCGGCGCCTCCGCTCGGCAGCGTGAAGTGCATCGTGCCCCCCACGCTCGGCAGCCACAAATAGGGCGTGAGCGCGAATTGCCAGCCAGTTCCCTCAGCAGCGGGCGCGGTGGCAGCAGCGGGCGCTGGAGCGGCGGGCGCGACTGTCACGGGAGCGAGGGCCGTTGCAGCCGGCTCCGTGGGAGCCGGATTGGCGGAAGCCGGGTCCGCGGCCCAGGCAGGCGCGCAAACGCCGCTCATCGAACATGCGAAACATGCGGCTATCAAGTTAGCAGTACGACTCATGATGCGCTCCGCCCTGTCATGACCAGCCAACTTTTCAGTCCCATCCAGATTCTCCATTCCCATCGCATTCGACATTGCTCCACTTGCGGGAGCATAAATAGGCATAGACGCTAGCACGGCCGGCGCGGATCGCGCAGGCCCGCCAAAATAGACGCAACACCCGCGAGAAGCCGGTCGAAGCGGGAAAAGCCTTGCCGCATGGGCGATGCGGCCATGCGTTGCCCCGAAGGGCGAGCGCATTGCCCCGAATACCAATGGCGCCGGGGCGTGCGTCTGCTAAACACTTGCCGATTATTCGTTTTATATCGAAGCGCAGGCGCCAGGCGCTGCGCCCGCGTACGCCAGCCCTGGCGATGTCACACGAACTGACATCCTGACAAGAACATGCAGAAATTGGCCGCCGAAATCCCGCGCTTCTCCCGCAGGCTGCAATGGCTGTCGCCGCTGCTGCTCGCGCTCGCCACGCTAGCGCACGGCGCCGACGACAGCCCGCGCCGCTCATACATCGACCCCACGGACGGCCAGTTCGACGTGAGCGACATGCTGATGCACCACAAGGGCGTGCTGCCGGTGCCGGACATCATCACGGAGCCCGCGATCGGCTACGGCTTCGGGCTCGGGCTGCTCTACTTCACCGCGCCCGCTGCGAGCGGCAAGGACGCCGATGGCGCCGGCGGCGACGATGCGGACGGCACGCAGCCCAACCAGATGAAGCCGCCCAACATCACGGGCGTAGGCGGCATGGCCACGAACACGCATAGCTGGGCGGCCGGGCTCATGCACTTTCACACCTGGAACGACGACCATATCCGCTATCTCGGCGTGCTCGGCAAGATCGATTTCAACCTGAACTACTACGGCCCGCGCGGCAACGCGAACGCGTACCAGTTGAACGGCATCGGCACGATCCAGCAACTGCTGTTCCGCCTGGGCGACAGTCCCTGGTACATCGGGCCACGCTACACGTTTCTCGATTCGACCACGCGCTTCAGCGGGGCCATTCCCGAGAGCATCCGCAATTTCGAGCGCAATCTGAAAGTCGGCAAGGGCGGCATCGTCGTCGATTACGACACGCGCGACAATCTTTTCTATCCGCGCAGCGGCACCTATGCGGAATTCGAGGCCGAGCTCGCGCGCGGCGGCCTCGGCAGCGACCGCTCATTCGAAATGCAGACCGCGAAGGGCTATCACTGGATTCCGTTTTCGTCCAGGTGGGTGCTCGGCTTGCGCGTCGACACCGGCTTCTCGCAAGGCGATATTCCATTTTTCGCGCAACCGTACGTGGATTTGCGCGGCGTCTCGCAGGCCAAGTTCCAGGACCGCAACCAGGTGACCGGCGAAGTGGAATTGCGCTACTACGTCACGCCGCGCTGGTCGGTGTTGGGCTTCGGCGGCGTCGGGCGAGCCTATGGCAACCTGCACGCGTTTTCCGATGCGCCAACGGCATTCGGCTTCGGCACCGGCTTTCGCTACCTGGTCGCGCGCAAGCTCGGCATCACGATGGGTATCGACGTCGCGCACGGCCCCGGCCAGAACGCCTTCTATATCCAGGTCGGCAGCGCCTGGCGCTGACGCGCGCCATATCGTGACATGACATGGCGTGACGTGATGCGGCCGCGGGAAACGCGGCCGCGCACAACCCGCGCGCGCTTCAGTGCTGCGGTTTGCCTTCGGGAAAGAGGAACGTCACGATCATGCGCGCGCCCCAGCCATGGGGCCCGTTGTCCGGGCTCGCCGCCCAGTAGCGCACGCCCGCGCCGATGCTCACGGGTTGCCCGCCGATCTTCAGCAGCTTGCTCACGGTCGCGTTGACGGGCGTGGACCAACGATGGCGCTCCCAGTCGTAGCTCGACTCGGTATTCACGCCGAAGGTCCACGCATCGGCGGTCGTGTAGTTGAGGAAGGGCTGAATGAACGTTGAGCTGACACCGGGCCGGTTGCCGTCGCCGGCGAACGACCAGATGTGATTCGCCAGTGCGCCGTAGGTCCAGCCGTGGTTCTGCCAGAGCACGACCGCCGTGGGGCCGGCGCCCCACTTGCCGCCGCCCAGCAGCGTATCCGTGGCCGTGGGCATCAGCAGCGCGGGGCCGACACCCCAGATCATGCCGCTCGCCGTGGGCTTTTGGGGCGAGAAAAAGAAGCTTTGCAGCGTGTCTCCCAGCCCCGTCTGCGACCCCGCTCCCGGCACGACATCGTGTTGGGACTCCAGCGGCAGAATGGTGCGGGAAATGAGGTTCCAGTCCGCGTTCAGATGAAACGGAATAACCGGCTGCACATTGACGTAGTATTTGTCGCCATCGCGGGCCGGGCCGATATTCGAATCGTAATTGAATTGCAGCGGCACGCTGATCAGCGCCGCAACGGGGTTGCTCAGTTGCCTGGCGAGATCTTCGTCGCTTTGCGCGAATACCGGCGCGCTCGCCGTGGCCAGACCCGCGGCCAATGCCATAACCGCAAGGACTGCTGTTTTCCTCTTCATCGTTTCTTTCAAGTCTGCTTACGTTTCACCGGTAGCGAAGTCTCGTACAATATTCAGGCCGCGACCATCGGGGTTAAGGGCAATCCGCATATTTCAAGGGACATTCACGCCCGCATTCAATCGTTCAATCAACCAGAGAACCGGAACGCGCCTCCCCCTCATGTCCTCGCCGCCCCCCACGAATCACCACTGGAGCCTGCATCCGGCCACGCGCAAATCGTGGATGCGCGAATTCCTGGCCCTGCTCTCGGTACTGGTCGCGGTGAATATCGGCATCAACGCATGGCAGTCGTGGCACGACTTCCGCGCGGCGAATCTGCAGGCCGCCGAGCAGCTCGCCGCGCAAACCTCGCTGGTCGCGCGGCTGATCGAAGACCGCCTGCACGATCTCGACGGCGTGATGTCCACCACCCAGGCGCTCGTCGACGAGGGCAAGGCCACCAACGAAGCGCTCGACAATCTGACGCAAACGCTGCAAATGTCGCTGGGCGAATCGCTGATCGCGGTGTTCGATGCGAACGGGCGCATCGTGGCCGCGTCGCGCCCCAATGCGCGCAACGAGATTCCCGGCTTCGACGCGCTCTTCGCGCAGGTGCGGGCCATGCCGTCCGCGCGGCTGTGGCTGCCCGTCGTGTGGGGCAGCAAGGGGGCGTTGCTGGTGGCCGAAAAGCACCTCGGCCAGAATGGCCAGCTCGACGCCGTGACCATTCATCTCGTGCCGCTCGAACAGCATCTGCTGGAGAACGCGAAGCTGATCCCCGGCACCGCGCTGCTGCTGCGCGACAACGCGCAACGCATCGTCGCGCGGTTTCCGGAGGTGGAGGGGCTGGCCGTCGGGCAACGGCTCACCGACGACGGCGACCCGCGCGCGGGCCCCATCGAGGGCACGTTCTACGCGCTATGGCGCCGCGACCATACCGAGCGCCTCGTGGCGCAGCAGCGCATCGGGCTCAGGTCCGACGCGGCGTACTGGACGCTGGATCTGGGCTATGCCATCAGCACGTTTCGCGACAGCCTGTGGGCCAGCTTCTATATCAATCTCGGCGGCACCGCCCTGCTGCTTGTCATGCTCGCAGGCGGCTTTGTCCTGATCGGCCGGCAACGGGATCTGAACGGCCGCGTGCAGCGCTATGCGAGCACGGTTTCGACCATCGTCGAGAACATGCCCACGCCGGTTGCCGTGGTGGACGCGAAGTCGCAACGCATCCTGCTCGGCAACGACGCCTTGCGCGCGGTGTTCGGCGCGCTGGCCGACAAGGGCCAGCCCTTTGCGCGGCTTTTCACCGACGAGGCCAACTGGGCGCGCATGCAGGCGGACGCGGCCAACGAAGCCGTGCCGTTCCAGACGCGCTCGGGCATTCGCCACATGCTGGTTCACTGCACGGGACTGCCGGCCCCCGCGAAGCCCGGCGACGGCGATCCGCTGCTCGCCGTGCTGACCGACATCACCCATCAGCATCTGTTGCTCAAGCAACTGCAAACCGATGCCGACTTCGACCCGCTCACGGGTCTCGCCAACCGCCGCTACTTCGAAAAGGCCGCCGTGCAGGCGGTCGAGCATGCGCGCCGGAATCATCTGCCGCTCTCGGTGCTGGCGCTCGACCTGGACTTCTTCAAGCGCGTGAACGACACATGGGGTCATGCGGTGGGAGACCGCGTGCTCAAGGTGGCTTCGCAGGTGTTCGAGAACGCGCTGCGCGAAGACGACCTTGCGGCACGCATCGGCGGCGAGGAGTTCGCCGCGATCCTGCTGGACACGCCCGAACAGCGGGCGCAGATGGTGGCCGAGCGCATCCGGCGCGCCATGCAGGACACGCCCATCGTGCTCGACACCGGCGAAACGCTGTCGCAAACCTTCAGCATCGGGATTGCGCACTACGACGAAGCGGAAGACAGCCTCGCAGCCACGCTCGAGCGCGCCGACGCGGCGCTCTACACGGCGAAACACGCCGGGCGCAATCGCGTGCAGCTCTGGAGCGTCGAGCCATAACGGTTCGCTGTGGATTTCCCGGATCAGAAACTGAGCGCGAGCCCGAGCGAGGCGCCGGAAACGTTCGTGCCGAAGGCGTAGCGCCCCACGATGCGCAGCCGCGAAAACAGCTTGGTCACCGCGCCCGTGTCGATCTCCAGACCCACGCCCAGCGAGGTCAAATGATTGAAGCCGAGAATATCGGCCTGGCTGCCGAGATAGGTCGAATGCGACAGTTCGAGCACGTAGCGCAGCGGCCGGTGCAGCACCAGCAGCCCCGTTGGCGCGCGCCAGCGCGCATACAGATTGGTCGACTGGGCATTGGCCTCGCCGCGTACGCCGGCCGACGAGCCAAAGCTCTGCAGATAGATGTCCGTGTAGCGCAGTTCGAGATCGAACTCGTAAGGCTCCTTGCGCGGATACCAGCCGAGCATGAGCGAGCCGCCCAGGCCATAGGCGCTGAGCGAGCCATCCTTGATGAACTGGACGTTCTTGTCGATGTGCCGGTTGATGAGGAACTGGGCCGCCGATGCATCGCTCACGACTTCGCCGAGCGAAAAATTGAAGATCGGCCGGATCACCAGAGTCTTGCTCTCGTTGAGCGGAAAATCCCAGCCGATGCCGCCCGTCGCCGCCACGTTGGTCCAGCGCGTCGGCAGCGAGCGCTGCTCCTTGCCGTCCGAGACGAGGAAGGTCGGGTCGTAGCGCGACCCGCCAATCGCGCCTTCCAGATACAGCGGAAAGCTCTGGCTCAGCGTGAAGCCGCCGCCGAGCTGGGTCATGTTCAACGCCGGGTTGCCCGTGGCGCCATTGCGAATGCCCAGCGAACTCGCGGTCAGGTCCGGCGTGACGGTGTAGCTCAGCAGCGCGAGCACGGCGTTGGCGCGCTTTTGCACGTCGGGGCCGGTGATCGCCGGCCTCGGCGGCAACGCCTGCGCCATGGCGGCCATGGGAGCGAGCCACAACGCGCTCAATAGCAGGCCGGCGCCCGCAACCCGGGCGCCGCGAGACCGCCCGCGCTGGTGGCCGGCGCGAGCCTGTCGAGAACCGCGTCTCGACCTCACTGGCATGATGGTCCTCTCCCCTGAACACCCAGGCAGGCACCGCGTCCTTTCAGGCCGCAAAGCACGCGTATGCCGCCCCCGCGCCGCATGTCGGCCTTACAGGTTCAAACGGGTGATCTTGGTGCCCGAGACCGAGAGGTCGCCCATCAGACCGCTGTTCGTCAGCACGAAGACTTCGACCGGCTTGGTGGTGGTCGTGGTGTCGATCTGGCCATTGGCGCCCATCTTCACGACGGCAACCGAGGCGTCGCCGCCCGCCGACCAGCCATTGGAGTTGCGGAATTTGTCGAGTGCTTCCTGCGTCATGAACAGGTAGACCACCGCCTTCGACTGCACGCCGAGCTGCGCGCCCACCGAAGCCGACGAGAGGCTGTAATAGCCCGCCGTGCTGCCGCCCACGCGCAATGCGCCGTCGCCGTGCTCGCCGCCCACCACGATGCCGGCCTGAACCACGTTCGGGAACACCAGCACGCCGCGCGCCTTCGCGACCAGCTCGCGCGCGCCGGGCGCCGTTTGATAGAGGCGCGAAAGCGTGCCGTCCACGCTGGCGTCGATGGACTGGCGCTTCGCCTCGGTGGACGCCTGCGTCGCCGGCTGATTCCCCGTCGTCGTGCAACCCGAAAGCACCGTGCCCAGCACGCCGAGGGCAATGGAGGTCTTCAACATGAAGAGACGTCCTTGCATTTTCTTCTCCGTTTTTCAGGTTTGAATGGCCGTGGTGTCGAAATTGCCGTTGCAACGACAACTCAGGCAGCCTATGTTGTGGTCGGGGGCCCGCGGATTCTCCGGGCAGCCGCGAGCGCCGAAGGCATCGCGCACAGCCCCTCCAGGCGGGAGTTTCATATGCGCCGCCAAGCGATGCCATAGGGGTGCGGGGCAATCTGAATTGCCCGAAAGGGCAATTTCGCTTCCCGAACCCCGAATGGAAACGCTGCCGCAATCAGAAAACAATCGGAAGCGGGCCGCATGCCTGCCAATCGCAAGGCCAGCGCTCCTTCATAGCGCTCTTCGAGAGACTGGAAACCGCCATGTCGAACCGCGACTCGGCCGGCCATGCCGGACGTGGAAAACCCCTTGCCGCCCTCGTGCCGCTGCTGCTCGCGCTGGCGACGCCGCCCGCATGGCCGGCGCAAGCCGGCTTCCTGGAGATCGCGCCGATGAGCCAGCTCGACCAGAGCGACATCGACGCGCTCACCAGCACGGTGCGCGTCGTGCTCAACACCAGGAACGATGGCGCGACAACGCAATGGACCCGCCCCGCCATGGCCGGCCGGCCCGAAGTCAGCGCGACCCTCACGCCCGAGGGCACCACGATCAGGAACCGGAAGACCTGCCGCTTCGTCGCCGTGACGATCCATGCGGGAGAGCATGCGGTCAAGCTGCGCCCGCAATACTGCCAAACCCCGAAAACGCCGTGGGAGCGCCAGGAACCGCAGTAAGGCCACGGTAAGGCTGGATGCGCTGGGCGGGGGGATGGATCGACTCAACCCCGACGCAAATCGCCCTTGCCTGAAAAACAAAACCCTATGTTCTCGAAAACATGGATATTGGTACGCCGTCGGTATTGGGCGGTAGTGGCGACGAACAAGCGTAGCTCCACGTTCTGATCGCGGTTCCGCCAGGGAAGCTTGTCTCTGGCGCACTACGCTTGACCGGGTTTCAGAAACTCCGATGCAGGAACAAAATACCACTGCTCCGACTCGGGATCGAACAGTGCCAATTCATCGCATAACGAAGTACAGCCCCCGCGCGCTCGTGGATTGCATCGAGCCACCCGAATCCATAATTTCTTGTGGTTTTTGTTCCTGCTCTGGCCGGATAAATTACAGGGTGTGATTTATCCGGGCGACGGCGTGCTGGATACTCTACCGATCCGCTGGACTCGTCGGGCGGTCCCGACTAGCACAGCGCCGCGCACCGGATGCCTAGTATGGTTCCGCTTGTCCGTACCCGACCTGATGTGAAACATGCATCGTGCGGCGAGATTCCGCCTCGCAACCGATGACGCCGGGTCAATCCGCGCGACCGTGCGTTCGAACTGGCTCGTCATTTCGCCACCCCCGAATTTCCATACAGATTGCGCGTGCGTTGCTCCTTTTCCTCACGCATTTTCTCGCGATCTTCAGGTAGGGCGAGCGGATAGACCCTCTCAATGTTGATGAACATGAGCACGAGTTTATCTTTTGGCTCATCGCCTGTCGGAATACCATAGACAATTTCGACGTCGACGGGGAAACGGCTATTGGCGTGCGCATTGGCGCGGTATCGGTAAGGTTGCAACAGGAGTCCCGGCCCTGGTGGCGGCCTCCTATTCCCGTCATGCTTCGTCCCATCCCGGTCGACCCAGCAATCAGCAAGATCGAGTCGCTGTTTTAGCATGTCCTGAGTTATGCCATAAATCGACGGATCGAAATCCAACTGAAAGTGTTTCGGAACGACGGGCACCTTCATCCTGTCTTCGGAATAGTCCAGAGGATTAGAAGCCGTTTGGAACTCAATTGTTGCTGGTGGTATAGAAATATTCTTGAACGAATAATCTACCCCTGGATAGCCAGGCTCCGTTTCCGTCAAGCGAATTCTGCCGAATATTTCGCTATTTGGGTTGAAGGGTTTGTCGTCACGCAGGATCGCCATAACCTCATCCAGCATCCTGAAGATGGCATTGCGTTGAACATCGGTAACAGTACGATCCATTTCAGATTGCCCCAATGGCCCTGAGGGTATTGGCATAGTCGTCTGTGCAACTACCTGGGTTGAACAAAAACTGATAGTCAGACCTGCTCCAGTAATTGCGCACAGGTTTTTCAGTCGCATACGCATCTTCCTCATGCAAATGGGAACGGTATCCTGAATTGTGTTTCGCCATCTTTTGGGCGACTTCTGGCGTAACGTTCCGTATTTTGCAGACATCATCCTGTACCACTTCAAGATCCCCGGCCAAAAATTCGTAGAACGGATCATCTGGCCGGTTGACAATCGACCAGTAATATTCGAATACCAGCATGCGATGCACCTCAATACGCACGCGCTCGTCTTTCGGGAAAGGTTGCCTGGAGGAAAGTGCATAGACATTTTTATCTACTGTTGCATCATAATACTTAAAAATATTAATAAATTTACGATAATCATCCGGATAGGTATTTAAAAGAGAAACAATCCAGTACTTCTGCTGGCAGTGTCTTGCCTCGTGATACAGCGTCGCAGCGAAATCCATGAGCCAGTAGTCGCTCTGGCGATTCATACCGTCAATGATTCTCTGGATACAAAACTGAGCCACACCCAGAACCCAACGGGATGCAATAAACCCACCGGCATATGTAGGCTTCATTGAGTATTTGGACGCATTTTCCGGCCCGATTATCTTCATGGCTGGCATCGCACCAGGCTTGTCGCCCCCTGGCCTGCCACGTGGCAGGCCGAACGGACCATCCTGTAACGCAGTCCACACAGCTTCCTGCACCACGGGCGCGATAATCGCAGTTATATCGTCATCTGATTTACCAGCCAGATCAGCCCAATCAATACCCAGCAGCTTGGGTTTTATAGCCGCCGTATACTGTCTGGTGACTGGATACTCAATGTTCGAACGGCTTTGGTACCCTGGCGACTCATCGGCCTTCGCCCCGTTCAGGATGCGATAGCGCCGCAGACCAAAGTTCATTGGATCGCACGTCACGTAGCGCGCTGGCTGTCCCTGCGTCGTCGCACCTTCCTCCGGCGTACTGGCAGTCTTGCCACCAATCTGTGCCGTCCGCCTTGCCGGAACGAGCGGCGCGGGCGGTGGCGGCAGTTCCGCATCACGATAGACGGCCACATGGGTTACACCGATTACATCCTCTGGCACGCTCTGCGACATCAACTCGATAACGCCAAACGCGGCAACGTTGCTCGTCACCATCTGAAGCTCGCCCAGCCCGCTCGTGACACCCTGAATGATCTGTCCATCATCCAGCGTAAGACGGTAAGGCTGACCGGCAACCGCAAAGCCGCCGCCGCTTTCAACCAGCACATGATGCGCCGCCAGCTTGCCCGGGTTGTCCTGCGTGACCGGATAATCCACCGGCCTGGCTTGCGGGTCCGCCGTGGCGTGATCGCCCGCATGCATCAGGTACTTGCCGTTCGTGTGTCCGATGATGCCCGCATCGTCGATTACGAGCTGCGAGCCGCCGCCCTCCAGTACGATGCGTCTGCCCTTGACGCGTATTTCGCTTTGCGTGCTCAGAATGTTGATGACTTTCTGCGCAATCATGTCAAGGGACTCGTTGCGGGACTCCATATGGACCGGCCCGGT
>JAITTX010000158.1 GCA_031286755.1 Paraburkholderia sp.
CAGCGCGCCATCGGCCTGCGCGCCGACATGGATGCGCTGAACATCGCGGAATGCGCGCCCGGCCGCGAACATGCCTCGCGCAACGCGGGCAAGATGCATGCGTGCGGGCACGACGGCCATATGTCGATGATCCTCGGCGCCGCCCGCCTGCTGGCCGAACGGCGCGATTTCGACGGCACCGTGCGCTTCATCTTCCAGCCCGCCGAGGAGCATGGCCGCGGCGCCAAGGCGATGATGGCCGACGGCCTGTTCGAGCGCTTTCCCGTGGACGCGATCTTCGGCGCGCACAACATGCCCGGCATGCGCGCCGGCACCTTCGCGACTCGCGCGGGCGGCATCATGGCGAGCGAGGATAATTTCGTTATCCATATCAAGGCGCGCGGCACGCACGCGGCGCGCCCGCACATGGGCGTGGACCCCATCGTCATCGCCTCGCAAATCGTGCTTGCCTTGCAGACCATCGTTTCGCGCAATCTCGACCCGAGCCTGCAAGCCGTGATCTCCTGCACGGAATTCATCACCGACGGCATCCGCAATGTCATTCCGTCGAACGTGATCATCAAGGGCGACACGCGCAGCTATTCGAAAGCCGTGCAAACGCTGCTCGAAACGCGCATGCGCGAGATCAGCGTGGGCATTTGCGCGACGCACGGCGTGGAGTGCGGCTTCGAGTACACGCACGAATTCGCGCCCACGGTCAATTCGCCCGAATACGTGGACGTCGCCGTCAACGCCGCGCGCCATGTCGCCGGGGAGGCGGCCGTCGACGCGAACGTGCAGCCGATGATGATCTCCGAGGACTTCGGCGCCTTTCTACAAGCGGTTCCCGGCAACTTCATCTTCATCGGCAACGGCGACCAGCCCGAGCGCGGCGGCGTGCCGCTGCACAACGCGAGCTACGACTTCAACGACGACATCCTGATGACCGGCGCGCGCTATTTCGCCGAACTCGCTCGCCTCGAACTGCCGGTCCGCTGAAAGCGGGATCGAACGGGCATCAGGCTTGCCGCGCGCTGGGATGCCAGCCGTTGTGCCGGAACGCCGTGGCGAAGAACAAGACCTGATAGCGGATGGCGTTCGACCAGTACGACCACGTGTGACCGCCCGAGCGCTCCGCGTAATCGTGCGGCACCCCCAGCGCGATGAGCTTGTCGTGCAGCGCGCGGTTCGACTGCACGAGCGCATCGTTCACGCCGCAGTCGATGGTGAGCGCGATATGCGCATGCTCGAAGCCCGGCGCGTCCTCCACGATGGCGTTGCGGGTCCAGAAGTCGGCGTGGCGCGCGGGATTGCCGAACACGCGGTCGATGCCGGGCTCGTCCTCGCAATTGCGCGGATCCACCGCGCCGCTGATGCTGCCGGCCGCGCCGAACGCCTCCGGATGATCGAGCGCGATGCGCAGCGCGCCGAAGCCGCCCATGCTCAGGCCCGTGATCGCGCGCGTCTCGCGCGCGGCGAGCGTGCGGAAGTGCGCGTCGATATACGACACCACCTCGGTGCCCACATAGGTTTCGTAGCGGCTCGCGGGATCGAACGGGCTGTCGATGTACCAGCTCTCGCGACCGCCGTCGGGCATCACGAGTATCACGTGATAGCGGTCTGCGAGCTTGCCGATGTGCGTGTTCGACGTCCAGTCCGCGTAGTTGCCGCCCGAGCCGTGCAGCACGTAGATCACCGGATAGCGCGCCGCGCCGCTGCCGCGCGCGTAATCGTCGGGCAGCACCACGGTGGCGTCGAACGCGCGCTTCATCGCCGCGCTGGGAATCGGCACGGTTCTGGTCTGAAACGCCCAGCCCGGGGCGCTCAGGCCCAGCGCGAAGAGCGAGGCCAGAAGCAGCGCGAGAAACTTGAAGGGCCGAAACACGCGGGCTGTGTGCATGAAGGGTCGCTCTGGTTCGGACTGCCACGGAAAGCACGGCACCCGGACAACTCTAGCAACGGCCACTTACAGCCAGATTTCGGCGAACCCTACGGCGATATTCACGCGCCGCCCGCCTCCAACCCAAACGCCACTGGCCCCTACTTCGGCCCGATTATTTCGATTCACGCAACGGCGTGTCGCGCCATTGCGCAAGCCGGGATTATTTTGTTACACCTCTTACCCCAAAAACCCCTGCTAGTTACAGAGACCTTTCACGTTGCTCGCTATACTCAGCACCGTCTCAAAAACATATGGGTCATCCATGTCGAAGAAATTCATCCCGATGGTTGCGATTGCGGCACTGGCCGCTGCGGTTTCGTTGCCCGCCACGGCTGGCGACATGAATAACGCGCTGGGTGGCGGACTTGGCGGTCTGGCCGGCGCGGCGATTGGCGGCGCGGTGGGCGGCCCCACGGGCTCCGTGATCGGCGGCGCGGTGGGCGGCGGCGCCGGTGGCGCGGTCACGTCGAACCGTCGCGAGCGCACGGGCGCCATCATCGGCGGCGCACTGGGCGGCGGCGCGGGCACGGCAGCGGGCAACGCCATGGGCGGCCGCGGCGGTGGCCTCGTTGGCGCGGCTCTGGGCGGCGGCGCGGGCGCTGCGCTTGGCGGCAACATCTCGCGCTCCAATTCCTATTCCAGCGATTACCGTCACGGTCATCATCGCCACGGCAAGCATCGCCATTGGGATTAATGGGGTTGAGTGGGGATTAAGCCCCGCTCCTCCGTTTCCCGTTGCGCTCGAGCCCGCCACGGGCTCGAGCGGCTCGCGTCTCATGCGAGCCTGAACATACTCAGGTTCAGAAATTGAAGTTGTCGATATTCGAGGCATCGAACGTCGTGGGCGGCCCGAGAATGATTTCGCCGTTCTTGCCGATGGTGCGCTTGCCGAGCTTGCCCGCCTCGAACGACTCGCCCTCCTTGCCGCTGATCGTGCCCGAAGCGAGATTGGCTGCCGCATAGGCCGCCAGATAGCCGAGCGCACCCGGGTCCCAGAGCTGGAACGCCTTCACGGTGCCGTTCTTCACGAACGCGCGCATCTGGTTCGGCGTGCCAAGGCCCGTCACGGCCACCTTCCCCTTGCTCGACGACGACGAGATATAACGCGCCGCCGCCGCGATCCCCACCGAAGTGGGCGCGACAATCGCCTTCAGGTTCGGATACGCCTGCAGCAAGCCCTGCGTTTCAACAAACGACTTCTGGTCGTCGTCGTTGCCGTAGGCGATCTTCACGAGCTTCATCTTCGCGTACTCGGGCTTCTTGAGCTCTTCCTTCATCCACTTGATCCACGTGTTCTGATTGGTCGCGTTGGGCGTGGCCGAGAGAATCGCGAATTCGCCTTCGTTGTTCATCAGCTTCGCCACCAGTTGAATCTGGCCGCGGCCGATGCTTTCGGCATTGGCCTGGTTCACGAACAGTTGCCGGCCTTCGGGCGCGGTGTCCGAGTCGAAGGTGACAACCTTGATGCCCTGCGCCATCGCGCGCTTCAGATACGGCACCAGCGCGTTTGCGTCGTTGGCCGCGATCACGATGGCGTCCTGGTGCTGCGTGGTGAGCGTATTGATGTACGAAACCTGCGAGGAGGCGCCCGCATCCGAAGGCCCGACCGCCTTGCCCTCGCCCTTGAATTCCTTGATGGCCGCGAGGCCGCCGTTGTCGGCGATCACCTCGTAGGGGTTGTTGATCTGCTTGGGCACGAAGGCGATTTTCAGGCCCTCCTTGATGCCGGCTGCATGCGCGGGCAGGCCCGCGCCCAGCAGCATGGCGCACAGCAAAGCCGTGCAGGCGTAACGGACTGGCTTCATCATGAACGTGTCTCCTCGATGGATGCCCCATAGGGATGGGAGCGATTGCGTCCCGCTCGACGCTTGTTGCCCACTGCGTTTTCAGCTTGCCGCGCGCGCGAGCGCGCGTTTCTCGCGCAGCGTGCGCCAGCGCGCCGCGAGATTCGGAATCAGCACCGAGGCGAGCAGCAGCGCGCCCGTCACGATGGTGAGCGTTTCGCTCGATACGTCCGCGAGCGTGAGCACATTCTTCAGGATACCTACGATAAGCAGCGAGAGCAGCACGCCGTACATCGAGCCGCGCCCGCCGAAAATGCTCACACCGCCGAACAGCACCGCCGCGATCACCGAGAGCTCGAAGCCTTCGCCGTTGTCGCCGCGCGCGCTCGTGAAGCGCAGCGTATAGACGATGCCGGCCAGCGCGCTCATCGCGCCCGAGAGCACGAACAGGCGCAGCTTGATCTTCGCGACGTCGATGCCCGAGAAGGCCGCCGCCGTGCTGTTCGCGCCGATCGCATAGAGGCTGCGCCCGAACGCCGTGGCCTGCAGCAGCAGCGTGAACACCACGGCGCACGCGGCCACGATCAGGAACGGCAGCGGAATGAAGGTGCTGCCCAGGTTGTTCATGCCGAACGCCGTGTAGGCGGGCGGAAAGTCGGCCACCGCGCGGTCGCCGAGCAGCACATAGGCGAGGCCGCGAAAGAGCGCCAGCGTGCCGATGGTGACCGCCAGCGAAGGCAGGTTCAGCTTCACGATCACGAGGCCGTTGAGGAGGCCCGCGAGCGCGCCCGCCACCAGCACGAGCGCCATCGCGAGCGGCATCGGCACGCCCATGTGCCAGAGCACGCCGAGCAATGCGCTCGATGCGCCGAGCACCGAGGCCACGGACAGATCGATCTCGGCGGCCACGATGATGAGCGTCATGGGCAGCGCCATCAGCGCGACTTCGGTGAGGTCGGCGAGCACGTTGGAAAGGTTCGCGCCCGTGAAGAACACGTCGGAGAGCAGGCGTCCGGCCACGAGCGAAAGCGCGAGGATCACGACGAGCAGCGTCTCCCACGAGAGCTGCAGGCCCGCGCGGCGCGCGAGCAAGGCGGAATCGGGTTTAAACCCCTGCTTGGCCATGAGCGCGTTTCCTCATCATGCGTTTGGCGACGGAGCGGGCCAGCAGCGTGTCGGCGGCAATCGCCGCGACGATCAGCGCGCCCTGGATGGCCTGCTCCCAGAACGGCGAAACGTGCAGCACCACGAGCGCGATGCTGATCACGCCCAGCACGAGCGCGCCGAGCGTCGCGCCGAGTATCGTGCCCACGCCGCCCGTGATGGCGACGCTGCCCACCACGGCGGCGGCCACCACTTGCAGCTCGATGCCCTTGGCCGTGCTCGCGTCCACGGTGCCGAAGCGCGCGAGCCATAGCGCGCCCGCGAGGCCCGCGATGGCGCCGCTGATGACGAAACCCATGGCCACGCGCCGCTCGACGTGAATGCCCGCGAGCCGCGCGGCTTCCGGGTTCGAGCCGATGGCGTAGTACTCGCGGCCCGGGCGGAACTGCTTCAGGTACACGGAGAGCGCCGCGAGCAGCACGAGCGCGATGAGCGCGAGCACCGGCACGCCGAGCACGGTGCCGGTGGCGAGCCGCGAGAACGCATCGGGCAGGCTCGTCGCGTTGATCTGCCCGCCATGGACCCACGCGTAATCGGCGCCGCGAAAGATGTAGAGCGTGGAGAGCGTGGCCACCAGCGAAGGCACCCGCCCCACCGCCACGAGCAGCGCGTTGATCGACCCCGCCACCACGCCGATGCCGAGCCCCGCCGCCAGCGCCACGATCACCGGCATATGCGGGAACGCCACGTACAGGCTGCCGACCGCGTAGGCGCTGATGCCCACCGTGGAGCCCACCGAGAGATCGATGTGGCGCATGAGGATCACGATCGTCATGCCCGCCGTGAGCAGGCTCACGATCGAGACGTTGAGCAGCACGTCGCGCAGGTTTTGCAGATTGAGGAACTCCGGCCTCGCGAGCCCCGTGCCGCCCACGATGATGAGCAACACCACGAACAGCGTGGTCTCGCGGCTCTTTGCGAGCGTTTGCACGAATGCCTGGGCCAGCGCCAGCGCGCCGCGCCGCTGCACCTGCGGCTCGCCGCCGTGCAAGGGATGAGGAGAAGTGGAATGCCCCATCATGCTGCGTGCCCCAAATGAATATTGGCCTGCCCCAGCGCGGCGCTCATGATGCGCTCCTCGCTGGCGTCGGCGCGCGCGATATCGGCGGTGATGCGGCCCTCGTGCATCACGAGCACGCGGTCGGCCATACCGAGCACCTCGGGCAGCTCGCTCGAGATCATCAGCACGGCCATGCCTTCGCGCACGAGTTCGGCGAGCGCGCCATAGACTTCCGCTTTCGCGCCCACGTCGATGCCGCGCGTGGGCTCGTCGATGATGAGCACCTTCGGCCCCGTCGCGAGCCACTTGCCCAGCACCACCTTTTGCTGGTTGCCGCCGGAGAGCGTGGCCACCGGCGCATTGAGGTCGCTCGCCTTCAGGCGCAGCCGCGCGCCCCACTGGCCCGCGAGCGCCATCTCGCGCCCCGAGGAAACGAGGCCGAAGCGCACGAGACGGCCGAGCACCGTGAGCGCCGCGTTGCGCGCGATGCTCAGTTCGAGCGCGAGGCCCTGCTGGCGCCGGTCTTCGGGCACGAGGGCGAGCCCCGCCTTCACGGCCCGCGCCGGCATGCCCATCTTGAGCGCCTTGCCCGCCACCTGGACCTCGCCCGCGTCGCAGGGGTCGATGCCGAAGATCGCGCGCGCCACTTCGCTGCGCCCCGCCCCCACGAGCCCCGCGAGCGCGACGATCTCGCCCGCGCGCACGTCGAACGCGATGTCCTTGAACACGCCGCGCCGCGTGAGGCCGCGCACGCGCAGCATCACTTCGCCGGGCCGCACGTCGGCCTTGGGATAGAAGGTGGCGAGATCGCGCCCCACCATCCTCGCCACGATGTCCTGCGTCGTGAGCGTGGCCGTGGGCGCGTCGAACACTTTCGCGCCGTCGCGCATGATGGTCACGTGCTGTGTGAGCGCGAACACCTCTTCCAGCCGATGCGTGATGAAAAGAATCGCCACTCCGCGCTCGCGCAGCTTGCGCGCGATCGTGAAGAGCCGCTCCACTTCGGGCAGGGACAGCGCCGCCGTGGGCTCGTCCATGACCAGGACGTTCGCGTTGAGCGAGAGCGCCTTGGCGATCTCGATCACCTGCTGGTCCGCAATGGACAGACCGCGCACGAGCCGCGCGGGCGAAAGCTCCACGCCGAGCGTCGCCAGCAGGGCGGACACTTCCCGGCGCATCGCCTCATGGTCGATGCGCCCCAGCCGGTCCACGGGCTGGCGCCCCATGAAAATGTTCTCGGCAATCGAGAGGTCGAAGAACAACGTGGGTTCCTGGTAGATCACCGCGATACCCGCGTCGCGCGCCTGCGCCGGCGTGGCGAACTGGCGCGCGGCGCCGTCGATCAGCAGCTCGCCGCCATCGGGGCGATGCACGCCCGCGAGAATCTTCACGAGCGTGGACTTGCCCGCGCCGTTCTCGCCGAGCAGCGCGTGCACCTCGCCCGCCTTGAGTACGAGCGTGCCGTCCACGAGCGCGCGCACGCGCCCGAACGACTTGCTCGCCTGGCGTAGTTCGAGACGCGGCACGGCATCAACTACGGCGTTCGTGCTTTGATCCTGACTCACGCGTGTCTCCGTATGAACTATGGTTGTGTACACAACTTTCAACGACGCGCGCCCTGCCACTAGATGGGCTAGATGCGATAGATGCGTTCCGCGTTGCCGCGAAAGAGCGCGTGGCGCTCCGGCTCGCTCGCGCCGCTCACGATCTGCGCATACGCGTGCCACAGGTCGGCGTAGCCGCCGAACAGCCGGTCGACCGGAAAATTCGATGCGAACATGGCGCGCGCGGCACCGAACGCGTCGATCGTTTCGAGCACATAGGGGCGCAGGCTTTCCACCGTCCACTGATGATCGAACATCGCGAGGCCGCTGATCTTGACCGACACGTTCGGGCAGGCCGCCAACGCGCGCAGGCCGTCGCGCCAGGCACGCCAGCCCGCCACGCTGTTGCGGTCGACGAACATGCCCGCATGATTCACGATGAGCGGCACGCCGGGATGCGCGCGCGCGAGCGCGGCGGCTTCTTCCATCTGCGCGGGATAAAGCTGCAAGTCGAATGAAAGACCATGCTGTTCGAGCAGCGCGAAGTGCTTGCGCCACACCGCATCGCGCAGGTGATGGCGGCCCACGTAGTCGTAGAGCGGATTCGCATGCACGTTGAGAATCTGGCGAATACCGCGCGTGCGTTTGAAGGCCGCGTGCGCCGCGAGAATCTCCGGCGCGTTGGGCGCGCTCAGGTCGGCGGCGGCCACGATGGCTTGGGGAAAACCGTCTCCGGCAGCGGCGATCGATTCGAGCCAGCGGGTTTCCTCCACGGGATCGGCCGGGTCGTGATTCGCTTCCACGTGCACCACCTTGAGCACTTGAACGCCGCCCGCCTCGCGCAGCAGATCGGCGGGCAGGTAATCGTGCTGGAGATCGCGTGCGTCGCCCACGAACGACGTGCCCGGCTTCGCGAGCCACGGGTAGTGATGCGTGCCGAGGTCCCAGAAATGAACGTGCGGATCGACCACCTGCATGGCGTGCTCCTCAAGGGAAATCATGGCTCGGGCTGGTCCGGTTTTCGTGCCCGCGTTCATCCCTGCTTCCGTCCCATTTGCCGGGATCGAGCCGCATGCGCAACGCGCTTGTCTCCATGGTCGTGTCTCCGTCCAGCCTGCTGGCCGTTTGTCTTGCCTGGCGTATTCCCTGGAAGCAGCCCGCCTCTTCTACATCGTTTCGCGGCGAATCGAGCGACTATAATTCCGGCATCGATAGCCAACCAATCCGATGTTGGGATCGGGCGATACACAAACCGGATCGCATGACCCATGAACCATCAGACTGCCGTCGTCTCGCTCGTCAATCGCCTCAAGTTCAAGCACCTGGCCCTGCTCGTCGCGCTCGACGACGCGCGCAACGTCCATCAGGCCGCCGACGCCATCAACGTGGCCCAGCCCAGCGCGAGCCGCATGCTGAGCGACATCGAAGAGGCCTTCGGCTTTCGTCTCTTCGAGCGTAACGCGCGCGGCATGCAGCCCACGGCGCTCGGCGTGGTCACGCTCGCCTACGCGCGGCGCGCGCTCTCCGAGCTCACGCGCTTTGCCGCCGACCTCGACGTGAAGCGGCGCGGCGGCCACGGCCAGCTCAACGTGGGCGCCATCATGGGCGCCGCGCCCGATCTGCTCGCACAGGCCGTCGCCACGCTCAAGGCCGCGCGGCCGCTCCTGCACGTGCGCATACTCGGCGAAACCAGCGACCAGGTGGTGCAACTGCTGCATCGCCGCGAAGTCGATCTCGCGCTCGGCCGCCTCACCACGCCGCTGCAGCACAACGACTTCGATTTCGAGCCGCTCGCGCGCGAAACGCTCGTGCTCGTGGTGCGCGCGCGCCATCCGCTCGCGCGCCGCGAACACGTCACACTCGCCGGGCTGATGGACTGGCCGTGGATCGCTCAGCCCATCACGAGCCCCGCGCGCGAACTCTTCGAAGGCGAGCTCGCGCGCGCCGGGCTCGCCACGCCCATGAACCTCACCGAATCGGCGTCCATCTTCGCCACGCTGCAACTGCTCGAAAGCTTCGACGCCGTGGCCATGCTGCCCGAGTCCGTCGTGCGCGACCACGTGCGCGGCAAGCTGCTCACCGTGCTGCCGCTCGAGATCGGCAAGAGCCTGCCCGGCTTCGGCATCCTCACGCGCAAGAACGAAGCGCTCGCGGAACCCGCCGAACATTTCGTGGGCCTGCTGCGCCGCTTTTCGCAGCCCTTCAAGGCGAACGATCCTGTGCATGACATCGCGCTCGCGCCTCATTCGTGAGTGCTGAATAACTACTGAAGATTGACGAACAACCCGCCGTCCACCAGCAAGGCGGCGCCCGTCACGTAGCGCGCGCGCTCCGAGGCGAGAAACACCACGCATTCGGCCACGTCTTCGGGCGCGCCCAGGCGCCCGAGCGGAATGCGCTTTTCCATGTACTCGCGCTTGGCGGCATCGGCGAGATCCTCGGCGTTCAGATCGGTGGCGATGGTGCCCGGCATCACCGAATTGCAGCGGATGCCATACGGCCCCAGCGCAATCGCGCACGACTGCATGAGCGAGTGCACGCCCGCCTTGGTGGGCGTGTAGTGCGTCTGCATCCCGCCGCCCACCAATGCGCTGATGGAGCTGGTCGCGACGATCGCGCCGCCTGTGCCCTGCTCCTTCATCTGCCGCGCCACCGCCTGCGTGACGTAGAACGCGCCGTTCAGGTTCACGCCTATCGTGCGCTCCAGCACAGCGGGCGGCATGTCGAGAAATGCGTGGAACGGGCAAATGCCCGCGTTGCTCGCGAGCACGTCCACGCGGCCGAACTGCTCGACGCACTGACGCACGAGGTCGACGCCCGTTTGCGGCGCGGCCACGTTGCCTTCCACCGCGATCGCGCGCCGCCCGAGCCGCGCGATCGCATCGAGCACTTCCTCGATGGCCGCGCGGCGGCCATACGAGGCGTCGTTGTCGCCCCAGTAGTTGATCGCGACGTCGGCCCCTTCGCGCGCGCTCGCGAGCGCGATGGCGCGCCCGATGCCGCGCGAACCGCCGGTGACGACCACCACCTTGTCCTTGAGCAGCACGATGCTTTCCTCCTGAGCGATCCCGCCGTTGTGGTCCTGTGCCCGCCAGTCAGTGAGAATACGGCCGCGCGAGCTTGCAGTCCGGATTCAGGCGCACGCCGAAGCCAGGCGTGTCCGGCACCTTCAGGCGCCCCTGCACGGGCACGGGCTCGTCGAGCAGCAGCGGCGTGAACATCGGCACCACCTGATCGGCCTTCGGCGCCATCATGAGGAACTCGGCGAACGGCGAGTTGTGGCGCGTCACCACGAAGTGATAGCTGTACACCGAGGAGCCGTGCGGCACGACCATCACGTTGTGCGCGTCGGCAAGCGCGGAAATCTTGATGAGCTCCGTCATGCCGCCGCACCAGTTCACGTCCGGCTGGATCAGGTCGCAGCAGCCCATTTCGAGCAGCATGCGAAAGCCCCAGCGCGTGGCCTCGTGCTCGCCCGTGGAGACCAGCATGCCGCGCGGCACGTTGCGGCGCAGTTCGGCATAGCCCCAGTAATCGTCGGGCGGCAGGCACTCTTCGAGCCACTTGAGGCCGTATTCGTGCGCGGCCTGCGCGAGACGCGTGGCATAGCGCACGTCGAGGCTCATCCAGCAGTCGTACATGAGCCAGAAGTCGTCGCCCACGCGCTCGCGCATGGTCGCGAGCAATTCGATGTTCCTTCTCAGGCCCTCCTCGCCTTCCGCGGGGCCATGACGCAGCGGCAGCTTGCCGCCGATGAAGCCCATTTCCTTCGCGAGATCGGGCCGCGCGCCGGTGGCGTAGAACACCAGTTCGTCGCGCACCGGGCCGCCCAGCAATTGATAGACGGGCTCCTCGCGCAGTTTGCCGAGCAAATCCCAGAGCGCGAGATCCACGCCCGAAATGGTGTTGAGCACCACGCCCTTGCGGCCATAGTAGAGCGTCGCGTTGTACATCTGATCCCAGATCTTTTCGAGGTCGGTCACGCGCTGCCCTTCGAGAAAGCGCGCGAGATGCCGCTCGACGATGAACGCGCCAATCTCGCCGCCCGTGGTGACGGCGAAGCCCACCGTGCCGTCGCTCGCCTCCACTTCGACCACGAGCGTGCCCAGCACGTCGATGCCGAACGAGCGGCGGCTCTGGCGGTACTCGGGATAGCGCGCCATGGGCGTGGCGATGTGGTCGTCGATCCAGTGCCCGTCGGCCTGGTCGTGATAGTCGGCGCCGCCGCCGCGCACCGTGAACGCGCGCACGTGTTTGATGGTTGGCATGGCCATGTATGGTTGCTCCTGGAATGCGGGTCCGGGGGTGCGTCCGGCTCGATCGCCAATGCCTCGCACCCCGCGGGGTGCGAGGCCGCGCACAGGCTCAGTAGGTTGCGCGTCCGCCCGAGAGATCGAACACCGAGCCGGTGCTGAAAGCGCAGTCCTCCGAGGTGAGCCACACGATCATCGCGGCGGCTTCCTCGGGCAGCAGGAAACGGTTCATCGGGATCTTCGAGAGCATGTAGTCGATGTGCTGCTGCGACATCGAATCGAAGATCTCGGTTTTGGCCGCTGCCGGCGTGACCGCGTTCACGAGCACGTTCTTCGTCGCCAGTTCCTTGCCGAGCGACTTCGTGAGCCCGATGAGCCCCGCCTTCGATGCGCTGTAGTGCGAAGCATTGGGATTGCCTTCCTTGCCCGCCACGGAGGCAATGTTGACGATGCGGCCATAGCCCTGCTCGATCATGCGCGGCACCACCGCGCGGCAGGTCAGGTAGCAGCCGATCAGGTTCACTTCGATCACGCGGCGCCACATATCCACGGGCAACTCCCACGTGAGGCCATTGCCGCCCGTGATGCCGGCGCTGTTCACGAGCGCGTGAATCGCGCCGTGCGTTTGCACCGTGCGCTGCGCGGCGGCTTCCACGGAGGCTTCGTCGGTCAGCTCGACCGTCACGGCCGAGACGCTGCCGAGTTCGGCGAGCTCGGCGCGCGAGCGTTCGAGCCGCTCGGCGTCCACGTCCCACAAAGCGACGGCCGCGCCCGAGCGCAACGCGCGCTGCGCCACCGCATAGCCGATGCCACGCGCGCCACCCGTCACCACCATGACGCGGTTCTTCAGATCGATCTGGTTCATTGCGGCCACCCTTCGCGCCCTTCGCGACTGGGCGCGCCTGAGTTTTCAATTTCCTTACCGCTGCTACTGACCCGTTTCATGCGGCGTCTCCCGATATTGGACTTGAGCATTGCTCCAGCAATATAGGCAGCCATCGATAGCCGGACAATCCGATTGACGCATGGGGCGATAACAAAAGCGGATCGGCGGGCGTGGCAGAGGCCTGAATCGATCAGGCAAGCAAAAAAAAAGCAGCGGCCCTTGCGAGCCACTGCCTTTCTTCATCGATTGCCCGCGAGCCTCACGCCCGCGCCGGGCTCAATCAGTCGCGATTGGCCTGCAGCACCGTCAACGCGGTCATGTTGATGATGCGTCGCACCGTCGAGCTCGAAGTGAGCACGTTCACCGGCGCATTCACGCCGAGCAGGAACGGCCCCACCGCCACGTTGCTGCCCGCGCCGGTCTTGAGCAGGTTGTACGCGATGTTCCCCGAGTCCACGTTCGGGCACACCAGCAGGTTCGCCGCGCCCTTGAGCTTCGAATGCGGCAGGATGCGCAGGCGCAGGGCTTCGTCGAGCGCGCAGTCGCCGTGCATCTCGCCTTCCACTTCCAGGTCCGGGTTCTGCTCGGTCACGAGCTTGAGCACTTCGCGCATCTTCGTGCCCGATGCCGAGCTGCCCGAGCCGAAGTTCGAGCGCGAGAGCAGCGCGACCTTCGGTGCGAGATTGAGCCATTCCATCTGGCGCGCCGCCGCCAGCGTGAATTCGGCGATCTGCTCGGCGTTCGGGTTGTCGTTGACGTGCGTGTCCACGATGGCGACGGTGCGCTTGTCGAGCAGCAGGATGTTCATTGCCGCATAGGTCTTCGCGCCGCGCCGCATGCCGATCACTTCATCGACGAAACGCAGGTGATCGTGATACGCGCCCACCGTGCCGCACACCATGCCGTCTGCGTCGCCAAGGCGCACCATCATCGCGCCGATCAGCGTGAGGCGGCGGCGCATTTCCACGCGCGCCATTTCCTTCGAAATGCCGTCACGGCAACGCAGTTCCCAATAGGTCGTCCAGTACTGATGGAAGCGCTCGTCGTACTCGGGGTTCGTCACTTCGACGTCTTCGCCGAGCTTCAGGCGCAGGCCGAACTTCTCGATGCGCGCGAGCAGCACCTCGGGGCGGCCGATCAGAATCGGGCGGGCGAGATTCTCGTCGACGATCACCTGCACCGCGCGCAGCACGCGCTCTTCCTCGCCTTCCGCGAACACGATGCGCGCCTTCGCGCCGTCACGCACGAACTGCTTGGCCGCCGCATAGATCGGCTTCATGAACGCGCCCGAGTGGTAGACGAACTGCTGCAGCTCGTTCTTGTAGGCGGCGAAGTCGTCGATGAGGCGCGTGGCCACGCCGTCTTCCATCGCGGCCTTCGCCACCGCCGGCGCGATACGCACGATGAGGCGCGAGTCGAAAGGCAGCGGAATCAGATACTTCGGGCCGAAGCGCAGATCGTAAGCGCCGTAGGCCGCGGCCACCGAGTCATTGACCTCTTCCTCGGCGAGCTTGGCGATCGCGTGCACCGCCGCGATCTCCATGTTGCGCGTGATGGTGGTTGCGCCCACATCGAGTGCGCCGCGGAAGATGTACGGGAAGCACAGGACGTTGTTGACCTGGTTCGGGAAGTCCGAGCGGCCAGTGGCGATCACCGCGTCCGGGCGCGCTTCGAGCGCGACCTCGGGGAAGATTTCCGGCGTGGGGTTGGCGAGCGCGAGAATGAACGGCTTGTCCGCCATCTGCTTGACCATTTCCGGCTTGAGCACGCCGCCGGCGGAGAGGCCGAGGAACACATCC
The DNA here is from genome assembly GCA_031286755.1 of Paraburkholderia sp. Taxonomy (GTDB): domain Bacteria; phylum Pseudomonadota; class Gammaproteobacteria; order Burkholderiales; family Burkholderiaceae; genus Paraburkholderia. The sequence continues at coordinate 14,352 of JAITTX010000158.1, forward strand.
GCGCCCTCGATCACTTCGGCCAGCGAGCGCGCCGAGGTGTCCTGCGCGAAGCGCTCCTTGTCCGGGTCCATCAGCTCGGTGCGGCCCTGGTAGACCACGCCCGCGAGATCGGTCACCCAGATGTTCTTGAGCGGCAGGCCCAGATCCACCATCAGGTCCAGACACGCGAGCGCTGCCGCGCCCGCGCCCGAGGCCACGACCTTGACCTTCGAAATGTCCTTGCCCACCACTTTCAGGCCGTTCAGGAACGCGGCCGAAACGGTGATGGCGGTGCCGTGCTGGTCGTCGTGGAAGACCGGAATCTTCATGCGCTCGCGCAGCTTGCGCTCGACCGTGAAGCAGTCCGGCGCCTTGATGTCTTCCAGATTGATGCCGCCGAAGGTGGCTTCGAGGCTGGCGATGATGTCGACGAGCTTGTCGGGATCGCTTTCGGTGACTTCGATGTCGAACACGTCGATGCCGGCGAACTTCTTGAACAGCACCGCCTTGCCTTCCATGACCGGCTTGGAGGCCAGTGCGCCGATATTGCCGAGACCGAGCACGGCCGTGCCGTTCGTGATCACGCCCACCAGATTGCCGCGCGCGGTGTAGCGGAACGAGTTCTGCGGATCGGTGACGATTTCCTCGCAGGCCACCGCCACGCCCGGCGTATAGGCGAGCGCGAGATCGCGCTGGGTGACGAGCGGCTTGCTCGCCGTCACCGAAATCTTGCCCGGGGTGGGGAATTCGTGATATTCGAGGGCGGCCTGACGATCGGTCTTGTTCATGTTCCTCACTCCAAATGGTGCCGGACGCCTCGGTGGCGCGCCGGTCGTGTTCGACGTTTTATTCGAATGAGGCAGATTCTAAAGAGCCGTCATAACGACCCCATTTTGATTTAGTATGGGGCCATTATTTTTTCCTGATGCCCCCTCCCGGGCACCGCGGATCGTGTCATTCAGTACCGAAGAAGTCACAAGGCGCCTGAACACGCGCCTGAAAATGCGCCATCTGGTGCTGCTCCTGCAGATCCGCCAGCACGGCTCGCTCACGCGGGTGGCCGAGCACATGGCCACCAGCCAGCCGGCCGTGACCAACGCGCTGGCCGAGATGGAGAGCATGTTCGGTGCGCCGCTTTTCGACCGTTCGCCGCGCGGCATGACGCCCACGGCGCTCGGCAACGTCGTGCTGGCCCGCGCGCAGGCCATGCTGCACGACCTCGACCACCTCGCGCGCGACATCGAAGCGGTGCACGCGGGCCACGCCACGCGGCTGCACGTGGGCGTGATTCCGTTCATTTCGGGGCGCACGCTGGCCGCGGCCGTCCGGCTCGCGCAGTCGCGCCTGCCGCAGCGCGTGACCATGACGATCCACGAGGGCACGACCGACACGCTGCTGCCGCGCCTGCGCGACCACACGCTCGACCTCGTGATCGGGCGCGCCTCGTCCACCGTGGACGTGGGCCAGGTGCGCTTCGACGTGCTGTACCAGCAGACGCCTCGCCTGATCGCGAGCCGGCGCCTTGCCGCGCGGCTCGGGCGCAGCAAGGCGAACTGGCAGAAGCTTGCGGAACTGGAGTGGATTCTGGGCGCGCCGAACACGCCGATGCGGGAGCAGATCTCCGATCTCTTCCTGCATGCGGGTGTGGCGCCGCCCGTGCCGATCATGGAGAGCTATACGTCGCGCCTGATCGGCGAAATGATTGCGGCGAACGAGAACGCCGTCTCGATCGTGCCCGCCGATATCGCCGAGGAGCTCGTGCATATCGCGGGCGTGGCGATCGTGCCGTATACCTTCGACTGGACGCTGCCGCCCATCGCGCTCTTCACGCGCGCGGGCGTGCAGCGCGAAGTGGATGGCGTGTTCGGGCAAGCGCTGCGCGAGCTTTACCTGGAAGTGGAGGCGGGGCGGCGCTGAGACGCTGGGGCGCGCCTCGCATCCAACCCGCCCCACCCCTCAAAAAACCCGCGCTGCCCCTCAAACCCGCGCCGCCACCTCGCTGCGCTCGTGCATCGCCGCCTGGCTGTGCATGCGCGACACCAGCATCAGCGCGCACACCAGCGTGATGAGCACGTGCACGATGCCGAGCGCGACCACCGAAAGAATGCTGCCGGTGGCGCCCAGCAGGAACTGGCCGAGAATCGGCGTCGTGCCCGCGAACACCATGCCGCAGATCTGGTACGAGAGCGAAATGCCCGTATAGCGCACCTGCGCGGGAAAGGCCTTGGCGAGCATGCCGGCCATGGCCGCGTAATAGAGCGAATGCGGAATCGAGGCCAGCGCCATGCCAAACATCGCGAGTTTGGTCGAGCCCGTGGCGATCATCATGAACATGATCGGCAACGCCACGATCTCGGGCACCAGCATGTAGACGATCGCCTTCTTGAGGTCGAGCTTCGTGGCCAGCACCGCGCCGAACGGCTGCACGATCAACTGCACGACGATCGCGAACGTGATCACGCTCAGGAATTGCGTGCGATCGAAACCAATCGAAGTCACGGCCCACGACAACGCGAACGTGGTCTTGAAGTAGGTGGCCGAAAGCGCGATCACGCATGCGCCCACGCCCATCGCCACGAGCGACTTGTGGTTACGCAGCACTTCGCCGATCGGCAGCTTCACCACCTTGTTCTTCGCCTGCAGTTCCTTCATGGCCGGCGATTCGTCCACGCTCATGCGGATGAACATGCCCACTATCACCAGCAGCGCCGACATCAGGAACGGCACGCGCCAGCCCCACGTCATGAACTGATGGTCGGGGAGCATCGAGATCACGAGAAACGCCACCGTCGCGAGCAGGTTGCCCGCGGGCGAACCTTGCTGCGCGAAGGCCGAATAAAGAATCTCCTTGCCCTTGGGCGCGTGCTCCGACGAAAGCACCACCGCGCCGCCCCACTCGCCGCCCATTGCAATGCCCTGCAACAACCGCAGCAAGATGAGCAGCACCGGCGCGATAACGCCCGCCTGCGCATAGGTGGGCAGGAAACCCATGGCCGTGGTGCAGAAGCCCATCAGCATGAGCGTGATGATGAGCGTCTTCTTGCGGCCCACCTTGTCGCCCAGGTGGCCGAACACGATGCCGCCGATCGGGCGCGCCAGAAAGCCCACCCAGAACGAGGCGAACGCCGCGAGCGTGCCCACCATCGGCGAGCTCGAAGGAAAGAACAGCTTGCCGAGCACGTGCGCCGCCGCCGTGCTGTAGGCGTAAAAGTCGTACCACTCGATCGTCGTGCCGACGAACGAGGCGATGCCGGCCTTGCGGGCCTGGCGATGCTGGTTGTCGAGAGAGGAAGCTGCCAAGTTGCGTCTCCAGATAGCGATTTCGTCCGCGGTGTTTCTGATGCGAAACACGCCGATCCCGGCTCCCTTCCGATACGAAACACGCCGCTTCGGCATGCGTCGCCGGCGCGTCGTTAATGTTCGATTAACGAACTTTCTTTCATTTATCGAACAGAAGTCGGGAGGTGCGGACTATGAAGCGCTCGCTTTATAGCGTCAACCAAGGGATAACCCGAATCTCCGTCGCGCTCAGTCTGGGCCGATGGTCGCGCGATTTAGGTGTTTACCCGTAAGCATATTGTCAGCGCATTATCGATATGCCGATAATGTTCTCATGGATGTGAAAACTGCAGTGCGCGTCTTCGACGTGATCAACCTCTTTGCCGAAGTCCGGCAACCCATGATCTACAGTGAGATTGCGCGTCGAACCGAAATCCCCCTGTCGAGCTGCCACGCGCTGTTGCAGACGATGGTGTCCAAGGGCTACCTCTACGCACCGGGCGTGAAGGCCGGCTATTACCCCACGCAGCGCCTCTTGCATGTCGCACGCGACATCTGCAGCGAGGACCCGCTCACGCTGATGTTCCAGCCGCTGCTCTCCACGCTGCGCGACGCAACGGGCGAGACGGCCGCGCTGGCCACGCTCGCGGGCAGCCGCGTCGTCTATCTCGACGTGATGGAGTCGCGCCAGAAGATCCGCTACAGCGACGAGCCGGGCGGCTTCATGTCCGTCACGAGCGCGGCCGGCAAGGCGCTGCTCGGCGCGCTGGCGCCCACGCCGCGGCGCAAGCTGCTCGACAGTTGCGAGCCGTTGACGGTGGCGCCGGGCGGCTCGTTCATCGACCGCGCAACGCTGGAGCGCGAGATCGAGCAGGGCCTGGCGGATGGCTGGCATCGCTCGACGGGCGAAAGCATCGAGGACGTGGCCGGCCTCGCGCGCGGTTTTCTGATTCACGGCGAAGCGTTCGCGCTCGTCATCGGCGCGCCCAAGGCACGCCTTCTGAAGAACGAGCAGCACGCCGTGCAGGCGCTGCTCGAGGTATTCGCGCAAATCCCGCCGTCGCTGCTGGCCGCCTGAAGGCGCGCAAGCGGCGCGCTTCGGGTGGCTGGGCGGATGGCGAAGCGGGTAGCGCCAAGGACGTGGAGGAACACAGCATGCGTTGGAAAAACCGGCCGCAAGGCTCGAACTGGGGCGACTTCGGCCCCGACGACCAGTTGGGCCGCCCCAACCTCATCGGCGCGGAGCAGGTGCTCAAGGGCGCGCGCGAAATTCGCGCGGGGCTCACCTTCACGCTCTCGCTGCCGCTCGACTTTCCCGGCGAGAGCAAGCTCAATGTGCGCCGCCATCCACCGGTGCTGCGCCCCACTTTCCGCGACGGCCTGCCCTACGTGAACTTCCCGTTCGCGCGCAACCAGCCAGACGCCACCGATGTCGTGAGCGACGACCAGGTGCTGCTCTCGCTGCAATATTCGACGCAATGGGATTCGCTCGCGCACGTGGGCGCGCGCTTCGACGCCAACGGTGACGGCGTGGCCGAAAGCGTCTATTACAACGGCTACCGCGCGAACCAGGACATCGTCGGCCCGATGGAATACCGCGCGGAAACCGGCTTCGCGCCACACGCCTGCGGCGGCGAGCACAGCCACGCCGATGTGCTCGGCATCGAGAATCTCGCGGTGAAGGGCATGCAGGGCCGCGGCGTGCTGATCGATCTGGCCGCGCATTTCGGGCGCGAATTGCGCACGGTCGGCTATGACGACCTCATGCGCGTGATGCAGGCGGACCATGTCGAGGTGGAGCGCGGCGACCTGCTCGTGCTGCGCACCGGCTTTGCCGAAATGGTGCTGGAGATGAACCGCCAGCCCGACGAAGCCGTGCTCGCGAGCCATTGCAGCGCGCTCGACGGCCGCGACGAACGCCTCCTGCAATGGATCACCGACTCGGGCATTGCCGCGCTCGCCGCCGACAACTACGCAGTCGAGCGCTACCCCGCGCGCGAGCCCGCCACGCCCGGCGAGCATCCGCTCATGCCGCTGCATCACCACTGCCTCTTCAAGCTGGGCCTGCCGCTCGGCGAGCTTTGGTATTTGCGCGATCTCGCCGCATGGCTGCGCGAGCACCAGCGCTCGCGCTTCATGCTCACCGCGCCGCCGCTGCGGCTGCCGGGCGCGATGGGCTCGCCCGTCACGCCGGTCGCCACCGTCTGAAATCATTCAGCATTCCCTATTTTTTCGAGCAACCTCGACCCGTACTCCCGACATGGCTAAAGAACGAGTTTTGATCACCGGCGCCGCCGCCGGCATTGGCGCCGCGTGTGCCGCCCGCTGCGAGGCAGATGGCTACGAAGCGGTCGTGATCGACCGCGTGGGCGACGGCATCATCGCCGACCTCTCCAGCACCCAGGCCACGGCGGATGCGCTCGCGCAAGCGCTCGCGGGCGGCCCGATCACGCGCCTCATCAACAATGTGGGCGTCGTGGTGCCGGCCGACGCCGAGCACCAGACGCTCGAAGAACTCGAACGCGCATGGGCGCTCAACGTGCGCTGCGCGCAGCAGTGCATGCAGGCGCTGCTGCCGGGCATGAAGGCCGCGGGCTTCGGGCGCATCGTCAACATGTCGTCGCGCGCGGCGCTCGGCAAGGAGCTGCGCACCGCGTACTCGGCCACGAAGGCGGCGCTCATCGGCATGACGCGCGTCTGGGCGCTGGAGCTCGGCGCGTTCGGCATCACCGCCAACGCCATTGGCCCAGGCCCCATCCGCACCGAGCTGTTCGACCGTGCCAACCCGCCCGGCGCGCCGCGCACCCAGGCCATCATCGACGCGGTGCCGGTCAAGCGCGTGGGCACGCCCGACGACGTCGCGCACGCGGCCTCGTACCTGCTCGACGCGCGCAGCGGCTTTGTCACGGGCCAGGTGCTCTACGTTTGCGGCGGCATGACGGTCGGCGTCGCGGGAGTCTGACGATGGAGCCCATCGATCATCGCGAAGCGCACAGCGCGAACCCCGCGCAGCCTGCGCGAGTCCGGCGCGCGGGCATCGTGGGCGCGGGCAGCATCGGCGTGGCGTTTGCCGTGGTGTTCGCCCGCGCGGGCTGGCGCGTGCGCCTCTTCGACCCCGACGCGGCGCGGCGCGCGGCGGCGCCCGCCGAAATCGCCGCACGTCTGGAAGACCTCACGCGTTTCGCGCTGATCGACGAAAGCGCGGCACTGATCGCCGCGCGCGTGGAGGTGGTCGACACGCTAGAAGCCGCGGCCGCCAACGCCGATCTCGTGCAGGAATGCGCGCCCGAGCGGCCCGAGCTCAAGCGCGAACTCTTCGCGCAACTCGACCGCGCCGCGCCGCCGCACGCGATTCTCGCGAGCGCCTCGTCGTTTCTGGCGGCGTCGAAGTTCGTCGACGAAACCTTGCCGGGCCATGCGCGCTGCCTCGTCGCGCACCCGGGCAACCCGCCCTATCTCGTGCCCGTGGTCGAGATCGTGCCCGCGCCGTTCACTTCGCCCGCCGCCGCCACGCGCGCCATCGCGCTCTATGGCGAAGCGGGCTTGCTGCCGGTGCGCGTGAAGAAGGAAGTGGCCGGCTTCATCTTCAACCGACTGCAAGGCGCGGTGCTGCGCGAAGCGTATTGCCTCGTGCGCGACGGCGTGGCCTCGGTGGAGGACATCGACACAGTGATGCGCGAAGGGCTCGCGCCGCGCTGGTCGGTGATCGGCCCGTTCGAGACCGTCGACCTGAACACGCGCGGCGGCATTGCCTCGCATGCGCAGAAGATGGGGCCGTCCTACGAACGCATGGGCGCCGAGCGCGGCCAGCACGATCCATGGACGCCCGAACTCGTCGCGCAGGTGGAAGCCGCGCGGCGCGCGGCACTGCCGCTCGATCAATGGGATGCGCGCGTGGCGTGGCGCGACCGCCAGCTCATGCGCCTCGCGAAGCACCGCAAAGGCATCCCGCCCGCCGGGGACTGAACCGGACCGCGCGCGAGCGCGCGATGTCCCCGCGAGAGAGACCCAAAATTACTACGACTTGAAGAAAGAGACAGACCCATGCAAAGAATCACCGCGTTTTTCACCGAGCTGATGCGCCGGTACCTGCCCGATCCCTTCGTGTTCGCGATCGGCCTCACCCTCCTCACGATGGTGCTGGCCGTGACCGTGCAAGGCCAGGCCATCAGCGCGCTCACCACGAGCTGGGGCAAGGGCTTCTGGGCGCTGCTCGCCTTCACCACACAAATGGCCGTGATTCTCGCCATGGGCTACGTGCTGGCCACCGCCCCGCTCACCGACCGCTTTCTCGACCGCCTCGTCTCGCACGTGAACTCGCCGCGCACGGCCATCATCGTGGCCACGCTGGTGGGCGGCGTCGGCAGCTGGCTCAACTGGGGCTTCGGCCTCGTGGTGGGCGGCATCGTCGCGCGCAAGCTCGCGATGCGCGTGAAGGGCGTGCACTATCCGCTCATCATCGCTTCCGCGTACAGCGGCTTCACGCTCTACGGCCTGGGGCTTTCCGCCAGCATTCCCGTGCTGATCTCCACCAAGGGCCACCCGCTCGAAGCGCAGATGGGCGTCATTCCGCTCTCCGAAACGATTTTCTCGCCCACCATGCTCATCACGAGCCTCGTGACCATCGTCACGCTGCCGCTCCTGAACGCATGGCTGCATCCGAAGCCGGGCCAGCCGGTGAAGGAGATCGACCGCGCACTGGAGGCTGCGCCCAAGGCCGCCGCCCCCGTGCTCGACACCGATGAAAGCGGCACGCTCGCCCATCGCCTGAACAACAGCCGCCTGCTGAGCCTCGTGATTGGCGTGATCGGCATGGCCTATGTGGCGCTGCACTTCTTCCAGGGCGGCTCGATCGACCTGAACCTCATCAACTTCTTCATTCTGTTTCTCGGCATCCTGCTGCTCGGCACGCCCATCCGTTACGTCGAGAAGCTCAACGAAGGCATTCGCACGATCAGCGGCATCATTCTCCAGTATCCGTTCTATGCCGGCATCATGGCGATCATGGCGTCCTCGGGGCTCGTCGACACGCTCTCCGCGGCCTTCGTCAAAGTGGCCACGCCCGGCACGCTGCCGTTCTGGGGCTTGATCAGCTCGTTCGTCATCAACTTCTTCGCGCCCTCGGGCGGCGGCCACTGGGTCATCCAGGGTCCGTTCATGATCGAGGCGGCCAAGACGATTGGCGCGTCCGTGGGACACACTTCCGTTGCCGTGATGCTCGGCAATGCCTGGAACGATCTCGTGCAGCCGTTCTGGATCCTGCCGGCGCTCGCGCTCTCGCGGCTCAAACTCAAGGACATCATGGGCTACACGGTCATCATGATGTTCTGGATCGGCATCGTTTATTCGGTGGCGATTCTGGTCTGGGGCTAGCCCAGGAGCTAGCTTGCCCAAGGTTTATCGACACTCACACACTATCGACCGGAGACCGAACTTGCTCTATCTCGTCCACATGCAGGTGCAGATTCCCCACGGCACCGACGCGGATCATGCCGACGCCCTGAAGGCGGAAGAAAAAGCGTTTTCGCAGAAGCTGCAACGCGAAGGCAAATGGCGCCACTTGTGGCGCGTCGCGGGCGAATACGCGAATTACAGTGTTTTCGACGTTGAATCGAACGACGAACTGCACACGCTGCTTGCCGCGCTGCCGCTCTTTCCGTTCATGAAGATCCAGGTGACGCCACTCGCCCAGCATCCCTCGGCCATTGTGCCGAACTGAACTGCGCGCCCTGCTCCGCCTGTTGACCCACAGCACGTGCCGCGAACGCATCCGGCACGTGCGCACCTGAAAGTTTCCTGTCGAGAAACTAAAGCAAGTTTCATTTTTCAGGCCGTTTTCAACACGGACCTGTCACTGCGCATCCTTAAATTTTCGATTCCCGGCACACGCCGATTAATCTCTTCCGCACGGAATCGAAATGAAAAAAGTGTTGTTGAATACGCTCGCGCTCGCCACCGTGGCCGCGTCGACGATGGCTCACGCCCAAAGCAGCGTCACGCTCTACGGCACCGTGGACGCCGGGCTCGATTACATCAGCAACCAGAAGTCGGCGGCGGGCCACGGCACTGCATGGGGTGTGCAGTCGGGCAACCTCAGCACGAGCCGCTGGGGCCTGCGCGGCGCCGAGGATCTGGGCGGCGGTCTCGCAGCGATCTTCCAGCTCGAGAATGGCTTTAGCGTCGCGAACGGCAAGGGCTCGAACGGCGGCTATCTCTTCGGCCGCCAGGCCTGGGTGGGCCTCGAGAGCGGCCAATACGGCACGCTCACGCTGGGCCGCCAGTACGACGCGCTCGTGGACATGGTCGCGCCCCTGTCGGCCACGGGCTCCGGCTTCGGCGGCAATATCGCCGACCACCCGTTCGACAACGACAACCTCAACAACGACGTGCGCATGAACAACGCCGTGAAGCTGCGCAGCGCGACCTACGCAGGCTTCCAGGCCGAGGCGGCCTATGCGTTCAGCAACCAGGGCGGCGGCTTCTCGAACAACAACGCCTATACGTTCGGCGCTTCGTGGCACGGCGGCCCAATCAACCTTGCCGTGGCGTACTTCCAGGGCAACGAGCCGGGCACGACCACGGGCGGGGCGCTATCCGCGGGCAGCGGCACCGACAACGACCCGATGTTCGTCTCCGCGCGCACGCGCACGCTGGGCGCGGGCGGCAGCTACACCATCGGCGCGGCGAAGGTCGGCCTCGTGTTCACGCGCACGATGATCGGAGCGCCCACGCAGATCATGCAGGGCGGCTCGCTCAACGCGTTCAACGCCAGCTACCTCACGTTCAACAACTATGAACTGAACGGGCGCTACCAGCTCACGCCGCAATTGAGCCTGGGCGGCTCGTATGTCTATACCGATGGCTCGCTGAGCCGCGCTGCCGGCAATGCGTCGCCGCACTGGAACCAGTTCATGCTGCAAGCCGACTACGCGCTCAGCCGCCGCACCGACCTGTATCTCGAAGGCGTCTATCAGCGCGTCTCGGGTGCGAACGGCATTCCCGTGCTGGGCAATGCCTCGATCTACAACCTCGCGGCTTCGTCGAGCGACACGCAGGCCGTGGTCGCGGCGGGCATGCGCGTGAAGTTCTGACGCGCGCGGCATGGTGTTTTCCGGCGTACCGTAACGCCATGGGCGCAGTACCATAGTCTTTCGGCACGGCCGCACGGCCGCGCCGTCATGACGCCGGGGCTCGCCCATGCCACCTCATCCGGATACGCCGGCGCGCACGGTTCTGTTCGGCGCGTTCGACCGCCACAATCTCGGCGATCTGCTGTTTGCGCACGTCCTGGAGCGCATGCTCGCGCCGCGCGCCGTGTGCCACGCCGGGCTCGCGACACGCGATCTGCGCGCCTGCGGCGGCCACGCCGTGCGCGCGTTCGGTGCACTCGATGCCGCCGCGCGCGATATACCGCTGAATATCGTGCACGCAGGCGGCGAACTGCTGACCTGCGATGCATGGGAAGCCGCGGTCATGCTCGCGCCACCTGGCGGCGCGCAAGCGCTAATCGCGCAGGAAAAGGCATGGCAAGACGATCCATTGGCGTGGGCGCGGGCACATGTTGGCGTGGCGGCACGCGCGCCTTACGTGCTCTCCAGAGCGGCGTTCGCACAGGCGCGAATCGATACGCTCTCGTTCCATGCGATTGGCGGCACGAGTCTCGATCGCCGCGACGCGCCTTTCAAGGCGGAAGTGTTCGAAAAGCTCAGGCATGCAGATCATCTGAGCGTGCGCGATAGCAGAACACGGGATCAATTGCGCGCGCACGGCATCCACGCTCAACTCATACCCGATCCCGCCGTCATGGTGGCCGGATTGTTTGGCGCGCGGATCAGAAGCCACGCCGCGCAGGAAGCCGTGAGAACTGTATTGCAGACGTTCCCGCACGGCTACGCGGCAGTCCAGTTCGATGCGAGCTTCGGCGACGACGCCACGCTGGATGGGCTCGCGCGCGAGATGGCACGGGCGGCGCGGTCGACGGGATTGGGCATCGTGCTGTTTCGCGCCGGCGCCGCGCCCTGGCACGACGATCTCGACGTCTACGGCCGCCTTGGCGCGCGCCTCGACGGCACACCGTTCAGCGTGTTCACCTCGCTGAATCTCTGGGATATCTGCGCGCTGATCGCGCACAGCCGCCTCTTTTGCGGCAGCAGCCTGCACGGCAGGATCGTCGCGATGGCCTTCGCCCGGCCTCGCATCAATATCGTTCATGCGCAAGACGCGATGCAATCGCCCAAGCAGGCCGCCTTCGCCGCCACGTGGGAGCCCGGCGAAATCGCCAAAACGGCGAACGTAGATGAACTCGCCGAAGCAATCGGCACCGCGCTGGGTGCGGACGCGGCATTGCTGCGTTACACGGCGGACGACCTCGCGCGCCGCTACCGCGCGGCGTTCGAAACGCTGGAAACAGTCATCCGGTAATTCGCAGACCAAACGAATCGAATCCACGCATCGGGAGCCTGAGAAATGCAACCGGCCCGCCGTGCGAAACACGCCTCGTGAGCGCATTTCGCACGGCGGGCCGGCCATGCTTTTGCCGCAAGACGCGGGAGCGGAACGGCCGATCCGCCCCCTAGCCTTGCCGGATTCCGATCGGACGATCGGGCTTCGATTAGAAGCGGTGACGCAGACCCACCGTTGCGGCGACCTGATTCGGCGTGGTCGACGGCGACAGCGTGTTGATCATGGCCACGTTCGAAACGCCGTTCAGCTGGCCCGAAGCGTGCTGATAAACGCCTTCGACGTAGACGTCGGTGCGCTTCGAGAGCGAGTAGTCGGCTTGCAGCGAAACGGTATGCCACTTCGGATCAGCCGAGCCAACGTTGCTCGTGAGCTTGCCGTCCGTGTACGTGTACGAGGCGTTCAGGCTCAAAGCCGGCGTCAGTGCGTAGGCGCCGTTCAGCTCGAAGTTGTCGAGGCGCAGGCCCGTGTTCGGCTGCGTGAACGCGATTTGCGTGTCGCCGCCCTGGCCGCCAGCGATCAGGCCTTGGTATTGCGTGTGGGTCCACACGAAGCCCACCGTTGCCGGGCCGTACGTGTAGTTCACGCCCGCACCGAAGGTGCGCTGCGTTTCAGCCGACAGGTTGAAGTTGTTGCCACTGCCTGCCGAGTTCGCACCATTCGCGTTGCTGTTCGTGCGCGAGTTGTTCATCTGCAGGTAAGCAGCCGCGAAGTTCAGCGGGCCGTTGCCGTACGATGCACCCAGGCTCCATGCGCGGTTGTTCGCGAACTGGCCAGCGTCGTTGCTGAAGCCGTACAGGCCGCCGAACTTGAAGCCGGCGTAGTTGGCGCTCGAGTACTTGACCGAGTTCTTGATCGAGAACGAGTGGTCGAGGTTGTCGTTGTCGAACGGGTGAGCGGCCATGTTGTTGCCGAAGCCCGAACCCGCTTCCGAAAGCGGCGACAGGTAGTCGACCATCGAGTCGTACTGGCGGCCCAGCGTCAGCGCGCCGTACTGGTCGCTCTTCAGACCGACATAAGCCTGGCGGTTGAACATCGTGCCGGCTTCGGTGTCACGGCCGTTGTTCAGGTTGAAGCCGTTCTCCAACGTGAAGATCGCATGCAGACCGCCGCCCAGGTCTTCGCTGCCCTTCAGGCCGAAGTACGTGTCGGACAGGGCGCCGCTGCCCTGGTTCCATGCGGCGTGGCCGCCTGCGTTGTTCGCGTAGACGATACCCGCATCCAGCGAACCGTACAGCGTGACGCTGCTTTGTGCGTGAGCCGAAACTGCGAACGCGCTCAGGACGCCCGCGATAATCAAAGTGTGCTTCATGACTTTCCCTTGTGACATTCAGACAGCGCTGAAGTGGCCCGGGTATTGGAACCACCCCGGCAATCTCGGAGCGAAGTTTAAGTGCCAATGCATTGGGAACGACATGCCCGCGCTCTGGAACAGACAATTGCAGAATATGGAAATATCGGGGATTTCAGCCGTAAAACCTTGCGTGGAAAGGAAAATCTCTAATCATCCGTGTCATTGGAATGTCATGGCCGTGTGGCAATCACGCGACGTCTTAATCGAATCGGCGCATTAGATTATTGCTGGATTCGAGTCAATTACGCCCCGCCTGCGAATATTCCGTGGCCTGAAAAGACTCCGAAGCCATTAATGCAGGCAATCTGAAGCGCTTCGCGTTCGCGCCCGTGCGCTTTTATCAGCAAGCCGAATACGCGCTGTACACCCCCTGAAAAATTTCGCTTTCTCGCGACGGATTGGCCCCGCCATCTCCGTTCAATGTGCATAAGGGCCGCGCGTGCCCATGAACAACGGGAGAGCTTCCATGTCTCGCAAGCCGCTTCATTCGCTGCTCGCCGCCGCCGCGCTGACGCTCGCCAGCACGTGTGCATGTGCACAGACGATCATCATCGCGCAGCACGCGCCGCCGCCGCCACGCGTGGAAGTCGTGCCGCCGCCGCGCGCCGGCTATGTGTGGGACCCCGGGCACTGGCGCTGGGAGCGCGGCGCTTATCTGTGGGGGCCGGGCCACTGGCAGCCGGTGCGCGTGGGCTACCGCTGGGTGCCGGGGCACTGGGCCGCGCGCGGTCCGAACTGGCGCTGGGTGCGGGGACATTGGGCCTGAGCCCGCACCGTCGCGAATCGGGTCCGCCCGATGCATAGCTCGCGTGCAAACGTATTCGACCCGCATTCGCCCCATATTCGACCGATACCCGGCACGATCATGAAAACACTCGTTTTACTCATGCTTGCGGCGACCCTACTCGCCGGCTGCATCGTGGAGCCCGCGCGGCCGGCGTACTACCGGCCCGCGGTCGTCGTATATTGAACGCTCGCGAACCGGCGCACGCCCGAGGAGGGAACGACGATGAAACTCGCGCGGCACGAGCCACCGCGTTCGCACACCCCGGATGCGCGTCCGAAGAGCGGGCAACGGTCGCCGCAAGCGCGGGCGCAAGCACAGCCACCAACACGGCTGCGCGGACGCGCAGCGCCGGTGCGGTTGCAAGCGCGCCGGCACGGTGCAGCGCCTTGAGCGAGCGCGACCCCGACGCGGAACTCGTCGCGCGCGTAGGCGCACGCGACGCCGGCGCGGTGCGCACGCTCGTCCTGAACAAGCTGCCGCGCCTCATCGCGCTCGCCACGCGCATGCTCGGCGACCGCATGGAAGCCGAAGACGTGGCCCAGGAAGCGTTCGTGCGCACCTGGAAGCAGGCGCCGCATTGGCGCACCGGCGAGGCGAAGTTCGACACGTGGCTGCATCGCGTCGCGCTCAATCTCTGCTACGACCGCCTGCGCGGCCGCCGCGAAGCGCCCGCCGAAACGCTGCCGGACGAGCCCGATCCCGCCGCGCCGCCCGAGCAGCGG